>NZ_JBSFQL010000004.1:0-227073 GCF_053588675.1 Gordonia sp. NPDC003422
CGCCACCGCGCCAACCCGAAGGTCGCTACAGTAGGAGCGCCCACAGGTGGGGAATTTCAATGAGCACACCTGGGGAACTTCCTTGAGCCTCGTCAGAAGTGAGATCGCTCCAAAACCGTTGTACGAATTGTTGCTTGGTGATCACCGCGCCGGCCGCGCTGGCTAGTTCGTAGAGCAGCTCGAACTCGAGGGCGGTCAGTACGATTGGCTGGCCGTTGAGGCGGGCACTGTATGCGCCGGGGTCGACGGACAGATCACCGACGACCAGCGCCGACGGGCCGGGCGCGGGTGCGACGTGAAGGATCGCGGCGGTTAATTGCCCGCTCTCGTAGGGGAGGTCGATGACCGGGCGGGCGCCCGCCAGCACCGCGGGCCCCAAAGTCTGGAGGTGCTCTCGGTGGTAGGCGATCAGTACCGGTAGGCCTAGTTCACCATGCGCGATCTGGGTGAACTGCTCCATCGCTAGTGCACCGAGGTCGGCATGGAGGACGACGACATCGACGTTGTGTAGGCCGATGGTCGCCGCCGCATGCAATGGATCGAGACAGGTATGCAGGTCGATAGCTTCGGCATGTAACGCTTTTCGCGCTTCCTCATCGGAACCGTTGGGGTCTACGAGCACTACCGTCGCACAACCGGGGGGCCGTCGCCTGCTGTTTCGGAGCCGTGCAGGGGTCACAAGCGGGAGCATTGCTCAGCCGAACCGGCCGGTGATGTAGTCCTCGGTCCGCTTGTCGTCAGGGTTCTCGAAAATTTTGATCGTTGAAGCGAACTCGACCAGTTCGCCGGTTCGATCTCCGGATGTTTCGTCGACGGTGGCGGTGAAGAAGGCCGTGCGGTCAGCCACGCGCGCGGCCTGCTGCATGTTGTGAGTGACGATGATGATCGTAAAGCGATCCCGCAGTTCGGTCATCAGGTTTTCGATACGCATCGTGGCGATCGGGTCCAGTGACGCGCACGGTTCATCCATGAGGATGACATCGGGTTCGACAGCGATGGTGCGAGCAATGCACAGTCGCTGCTGCTGTCCTCCGGACAGGCCGTATGCGGACTGTTTGAGCTTGTCCTTGACCTCGTCCCAGAGAGCTGCCCGGGTGAGTGCACTTTCGACGAGGTCGTCCATCGACTCAACCTTCATGCCGGTGACTCGAGGGCCGTAGGCGATGTTGTCATAGATCGACTTTGGGAACGGGTTGGGTTTTTGGAAGACCATCCCGATGCGGCGGCGTACCTCGATCGGGTCGACACCTTTGGCGTAGAGGTTCTGGCCGCGGTAGCGAACTTCCCCGGCAACCCTGGCGCCGTCGACGAGATCGTTCATCCGGTTCAATGAGCGCAGGATTGTTGACTTCCCACACCCCGACGGGCCGATGAGCGCGGTGATCTCGTTGCGCGCGAATGCCAGCGACACTTGACGTACCGCGAGGAAATCTCCGTAGAAGACATCGACGTGGTCGCACTCGAGGACGTGAACCGGGTTGGTTGACAGCTGGCGATGCGTTGCCGGGGTGGGGCGGGTGGTCAGTTCCCGAGCGGAGTCGGCAGGTGAGGTATCGGTTCGCGGATCTGTGGTGGCGGATCGTTGCTGCATCTGAGGATTCCTAGAGTTGGTCACCAGCGACGCTGATAACGGTTGCGGATGATGATGGCCAGTGCGTTCATGAGTAGGAGCATTCCCACCAAGAGGATGGAGGTGGCTGCGGCCAACTCTCGAAAGCCCGCCTGCGGTGCGCCTGTCCAGCCATAGATTTGAATCGGCATGGTGGTGAATCCGCTCATCAGGCCGTTGGGGTCGAAGGAGATGAATACCAGCGCGCCGAGGAGTAGCAGGGGCGCTGCTTCGCCGAGGGCCCGCGAGAGTGCCAGGATGGTGCCGGTCGCGATTCCGGGGATGGCCGAAGGAAGGGTGATGCGCCAGGCCGTCTGCAGTTCGGACGAGCCCAAAGCCAGGGACCCTTCTCGCATTTCCCGCGGTACAGCGCGCAGCGACTCGCGGGTCGCGATGATGATGACAGGCAGGATGAGCAGCGCGAGCGCCAACGCGCCACCGATCACGATGTTCTTGTTGCCCACGCCAATCAGTGCGAGCGTGCCGATGGCGAGCATGCCGTAGATGATCGACGGGATTGCCGAGAGGTTCTGGATGTTGACCTCGATGAGGCGGTTGATCCAGTGTTTGCGGTCGGCGAACTCTTCGAGATGGAGTGCGGCCGCAATACCGAGTGGGATGGCCAACACCGCAGTGGTGCCGATGACCCACATCGATCCGAGGATGGCTGGCCGGGCACCGGCTTCGGCCGGCCTCGACGAGGGATATTCGGTGAACAGGTCGGTGTTCAACCGTCCCGCGCCCTCCGAGAGCGTGGTGACGATCAATGCCACCAAGGTGGCGAAAGCGACGAACAGACTCAGCCACAGCAGGATAAGAAACACCATCGCTGCCGGGCTGCGTTCCTTGCTGCGGCCGTTGGCAGGTATCGGAGTCTGTGTGTTAGCAGCAGTATCGCTGCGTATCGGGGTGTTGAGTGACATCAGTACTCCTGTCGGAAGCGGCGGACGAGTTTGATGCTGACGGCGTTGACGCCCAAGGTCAGTACGAACAGCAAGAGCCCGACGGCGAAGAGAGTGTTGTACTCCAGCGAGCCCACTCGTGAATCGCCAAGAGCCATGCGGGCGATGAACCCGGTCATAGTCGCTCCCTCCATCGTCGGGTCTGTGACCATTTGGGGACGCGCGCCCGCGGCGATGGCCACGATCATCGTTTCGCCGATAGCCCGGGATATTCCGAGCACGATGGCCGCGACGATCCCGGACAGGGCGGCTGGGAAGACGACGCGTAGCGATGTCTGCATGCGGTTGGCGCCCAGCGCCGAGGATCCCTGGCGTAGCGCCAGCGGGACCGCAGACATTGCGTCCTCTGACAGCGAGGCGATGGTCGGAATGATCATCACCCCCATCACCAGACCTGCAGCCAGGATGGAGAATGTACCGACATCCAGGCTGAGCCATCCCTGCAGGATCGTCGGCGCCACAAACGACAGCGCGAAAAACCCGAAGACCACGGTGGGTATGCCAGCAAGCAGTTCCAGGATCGGTTTAAGCCACTTACGCACTTGCGGGCGGGCGTATTCGGCGAGGTAGATTGCCACTCCCAGCCCGCAGGGCACCGCCACCGCAAGAGCGATGGCGGTGGTCCACAGGGTGGCGGTAACCAGCGGGAGCACCCCAAACGACGGGTTGGCGAACTGGGGAGCCCACCGGGTGCCGGTCAGAAACTCCCATACCGAGACGTCAGCGAAGAAGCTCAGTGCAGGGATCAGAAGCGAGATCACGATCCCCACGGTGATCGCAATTGAGAGCCACGCCGCCAATTGCAACAGCAGATGGACTAGCCGTTCGCCGTAACGCGACGTGCCACGGGTGACTGAGTATTCTTCGTTGGGTCGTTTAGCGGGAGCCAGTGTCGGAGTGCTCATCGTGGATCTCAGCCGACGAGGCTGCCAAGTTCTCTCTGTGCGGTCTGCTTCTGTTCATCGGTCAGGTCGATGAACAGGGCGTCTTCGGCAACCTGCTCCTCGTTGTCGATGTAGAAGTCGACAAAACCACGTACCGCTGGCTTGTCGGTGTAGCTCTTGTTGTTGACGTAGATGAACAGCGGCCGACCCAGCGGGGCGTAGGTGCCGTCCTGGACGGTCTGCTTGCTCGGCGTGATGCACCCCGCGCCATTGTCGACGGCGACGAGTTTGACCGCCTCGGAGTTCTCCTCGGCATAGCTCAGCCCAAAGAAGCCGAGCGCGCCTTTGGAGCCGCTGACACCCTGCACAGTCAGGTTGTCATCCTCAGACGGCGTGTAGTCGGTGCGGATCGCGCCTTCCTCACCGTTGATCGCTTCGGTGAAGTAGTCGAAGGTACCCGAATCGGTGCCGGCGCCAAACAGGTCAAGTTTCTCGTTGGGGAACGATGGATCCACTTGGTTCCAGGTGGTTACCGTGTTCTCTGACTGCGGACCCCAGATCGTTGCCAACTGCTTGGTCGTCAGGCAGTCCGCCCACTCGTTCTCAGGGTTGACCACGAGAGACAAGCCATCGTTGGCCACGATGATCTCGGTGAACTCCACACCGCTCTTCGCGCAAGCCGCCTTCTCGTCCTCGCTGATCGGTCGTGAGGCGTCAGAGATGTCCGTTTCGCCGGCACAGAAGCGCTTGAACCCGCCTCCGGTCCCCGAGGTCGCCACGGTGACGTTGACACCCGGTTCTTGATCTCGGAACATCGTCGCCGCCGCCGAGCTCAACGGCTCGACCGTCGAGGACCCGTCCACGATGACATCTCCACTGAGTCCGTCACCGGACGATCCGCTCGAGCTTTGTCCACCACACGCCGCCAGGCTCAACGCCATGCCGGACACGGCGAGCGCCACTAGCGCACTTTTCCGAAGGGCAAACACCTGTCAAATCCTGTCTGTAGGTGAACGATTGGAAGGCCGAACTGATCAAGCCCACACGGACGTATAGAACAGTGTCTATATGAATGGGGGGTGAACACGGAGGGGTACGCGAGTGAAAAATAGACCGACGTCTATATGTAGTCAGTGGGGAATCCGGCGACTGCCTGCGATGCCCGCCGGGATGGCCCGACGGCAGCCAGAACACGGGGATCTCAGTGCCGCGATACCGACGCAGGAACCTGCACTGTTGGCGCCAGGTGGTGGATGCATTCCATCTGACAAACGTTCGAAAGGTCACGAATCTCAGGCCCACCGGGGTCAGCTGCTTCAGCACTCGACGTGCACCCGATCGCGCGGCTGTCCGGTGAGGGCCTGTTCACGCAGGAGGAGATCAACTCGACCTGTTGTTTCGCGACGCAGGACAAGGTGTGGGTGACCGGCCCGGCGAAGGAGAAGTGGGAGGTCTACACCGTGCTCGCTGACTCCGAGACGTTCGGGGCCAGCCCGAAACTGTTGGAACAGAACGCCACCGAGGACGCCGAGCAGGGCTCGGTGTGCTGCGGCGGCAGCGCCGCAGACCAGGCCGAGGCGCGCACAGCCTGCTGCTGACAGCCTCGGTTCGCGTTCTCGCCTACCGCGCGATGCGGTCGGCGAGGGCGCGGATCCGGTTGGTGATGTCGTCGCGGATTAGTCGCATCCGTTCGATACCGTCGATGCCCCGTTCGGAGGGTTCGTCGGTGTTCCACACTTCGAGGGCGACGCCGTCGGGTGGGGTGACGTCGGCGGTGCCGACCACCACGACGAGATCTGCAGTTTGCATCAGTTCGTCGGTGAGTTGCCGCGGCTGATGCCCGTCCACGGTGGCGCCGACTTCGGCGAGCGCCTGGGCGGACAGGTCGTTGACCTGGCCGCCGATCTTCGCGCTGGTGCCGGCCGAGGACGGGGTGATCCGGTCGGTGACCGTGGGTGCGAGGTGTTCGGCCATCACCGATTTGCCGCGGTTGGACACGCACACGAACAGCACCTGCGGTGGTGTGCTCACTGGCCGACCTGCTGGTCGGCGGGTACCAGTTCGTCGAGGAGGTTCGCGACGAGTCCGCGGATCTGATCGCGGATAGGGCGGACCGCGTCGATGCCTTGGCCGGCTGGGTCGTCGAGGGCCCAGTCCCGGTAGCTGACGCCGGGGAACACCGGGCATGCATCGCCACAGCCCATGGTGATCACCACGTCGGAGGATTCGACGGTGTCGGGGGTGAGGATCTTCGGTGACTGTGCGGAGATGTCGATACCGGCTTCGGCCATCGCCTCGACCGCGGCCGGGTTGATGGAGTCGGCGGGAGCAGATCCGGCGGAGCGGACCTCGACGCTGCCCTGGCTCAAGGCGGTGAGGAAGCCGGCTGCCATCTGCGATCGGCCAGCGTTGTGGACACACACAAACAGCACGCTAGGTCGAGATGTAGACATGAGACACAAGCCCTTTCAGCGGTGAAGGAACATCAGGTACGTCACACACGTTCGGTGGTGAGTTCGGTGAGAAGATCACGAACTCGGGCGTCAAGATCGTCGCGGATCGCGCGAACCTCGTCGAGGGGGCGGCCCTGGGGGTCTGAGACCGTCCAGTCCAGATAGCGTTTGCCGGGATAGATCGGACACGCGTCGCCGCAACCCATGGCTACGACCACGTCGGCGGCGGCGACTACATCGTCGGTGAGCGGTTTGGGGTACTGCGTGCCCAAGTCGACGCCGATCTCGCTCATTGCTTCGACGACGGTCGGGTTGATCGAGTGCGCGGGTGCTGACCCGGCCGAGCGCACGTGTACCCGCCCAGCGGCGTGGTGGGTCAACAATCCTGCGGCCATCTGCGAGCGGCCGGCGTTCTGCACGCAGATGAACAAGACCTCGGGCACATCCTTGGGCACCGATCCATCGGATTGGGCCAGGGCGCGTAACCGATCAGCAGCGAACCGGCCCGCCAAGGTCGTCAGGTGCGCATGCACCCGGGAGGTGCGCCGTAACGCGGTGTAGGACTCGAACACACAGCGTTCCACCGTCTGGCGAGACACCACCCCCTCATACTTGACGGCCAAGTCAGCTGCGGTACGGGCGAGCACGGTATGAGGCATCAACAGTTCGGGTTGGGCGCGGTGTTCACCGCGACTCAGCTGCTCGTCCAACACATTCTCAGGCATCGCGAACAGGCTCCTTCGACACATCCGGGCTGGAGGCAGTGGTTGGCGTGGTGAAGCGTTTCCGCAGTGCCAGGGACACGTACACGAGGGCGACGAGGACAGGGACCTCGATGAGTGGGCCGATGACTCCGGCCAGGGCCTGGCCGGAGGTCGCACCGTAGGTGGCGATCGCCACGGCGATGGCGAGCTCGAAGTTGTTGCCCGCAGCGGTGAACGCGAGCGTCGTGGTGCGCTCGTATCCCAGTCCCATCGCGGCGCCGAGAACGAAGCCGCCGCCCCACATCACCGCGAAGTAGATCAGCAGCGGGAGAGCGATCCGCACGACGTCCCAGGGCTGGGAGGTGATCTGTTCACCCTGCAGCGCGAACAGGATGACGATCGTGAACAGCAGACCGTAGAGCGCCCACGGCCCGAGACGCGGTAGAAAGACGGACTCGTACCAGTCGCGACCTTTCGTCCGTTCGCCGATGCGGCGGGTGAGGTAGCCGGCGACCAGGGGGATTCCGAGGAAGATCAGCACCGATTTCGCGATCTGCCACGGCGAGGTGTCGATGGTCGTCTGTTCCAGGCCGAGCCATCCGGGTAGCACCGAGAGGTAGAACCAGCCCAGCACGGCGAACATGATCACCTGGAACACCGAGTTCAGTGCGACGAGGACGGCAGCGGCTTCGCGGTCGCCGCATGCCAGGTCGTTCCAGATGATGACCATCGCGATACAGCGCGCCAGACCGACGATGATCAGTCCGGTCCGGTACTCCGGTAGGTCGGGGAGCAGAAGCCAGGCCAGCGCGAACATCAACGCGGGTCCGACGATCCAGTTCAGCAGCAGCGATCCCAGCAGCAGGCGACGATCGCCGGTGACCGAGTCGAGTCGGTCGTAGCGCACCTTCGCCAGCACCGGATACATCATGATCAGCAGTCCGAGAGCGATCGGCAGCGAGATGCCGTCGATCTCCACGGCCGCCAGGGCGTCTCCCAGGCCGGGAACGTTGCGGCCCAGCAGCAGGCCGGCGACCATCGCGGCGCCGATCCACACCGGCAGGAATCGGTCCAGCATCGACAGCTTGCCCGCGACCGCGGTGTCGGGGGCGGTCACTGGCCCACCTCACACGAGCGTGTTTCCCCCACGACCGTGGCGAGATCGTCCAGCAGGTCCGACAGTTGCTGCAGCGCTTCAGCGTTCACCCGGTAGTACACCCACGTCGCGCGGCGCTCACTGGTCACCAAGCCCGCTTCGCGCAGCACCTTCAGGTGATGTGAGATCGTCGGCTGCGACAGCTCGAAGGGTCCGGAAATGTCGCACACGCAGGCTTCGCCTCCCGGATGCGCGGCAACCTCGGACAACAACCGCAACCGAACCGGGTCCGCAAGCGCCTTCAACAGTGGGGTGACAGCCCCGGTCTGGTCACCACTGAGGCCGCGGCCCGGTGGCAGCAGAAGATTCTTATTCGACACTCGTCAATATTGACATACGTCGATGCAAGCGACAAGGCGTCGATTCCGTTTAGCGGGTACGACACGCCCGATGGGCTCCAGCCAAGCCGGCACCCTGGCCTTCGGTTCACACTGCAAGCACTCGACGCTCAGGTGGTGGTAGTTAACGAACCTATCGATCCTGTCGTGCGGCTGGCGATCTCGCAGTGGCCTGATGATGCACCCCGCGGAGCGGTCTCGACATTCTGCGCCGAACACGGGATTTCGCGGAAGTCGTTCTACGAGTTGCGTAAACGAGCACGAGCGGATGGGCCGTCGGCGGTCCTGGAACCCCGCACCCGCCGCCCGAAGTCGAGCCCGTCAGCGCTCAATGACGAGGTCAAAGCGCAGGCGGTGGCCGTGCGCGCCGCTCTGGAAGCCTCAGGTCTGGATCACGGGCCGATCAGCGTGCACGACAAGATGCAGTCGATGGGGTTGACTCAGGTGCCCTCAACGGCCTCGCTGGCCCGGATCTTCCGCGAAGCCGGTGTCGCTCGCCGTGAGCCAAAGAAGAAGCCCCGCTCGGCGTGGCGGAGGTTCGTCTACCCGGCGCCGAATGCGTGCTGGCAACTCGATGGCACCGAGTACGTCCTGACCGGTGGACGCAGGTGCGTCATCCTGCAGCTCATCGACGATCGCTCTCGCTACGCCGTGGGCTCACATGTGGCCGCAGGCGAAACGGCTGAGGCTGCGATCGCCGTGTTCGACAAGGCAGTGACCGCCCACGGAGTACCTCAACGACTCCTCACCGACAATGGGCCCGCGCTCAACCCCTCGCGGCGCGGCCGTCTCGGTCAGCTCGTCGAGCACGTCCGCGTGCTCGGGGTGGAAACGATCACCGGCAAGCCCTACAAGCCGACCACGCAGGGAAAGAACGAGCGATTCCATCAGACGTTGTTCCGGTATCTGGACAAGCAGCCATTGGCTGACACCCTGGCCGAGCTGCAGGCCCAGGTTGATGCGTTCGATCACATCTACAACACCCAACGGCCTCACCAGGGCCTGCCAGGGCGCGTCACGCCACTGGCCGCGTGGCAAGCCACACCGAAAGCCCATGCGCCACACCCGATAGCCGGTGGATCACTGTTCAATCGGCCTACATCGCGCCCGCCCGCGCCGCGCCCAACCGCCGATCTACCCGAGGGCGTCCTGGTCAGGACTGTCAGCACTTCCGGCACCATCAGCGTGGACTCAGTCACCTACATGGTCGATGTGGACCACGCCTTCGACCAGGTCCTCGTCGTCGCCGACGACAGCGCGATCGTCATCGCGAACACCGATGGAGAGGTCGTAGTCGAACACCCTCGACCCGCTTCCGGAGTTCGCTACGTCGGCAACCGACAACCCCGCGGCCCACGCCCCACGAAGACCAGACCGTCACCGAAGTCCTGACACACCAGCTGTCACCGAAGTCCTGACACAGAACTGTCACCGAAGACCCGATACATCACACATCCGATGCTCACCCCCGAAAGCCGCCCCTCGAACCCGTGTTCGGGAGTACCCGCTCCGAGCGGGCCTCGCAAGGGATTTCTCGAGAATTCTTTCGATGAGTTTCTGGCGGCTGGTCAGTAGGGCGGTACGTCGATGATCGGTCGTCGGACGTCCGCGCCGGCACCGTCGAAGTGCCACCACTCGCCCGAGTACACCGACAGCCCGCCTGCCGACATCGCGGCCCGCAATCTCGCGCGATTGCGTTGCGCCGCGGCCGACACCCCGTCGGTGGCATAGGCCGTCGCCGCCGGGGTGAAAGAGTCGAAGTCGGTACCCATCTCCACGAGGCAGCGGTCGGCGATGCGGCGATTCGCCGGGCAACCCGCGCGACGAGCCGCCAACGTCACGTCGACCGACCGACCCGACTCATGGCTCCGCGAATACGGCCCCGGCGCCGCAACCCACGCGGGATTCGACACCTTCTCGTACATCGTCTGCTGCACCGAATGCGGGCGGTAACAGTCCCAGAACACCAACACCTCGTTGCTGCGTCGCAGTTCTTGCGCGGCTCGGCGCAAGCCCGGACCCATCGATCGATGAACCAGGCAGCGCGCGTTCGCCGGATACAGCCGCACCCCGACGAAGTTGTGCGGGGTCGCGTAGCGCAGGTCGATCAGCGCGTCGGGCACGACGCTACGGACATCGATGAAACCGACAGACCGGGCGTCCGATGACACTGGCGGAATCCGCGTCGGCGAAACGGTGACGCTGCCTGGCGGCGAGATGATCGACGGGCTCACATTCTGCGATGGCGACGCCGAAGCCGAACGTTGCGAGAGGGTTTCGTTGGCGCACCCGACCGCGACGGTGCCGGCCAGCAGAAGGGTGACCAACCGCAGAATCGATCGTCGACGCATTGGTGTGTTTCTACCACGTGTGGGACGTCCAGGCGTCGAGTCATAGGCTTGCCTCGTGGATGCGCACACCATCACCGTGGCCTCGTGGAACACCGAATGGGCGCCGACGTCCGGCAGGGGTGCGGCGGTACGCAGGCAGATCTGTGCCGTCGACGCTGACGTCTGGATCGTGACCGAGGGGCAACACTGGTTGCTCCCCGACCACGGGCATGTCGTCGATGCAGGTGACGACTGGGGATACGACGCTGCTGCCCATCGCCGCAAGACTCTGCTGTGGTCCCGCTGGCCGCTGACCGAGATCGTCCAGCTCGACCGGGGCGCCGGGAAAGGCCGCGTGGTAGCTGCTCGGAACCACACTCCAATCGGGGAGATTCAGATTCTGGCTGTGTGCATCCCGTGGTCGAGCGCGCACGTGACCACCGGGCGAAAGGATGCGACCAACTGGTCGGAGCATCTCGAGTGTTGCGACCAGATCGAGGAGCTGGCAAGTCGTTTCGATGACCGGCTGCCTACTGTGGTGGCCGGCGACTTCAATCAGCGGATACCTCGTGCGCGCCAACCGATCCGAGTGGCGCAACGTCTGACCGACCTGCTGTCGCCCTGGCGGGTGCATTCGGCCGGCGAGGTCGAGCATGGACCACTGATCGATCATGTCGCGTCAACGATGGAGTGCGTCGAACTTCGGACCTGGCCGGGGCAGATCGACGGAGTCAGATTGAGTGATCACGCGGGCGTGGTGTGCCGGCTTGGTCGACTCTGATCGGGCATTCGAGGCTCCTCGCTGGGCTTGTCGAACTCGGTGTTGCGGCCAGGTGGGTAGCGACGTGAACTGGCAGATTGGTTGTTTGCGGATCGGGCAGCGGATGGTGTGCCCCGATCTCAGCGATCAGAAGATCTCCGACGCGCGGCAATCACCCTGTCGCGCACCTCGTCTGGCCAGATGTTCCGTGTCGGTGCCACCGCGTCGATGGCCGAAAGCCTTGACGCATAACGCTTCAGGGCGCGTCGGTCTCCGTCGGACTGCGTGATGCCCAGGTACTCGGCGGCGACCGGGTGCTGGATGGCCCGCACTGCGGCGGTAGGGAGCTTCTTGAAGAACCAGTAGTCGGGTCGCAGGAGTTGATCGCGGTACCAGGCCAGGCCAGGTTCGGGGTCGAGTTCGGTCGCGAGTGCATATGCGAAGTACTCGTCGAACTCGGCAAGGGTCGCGGGCATCACGCGCGACGAGATACCGAAGCGGCGATACCACTCGCAGGTCTCGGCGTAGAGCTGTTCCCGCATTGGCTCGGTCAGGCCGCCGAAGAAGACATCGACACACGTGAACAGGGCGTCGACGTAGGTGGCGTGTTCGAAGAAGAACACGTCGGGGTTGAGCGCGTGGTAGCGCCGACCGTCGGGGCGTTGGCCGTGGAACTCGTCGTGGCTGTAGCGGATCATGCGCACCTCGTCGAAGTCCGCGTCGTACGCCGACCGCACGATGCACGGTGCCGTGCGCTGCTTGTGCACAAAGACGCGGCGCTTGACCAGCGAGAACTCGTGGGTGGCCGACGCGATCGACGGGTGCAGCATCTGTAGCGACACCGCACGGCAGATCGACATGACGAACCGGCGGTCGCCGAGATAGCGCCACAGCAGTGAGTTCTCGTCGAGCGTGACATCTGCGTCGTTGCTGATGGTCATCGTGGCACCCCCGTCGGACCGATTATCTGATCACAACTGTAGTCAGACTTGGCCGCCGTTTCGCCCCCGGTCACCAAACTGCGACCTACCATCGAGACGCGGGGATCACCGAGTGAGGAGACCGACGTGGGCAATGGCGCCGACATCGAGGTACACGGCGAAGCGGACTCGCGCTTCGCCGGCGTCCGGGACGCGCTATCCGAGCAACTTGCGTCGGGTGAAGAGCTCGGTGCCGCGATCGCCGTGGATATCGACGGCGACCTCGTGGTCGACCTGTGGGGCGGTCACCGCGATGCGGCTCGCACGCTGCCGTGGGACCGCGACACCATCGTCAACGTGTGGTCGACGACCAAGGAGGTCACCGCCCTCGCGGTGCTGATGCTGGTCGAGCGGGGCCTGGTGGATCTGTACTCGCCGGTGGCCACCTATTGGCCGGAGTTCGCGCAGAACGGCAAGGAAGCGATCGAGGTGCGCCACGTCATGGCGCACACGTCGGGGGTATCGGGCTGGGATCAGCCGTTCACCATCACCGACATGTACGACTGGGACAAATCCGTCGGCCAGTTGGCCCGGCAGGCGCCGTGGTGGGAGCCGGGTACCGCGTCGGGCTATCACGCGCAGAACCAGGGGCATCTGCTCGGTGAGATCGTGCGACGCGTGACCGGCAAGCACCTCAAACAGTTCGTCGCCGACGAGATCGCCGGGCCGCTCGGCGTCGACCTCCAGATCGGGGCCAAGCCCGAGGACGACGAGCGGATCGCCGAGATCATCCCGCCACCGCCGCTCGATCTCGACTTCTCGTCGGTGCCCGCCGACTCGCCGATGATCCGCACCTTCACCGGTCCGGTCGCAAGTGCCAACGCCGCCAACAGCATTGCGTGGCGTCGTGCCGACATGGGCGCGCTCAACGGACATTCGAATGCCCGTGCGCTGGCGCGAACACTGTCGGCGATCTCTCGCGGTGGGTCGGTCGATGGCGTGAACCTGTTGTCCGAGAAGACGATCGACCACATCTTCGACGAGCAGGCGCGCGGCGTGGATTTGGTTCTCGGCGTGCCGTTACGCTTCGGGATCGGATTCGGCCTGCCTGAGCCGGTGACCGTACCCTCGCTGCCCGACGAGCGGATCTGCTTCTGGGGCGGGTGGGGTGGATCGATCACCGCGATGTTCCCCGACCGGCGACTCACCATCTCCTATGTCATGAACAAGATGGCGCCGGGCATCATCGGGTCGGACCGATCTGACGCCTACATCCGCGCGATCCTGGCGGCCGTGCCGTAACTTCGTGGCCGCTTCCCTCCGCTCCCTGAGGTGTGAGGAGCGCAAGCGACGAGCCTCGAAGGGCAGGTGACGAACGCTGATCTCCCTCCTCATCGTCCTGCTCGTCCTCGGCACTGCCGCCTCGGCCTGCGCCGTCATCGCGGCCTACGTCTACCTTCGGGATCGCCCCGACCGCGATCGCGAGACTCGAGATCGACTGGCACGACGATGGCTTGTGGCCACCGCCATTCTGGGGTTGTCGGTCATCGTGTTGCGGTTTGTGTGGGTGTTGTTGCTGTGATCCCCTGTACCGGAAAGGCAATACGCACCACGGCCTTCCGGATCTCCTCCGCCCAGAGCACCGACGATGCGACCGCCACCGCGAACGCCCACTGCGGAGCAGTCAGCGACGTGGTGTCGAAAAGGTTCTGCAGGAAACCGACATTCAGCACCGCGATCTGCAGGATGATCACGCCGACGATGGCGAACCACACGGCCTGATTGGTGAACGTCTGCAACGAGAACACCGAGTGGCGATCCGACCGCACGTTGAGCAGGTTGAAGACCTGGTAGAAGACGAAGGTCGTGAAGCCCAGAGTTGTTGCGAACAGGGCGTCGTCGGCGCTGTCGGGGAAGATGTCGTCGGCGAAGACGAGCACGAGGATCGTGCCCACCGACATCACGACACCCAGGAACAGGATGCGGACCAACCGATTTCGGTTGAGGAGTTGTTCCGACGGTGACCGTGGTTTCTCACGCATGACGTCGGGTTCGGTGGGGTCGACGCCGAGCGCCAGCGCCGGCGGGCCGTCCATGATGATGTTGACCAACAGGATCTGCAGCGCCGTGAACGGTGCGCCGCCGGCGATCCCGAACACCCCCGCGGTGAGGAAGATGATCACGAATCCCCATGCGGTGGTGAGCTGGAACTTCACGAACTTGATGATGTTCGCGTAGATGCCGCGCCCATCACGCACGGCCGCGACGATGGTGGCGAAGTTGTCGTCTGTGAGGATCATCTTGGCGGCGCCCTTGGAGACGTCGGTGCCGGTGATCCCCATGGCGATGCCGATGTCGGCCTGTTTGAGCGCGGGTGCGTCGTTGACGCCGTCACCGGTCATGGCGACGACGTCACCCGCCTTCTGGAGGGATTCGACGTAGCGGATCTTGTGTTCGGGCGCGACCCGGGCCAGGACCCCGAATCCTTCAGCACGAGATACGAGTTGGTCGTCGTCGATCTGGTCGAGGTCACTACCCGACACGGAGTCGCCGTCGATGCCGAGATCGTGGGCGATCGCGCTCGCGGTGGTGAGGTGGTCGCCGGTGATCATGTGGACGCCGATGCCTGCACCGTGGGCGATCTTGATGGCTTCCCGCGCCTCGGGGCGTGGCGGATCCAAGATGCCGACGACGGCGTAGACGACGAGGTCCTGCACCGCGTCGAACAATCCCTCCACGTCGGACGGCAGTGTTTCCAGGGTGCGCCCGGCGATCATCAAGGTGCGCAGCCCCTGGCGTGCAAGGGAATCCACCGCGTCGGTGATGCGGTCACGGTCGGCGTCGGTGAGTTCACGCTCGCCGTCGCCACCGCGCAGACGATTGGCGCGAGTCAGCAGAACGCCCGGCGCACCCTTCGCGTAACAGCGCACCCGGTCCTGCGGGTTGGGTGTGCTGGTCTCGTGGAAGGTGGCCATGAACTTGTAGTCGGAGTCGAACGGAACCTCACCGAGGCGCGGATGACTTTCGCGCGCACCCGCGACGTCGATGCCGCCCTTTTCGGCGAGGACGACGAGCGCACCCTCGGTGGGGTCGCCGACGAGCGTTCCCTCGGAGACCGACGCGTCGTTGCACAGCGACATCGCCAGGTAGGCGCGGCGGAAGTCGGGCAGCGGTTCCTCACCGTCGCTGAGGATGTTGCCGTCGGTCGCGTACCCCTCACCGGTGACGCGGTAGCTCTTGCCGCCGGCCAGGAAGCGTCGCACCGTCATCTCGTTGAGCGTGAGCGTGCCGGTCTTGTCGGTCGCGATCTGGGTGGTGCTTCCCAGCGTCTCGACCGCGGCGAGCTGTTTGATGATGGCGCCGCGTTTCGCCAGCCGCGACGCACCCAGCGCGAGAGTGAACGCGACGACGGCGGTCAGGCCTTCGGGGATGGTCGCGACGGCAAGCGACACGGCGGTGAGGAGGAGGTCGTCCCACGACTCGCCACGAAGCAGACCCAGAACGAACACGATCACGACCACGACGATCGCGATGATCGTCAGCAGTGTCGCCAGCTGATCGATGCGACGCTGCAGTGGGGTCTTGTCGGTGCCCGCCGAGCCGAGCAGCCCGGCGATCTTGCCGATCTGGGTGTGCATGCCGGTCGCCGTGACCACCATGACGGCGCGGCCGCGGGTGATCTCGGTGTTCATGTAGAGCATGTTGGTGCGGTCGCCGACGGGGAGGTCGGGGTCGTCGAGGGCTTCGGTGGTCTTGTCGACGGGCTGCGACTCACCGGTGAGCGCCGCCTCGGCCACCTGCAATCGCGCCGCCTCGACCACTCGGCCGTCGGCTGGTATCGCGTCACCGGCCTCGAGGAGAACGACGTCGCCGGGCACCAGATCGGTGCGATCGATCTGCTGCTCACGACCGTCGCGCCGGACGCGGGATCGCGCGATGGACATCGTCTGCAGCGCCTTGAGACTCTCCTCCGCGCGCGACTCCTGGACGTAATTGAGCACCGTGTTCAACGTGATGACCAGCAGGATCACCACCGGCGTCTCCCACTCGTGCGACACCCCCGCGCTCACGGCGGCGGCCGCGATGAGCACCAGCGTCATCTTGTCGGCGAGCAGCCGGACGATCTTGCGCAGAGCTGATTCGCCGGCTTGTTCGTCGAGCCGGTTGGCGCCGGAGGTTTCGCGTCGATGCGCTGCTTCGGTGTCGGAAAGTCCCTGTGCGGTATCGACATTCAGGGTCGTGGTGATGGTGTCCGGACTCGACGTGTGGACGGCGTCGGGGTCGATGTCAGCCATGGCGCTCCTTCGCGACGTCCCGCGTTCGAGCACGGGGTCTCACCGTGAATCTGTGTTGAGCTAAGCACAGATCACTACTCGTCGGGCGCTTGCCGACTCCCTGGCAGATCTGGTGTCTTCCCGCACGACGTCGTGGTGAGATCCGCATCGATGACACGTGACATGGGCGTCAACTGGATAATCCAGACGACGACGCTGACCGGTGTCATCGGTGCGGATGTCACAGTCAAGAAACAACGAGTTCTCGGAGGTAACGATGCCGACCAACGGTTGGGAGTTCTGGCGTCTCATCCGCGTCGACGATGAGTCCGTGGACTGGCTGGCAGCCACCAAGCCGAACGCCCGCGCTTTCATCGATCAGCGCAAGGTGTGGACGCTGATCCCGAACCGATCGATGTTCATCGCCAACTGGTTTGTGACCGAGGACCATCACCGCGGCTCCGATTACTTGTGGACCCACGAGAACATCGACGTCGACGAAGCGCGCGAGATCGCACTCGAGGTTCCCGACATTGGTGGCGACGAGTTGCAGCGCATCACCAGCCCCAAAGCTGGACTGACGCTGGACCAGATCGACCGCTATCCGGTGGAGAAGGTGCTGGGCAACCGCGTGGCGACAGTGTTGAGTGCTCGGCGATCACGCCGCTGACTCAGCAGGCTCCTTCTTTTTGCGCCGCGGGATGAAGTGCATGATCACCACGATGATCGCGCCGACCACCAATCCCACGAGCGCCGACACCACCGTCCCAGCGGTCCAACTCAACAGTCCCCCGAATCCATGGGCGAGTTCTTCGAACCAGTGCTCGATGTCGTGTAGACGGTCGGCGGGCCAGTGGAATCCGGCCTCGCCGACGTTGACGATCAGAATGTGGCCACCGACCCACAGCATGGCGGCGATACCGACGACGGTGAGCGTGGACATGATCTTCGGCATCGCCTTGACCAGGCCACGCCCAATTCGCTGGCTGACCGTCGACTCGCGCTGCGCCAACGACAGCCCGACGTCGTCCATCTTGACGATCACTCCGACCACGCCGTAGACGAGGATCGTGATGAGGAAGGCGACGACGATGAGCACCAACAGCCGTGTCAGGAATGGTTCGGATTCCACCGACGACAACGAGATCACCATGATCTCCGCCGACAAGATGAGGTCGGTGCGGATCGCGCCGTTGACCATCGTCTTCTCGAACTCCGGGCCCTTCTCCGCAGCCGGCACGTCGTCGTCGGCGTGGTCGTGGGAGTGTCCACCGCCGAACGCCTCGTACACCTTCTCGGCGCCCTCGTAAGAGAGGAACAGACCGCCGGCGATCAGCAGATACGGCAGCGCCTGAGGAAGAAACTGACTGAGGATCATCGCCACCGGCAGGATGATCAGCAGCTTGTTGCGAATCGAGCCGACGGCGATCTTGCGGACGATCGGCAGCTCGCGGTCGGGGGTGAAGCCGTGGACGTACCGCGGCGTCACGGCGGTGTCGTCGACGACCACCCCGGCCGCCTTGACGCTGGCCTTACCGGCTGCCGCGCCGATGTCGTCGATCGACGCCGCGGCCACCTTGGTCAGGGCCGCGATGTCGTCGAGCAGGGCAACGAGGCCACCAGCCACAGAAACCTCCAGAGAAGCGAAGCACGAGTCAACGAACAGTATGGCCCACCGGTCAGTCTGACCGGGATCGGCAATATGCCCGATGCGCGTGCTGCCATGGCCGGCCCAGTCCGGAGGCGTGCGAGTTCGCTGGCTCGGACCGTGAATTCGCCACGTTCGCGGGCATGTCGAAGTGCGTGTTCGACGGCGGTCTCGCCCTCTGTTCGGGGAGGTCATCGTCCTCGCCCAGGCATGGCGTGCGCTGTTCGGGTGTGGCGAGGTTGAACACCGTACCGTTCACTCTCAGCACGTGGAAGCGAGGTAGCCAACGTGCGCGCTCGATGCTGCCGCGGCTGCGGTCGAATCGCTTGAGCTCGCAGTCGTTGGACCGCGCGCAAACCCTGGTGAGTGGTTGTCAGGCAACGCAAGTTCTCCTCGACGGAAGCCTCCGCTCCGCTTCACTCGACTTCGCCACGCGGGGCTTCGTGATCCGTGCCCAGCGCACTGTCCTCGATGACCGTGGAAGCACCCTCGATGAGCGCACTCAACGACTCGTGCCAGGCAGGCAAGTCCCTGGAAAGGGTGAGCCAGCTGAGTTCGCGGTTGATTTCGTCATACTGGTGGATCAGAAAGTTGCGATTGGCGACTGCGAGCGACCATTCGACGCCCTCGGGCGCAAGGAGTCCTAGCCTGGAGAGTCGATTGGCGGACTCACCGAGCTTCATCATCAGGGAGTCGCCAGCTTCCTGCAGCAGATGATCGCCCATGTAGGCGTCCTTGCCGCGGCTGTTGATTTCCTCCACGCGTAGCAGCCAGGCGTGGATATGTAGTAGCTCCTTGGCCGCTTTCCGGTCCATCAGAGCAGCACTGCCTCTCGACGAATGTCATCGTCGACGGTGGGCTTTAGGCCGCCGTACTCGACGAGATCGATCTCTCGCCCGAGGACCTTCTCGAGCAGCTGTTTGAAGCCGACGAAGTCGAACGACGACGTCGCCTCGGGCGCCTCGACAAGCAGGTCGATATCCGACGTGGGATGCGCCTGATGGCGAGCCACCGAACCGAACACCGCCATCCGGGTGTATCCGCGTTCGGCCGCAAGGGTTTTGAGGACAGGCGCCGCAGCTTCCAACAGAACCTCCGGGTGAACATTGTCGAGGTCGGGAGCGAACTTGAGTTGCTGACTGACGGCCGGCTGCGTGATATCGAGGATCTCCGCGATTTGGCGTTGGGACTTCCCGGTCGCGGCCAGCGCTCGCAAGGCAAGGATGCGTCGCAGGCGCGCAACATCTTCGGCACGCCGCGCGTTGCGGTATTCGGCAACCAGACCCATAAGTCAACCTTATCACCGGTCGGAACGAGTGGCGGTCCAAACTTTGGGCGCTGGCACTGTAAGCAAAACCACAACCAGCCCTCATCGTTTGACCAGCTAACAGGTTCATTCTGAATGGTGGTGGACCCCATCGGGCCCACCTACGCAGAGACAACGGACGTCGGCGGAGGTTCACGTGAGCGTCGTTCTCGGGCTTCATCTTCAATCGGATCGCGTGCTGGCCGCAGTCGGCCCAGACGGCTCGGCCGGCGAGTCGCGACAGGTATTCCCGGCATCTCTGCGATGGCCGGCCGACACCGCACCGACGCTGCCCGACCGCCGGAACCACGACGCGATCTACCGCCATTTCGTCGACCACATCGGCGACCCGCGTCCGCTCTCGGTCCCGGGCGCACCGGATCGGCTGGCCGACGACCTCGCCGCCACGCTGATCGCGACGGTCGTCGCCGCCGTCGAAAGCAGCCGACACGAGCACGTCTCGCGGGTACTCATCGCGCATCCGACGTATTGGACGGTGGCCCAGCTGTCGTCGTTTCACACCAGCCTCGTAGGGGCCGGGCTCGGCGAGAACCGCGCCCTGCTTCTCGCTCCAGACATCGACGTCGCCCTGGGGTGGATCGACCACACCACAGGACTCGTCGGCGCGCAACAGGTTTCGGTGTGCGATCTGCGTGCCGAGAGCGCGATCGTCGGCCATGCCCGACGGCCGCGCTCGGGTCATCTCACGGCCGTCACCGCACACGGCTATCCCGGTCTCGGCGTGTCCCGCCTCGACGAGCGTCTCGGACGCCGTGTCCTGGCCAGATCGGCCCGCGCCGGCCGCCCGGTACCGCGCCATCCGGCCCTGCTCGCCCAAGTGCGTACAATCTGCGCCGAGACTCGAAACACGTTGCATACCGGTTCGATTCGAGTGGAGGTCGCGGCGCCCTGCACGCGTCGCATCGAAAAGCACAACGTGACAATTCATCCCGACGACGTCTACCAACTGGCCCGCCCGCACTCCGCCGAGATCGTGCGCGCCCTGCAGCGTTGCGCCGCACCGGGCGCCGAACCCGACCGCGTCGTCCTGATCGGTTCGGCACCACGCTTCCCCCTGCTGGCCGAGGCCGTGGCCGCTCGGTTCGGCTGCCTGGTGATCGTGCCCGACGATCCCGAGTTCGCCTGTGCGCGAGGGGCCGCTCTACTGGCTGAGGCAGCGCCCAACCCGTGGGCAGCACTGCCGATTCCGGATTCCGTCGTCTGAGCTTGCCGCGGTCGAGCCGAGCGCCGAACCTGGGTTGATACGTCGACGGCCACCTGCTGAAGCTCGCCGGTTCTTGCCGCTCGGTGTACACCTCACCCGGGCACACATTTCCCATCGACAGGTCATCCGGCAATCTAAACCAACCCGCACTGCGCCTGTTCACATAAGTGCAGGCCGCTCGTGTCCGCCGAATAGACCCGGTCTCGCCGCTGCGGTCCGCGCACTCTTTTTGTCGGACCATCCGGCTACAAACAGCAGCAGTACTTGACTGTCGAGGAGGCGCGCATGACGAGCTGGGCTGACTTGGCACCTTGGCTCCTGGCGATGACCGGTGTCTTCACGGTCATCAAGGGGCATCGAAGGTGATGGCGAAATCACCGCGTGAACAGCTGGCCCTGTGGTCAGCACGTGTTGAGGCATCGGCCGAGATCTCCACGGGCATTGCCGTGTTCCTCCTGTTCTACGCGTGGGTGTCGCAGTACACCGACGGGGCCTTGTGGGCACTGAAAGTGGCTGCCACCGCTGGTGGCGTACTCCTCGTGGTGCTCTTCTTCGTCAGCATCTTCGAATTCGGCGCTACCCGATATCGCGGCGGAGAATCCTCCCAAACCATGCCCGGAGACGCCCGGACATGAGGTTCGAGCGCAGCGAAGTCCCCGAAATCTCAACCTCGGCGCTCCTCTAGTACTACAGCCGTAGATCGCGGGTGGTGAGGCTTCACGGCGTGTTTGCGCTGGTCAGGGCGGCTGCCGGGGCATGATTCAGGATTTGTGAAGAAACCAAATACGCCCGCGGCAGCCGCGGGTTTGAGGATAGATCATCAGGTGTGGCGGTCGCGGTTGGACACGGTGATGGACATGATCGCCCCACGCTTCGCCCGCTGTGAGGCCGCCCGCAACGCTGGGGCGTTCGTGTTGGGGTCGATGTCGGCGTTGGAGTCGAAGAACTGTTGGACGATGGCCGAGTTGGCTGGGCACACGACTCCAGACAAGTTGCAGCACTTACTGTCCCGGGCCGTGTGGGATGCCGACGAGATTCGTGACGATCTGCGATCGATGGTGATCGACGCCTTCGGCGAACCGGATGCGGTGCTGGTGATCGATGAGACCGGAGACGTGAAGAAAGGCACCAAAACTGTTGGTGTGCAACGCCAATACACCGGTACCGCAGGACGCATCGAGAACTCTCAGGTCGCTGTGTACATGACCTACACCAGTTCGGCAGGACACGCACTGATCGACCGTGCCCTCTACCTGCCACGGGGATGGACCGATGACCGCGACCGCTGCACGGATGCCCGAGTGCCCGACGATGTCGACTTCGCCACCAAACCGGCCTTGGCCGCCACCCTCATCACTCGCGCCCTCGACGCCGATGTGCCGGTGGGCTGGGTCGCCGGCGACGAAGTGTACGGAGCCGACCCGAAACTGCGAACCATGTTGCGCGACCGAATGATTGGGTACGTTCTCGCGATCGCCGGTAACCGACGTATCCCCACCGCGGCCGGGGAGGTCGAGGCACGCGAACTCGCCACGACGCTGCGGTCACGATCGTGGCAACGTCTGTCGGCTGGGCGTGGCAGCAAAGGCGATCGTTGGTTTTCCTGGGCGTGGATCGACTCCACCGAATCGGTCGAGAACGGTCAGTGCTCGCTACTGATCCGCCGCAACGACCACACCGGCGAGCTGGCCTACTACCGCTGTTATCACCCCCGACCAGTGACCCTGGCCGCGTTGGTGGGCGTCGCGGGCCGCCGGTGGACCGTCGAAGAATCCTTCCAAACCAGCAAAGGCCTGACCGGGCTCGATCAGCTGCAAGTACGTACCTGGACGTCCTGGCACCGCGCGACCATCCTCATCATGCTCGCCCACGCATTCCTCACGGTACTGACCGCCACCCAACGAACCCATGAACGCGCCGATGCGACACTGATCCGGTTGAGCATCAACGAATTTCGGCGGCTCTTCATAGCTCTCGTCCTGACGCCACTGCACACCACACACCAACTGCTCGACTGGTCGATCTGGCGACGACGACACCAACGAAGAGCCCAACAATGCCACCAAAACCGCAGGTCACAACATCAATGAACCCGATCTACGGCTGTAGTACTAGCCGACCGAACTGGACAAACAGCGAGGCCACAGTCCGACAGACTGTGGCCTTGTATCTGCTGCTGTGGTGTACCGCTCGTGGTGAGCGGTTTATCTTGCCTGCAGCCGTGATGTTTCGTGGACTGATATCCGACTAGTTTATGCCGAATCTCCGACGAGTTTCGGCCGTTGGCCACTCGATCCTTGCGTGCTGGCCGCGGGCCCTGGATTGGTCGTCGCGTAGATGGCCCGGGGTGGGGTCATGGAATCTGCACTGCGGCTTGCCCAGCGCAGAGCCGCTCACAGAGTTCCGGCGTCTGGATGGGCGGTTAATCTTCGATTGGTTTCCGAGCCGAAGCGCGACTGAGGGCGGCCCAGGCTTCGGGGCCGCCCTCGTCAGGTTTGCAGTTGTTGAGTTAAGGGGTCATGTGCGGTTGGGCATTCGGATCGGCGGCTGTCCGAGGTCCGCTTCGAGTCGGCGCCATTTCGCGGCGATTGATTCGGGGAGGTCACGGTTTGACGCTTCGAATCGCTCGATCTCGCGAACGTTCACGACGGCGAACGCCATCGCGATGATGAGCTTGACCAGCGGTTCGCGGCGCGGCCCGTACTTGAGATGGACCAGGCCGGCGACTGTCCGCGATTTGATCAGATTGAAGCGTTGCTCGGTGAGCGCGCGGGCAGCCTCGTGGTAGATCGCGTGGTCGTTGGATCCGGGTGCCCACTGACTGAGCTGTTGACGCTTTCGTTGGTCGTCGGTCAGCGTGATTGTGACGCTGCGCTGTGTGCAACACGGGAAGTACGGCATGTCGGGCTCGGGTTCGATGTAGGGCAGGTCGAGCCGGTCCTCGGTCTCGGCGTTGTGCCACCTCGCGCATCTCACGTTGCCGATGCTTGCCGGGCAGGTCAGCACCAGCTTGACGGATTTAGCAGGCTGAGTACCTTCGGCGGGGCGGCCTGGTCGAGTATTGCGTTCAAGCAGTCGTCTGTCGACCCCCATCAGCCGTGGCAGGAGCTGACGAAGTCGGCGTTCGCGAGCTTCCCATTCGTCCTTATTGAGCACGTCGCGCAAGGGCTTGACGTAGTTCTTGCCCAGGGAGATGCCGGCAGCTGTCGGGCAGTACCAAGCACCCGAAAGTTGGACGGGTCCCGGTTTGGCGCCGCCGGGCTGGGCGGGAACGCTCTCGAAGTCGCGTCGCCAGTGGTCGGGATAGCGGAAGACGCCAGCATATTTGCGATCAAATTGCCATCGATCGAGGCCGTCTTTCAAATAGCCCATGTCGAAGGTGATCAGCGGCCATCTGGCGGTTCGGCTTGCGGATCGACTGTCGAACCCGTTGCGTTGATGATGCTCGATGGCTTCGTCGAGCCCTTCGAGTGATCCCGACGTCGGTGGGTGAATAGCTATGCCGGTGAACAGGATCGGCCGGTTATGCAAGGCATCGGGCGGCCCGACACTGCTGACCGCCGTGACACCGATTCCCCACGCCCGTTTCTTCGTCAGCGGATTCCCCTCGGCGTCGACGCGATTGCGATAGTCCCTTCGGTAGTAGCCACCGAAGTAGATGGCCGACCGGTTGCGGTCGTCGGTGACGCCAAGGTCGTAGGTCCCATCTGACGTGTCGATGATGGTCTCGTCGACGACGACATCGCCGCGGCCGCTTTGTTGGTATTCGGTGGGAATCGAGCCGGCCAGAATGCGATTGACGACAGTCGAGAGTCGTTGCGCCGCTATCGCGTATGCCTCTTGTTGCTCAGGGGTTCGGGCTCGGATGATCGCCTTGTGCTGGGCGACGGGAATTCGTACTGCGGGCTGATCGCGTGCCGAGTCCAGGCAGGCCAGTGTTCGATCAAGCCAGTTCCTGAAGCTTTTCAAGGCTCGGTCAGCATCGGACCTGATGGCGGTGAGATCGGCGTCGGCGATGTCGAGCTGGGCAAGCTGGTCAGGGGTGAAGTCGAGCAGGGTGCGGAAAATCGTGCGGACCGTAGGTTCGGCTCGTCTGAGCAGCACGCAGGCAAGGGCGACGAGGACGCTTTCGACTGTGTAGGACAGGGCCCCTCGGAACGGTCCGCGGGGTGCGGCCACGCTCTCGGCTCGCCACGCCTCGATCATCGCTGCGGCACCGGAGCGGTTCACGACGACCACTGCTTGAGTGAAGATCCTGTCGCTGGTGTGGACTTCAGAGTGGTTGATGCTGGGATGAATACTCATTGCCCGTCCTCCAGGAAGTGAGCGGTGATCTCGTTGATGTCGCCCGTCGCGTCGGCAACCACATCCAGGTCGCTCATGTGGTGCAGGCTTGTGACCCCGGCGAGGTAGCAGAACTCGCTGACGGGCACCAACTGCACGATTTCTTGTATCCACGCATGGCGCAGCGCCTGCGCGTTGAGTCGTTCGGGCTGGCCACGTTCAGCAAGCCGATCGTTGACCCGGTTGATGCCGTTCCTTTCGACGGTAGGGGCCGAGCCGAATGCCAGGAGGAGGTCGTGGCGTGCATTCGCGGCGTAGTACTCCAATTCTCTCCCGATCTGCTCGTCAAGGACCGGCACGTCTCGTGGCGCTGTCTTCGGGGTTTGCAAGGTGACCACCACCCACCGCTCCCCGTGATGCCGCTCTACCCGAATGTGCTCGCGCCGCAGATGCTTGAGCTCCTCTGGGCGGGCACCAACCCCGTACATGAGGTCCACGAGCACCGTCAGCGCCGGCTCCCACTTCTCACCGAGGGTCAATGCGACGCGGTACAGCGCGTCGATCTCCTCGTCGGTGGCCGGCGCGGTGCGTATCTGGCGCGGAGCGTCCAAAGTGAATGCCGGTGGGTACTCATGCGGGTACCAGACGCGGCCAGCGGTGTAGAGCAGGTATCGCAGGGTCCGGCGGGCAGGTCGGTTGCGTGACATCAAGTACGCGTCGACGTTGCTGCGGCGCAGTGCCCGCAGCGGATCGACCCGGCCAGTGTCGTGGTAGTAGGCGACCAACAGGTGCACGATTGCGCCGAACGCGTCCCGGTCGACGATCTCCGAGCGAAACGGGACTGATGCCTGCACGCGCGCCGCGTCCTCCCGCACCGACTCCCCGACAGTAGCTTGTCCACCTTAATACCCATGCCGCGCAACCGATTCAGACGATCTACATCGAGACCATCGGTGGAGATTGTTCCGACAACAACTTCGGATTTGTCGTGGCGAACTCTACGATCTGTGGCGCGCTTGCCGCCGCGATCGTTCGGCTGGGGTTGCGGCGTCGGGCCACCCTTGCCGCGTGCCATCACCAACACCCCCAAAACATGAGGCCGGTGCGCTTGATTTCGTGCCGCGGGCACGGTGAAATGAACATGCCAGAATCTCCTAGCTAGCTGAGAACTTGTGAGTTTTGGACGCGGCATCTGCCGCCCGTGGGGGGTCGGGGCCTATTCCGGCCCTCCCACGGCACTCCCGGCGACGCACGCCGAGATTTTGCAACGCTGTCCCGCAGCGTTTCCACCGCAGCACAGCACTCACATTGGTGGTGGTAGACCCGAGTGGGGGCGGCACCACACGTCGGCCTGCTGCAACACCGTCACACGACGGGAGCGCAACCAACAGGCACTACCATGAGCCACGACGGGCCCCTTCCCTAGCCGTTCGGGTGCCCGTAAGGGGGCGGGCGCTGTTCGTAGCAGCGCTTGCCTCCGCCCTCGATGAGCGGGCACACCACGAACAGTACGAGAGAATCCCTCATTTGCACCGCTGCCATCTGTCGGCGTGTCGCAGGTCAACCGCTCAGTGCATGCCCTAATCACCGCCTAAGATTGGTGCATACGTCGAAGCCCACATTGTTTGAGGAGGATGGTCCGCCTTTGGCGTGCCGTCCTGTCGGTGCGTCCTGGTAGACCAACGCACCATGAGTATCCGCTCGCTGACGACCCCGAAATCGGTCGACGATCTCCTGTCTCACCGGACTCTCTATCCACCGGTTGCCATCTGCCTGAATCCGGGATGCACAAATCCGTGTTCGTATCCCATCAAGAACAAGGGAAGACGGCCGCTCTTCTGTTCAAAAGCCTGTGCCACAGCATATTCCGCGAATCGCGTCGCCCTGATCCGGGAACTTGAGTTCATCGAAGCGGCTCTGTTGGAGGTCTCGACATGGAGCACTGCCGCTACCGAGCTACGTCAACAACGCGCGCATGCGAGTTGGCATCTCACCAGGTATGGCGGTGAGCCAAACCGACCGGCTGGCGAGCAAGCAGGAGGGGCCGTCCGTTGACACCTGTCGATTGGCCCGGACTTGGCAAGGACGAGTTCGAACGGATTGTAGAAGCGCTCGTCAGGCGTCAGTGGTCAGGAATCGCTGAAGTCGTTAGTCCCGACGGTCGAGGCGGCGATCAAGGAGTGGACATCGATGTTGCACAAGGTGATCGCCGCCGTGTCTATCAGATCAAGTACTTCGCCGATGGCTTCAGCGGGGATAGAAAGACATCTAGACAGAAGCAGATCAAGAAGTCGTTTGACCGCGCGTGCAAGCTCAGTCCGTTGCCGTTCGAGTGGATCCTCGTCGTTCCGACCAAACTCACACCAGGAGAACGCAAGTACGTCCAGTCACTCGAACGCGACGACACTCCTCGCGTAAGAATTGCCGACCGCCTGGAACTCGACGATCTGATCGCTCAGTACCCCGATGTGCACCAGTACCTAGCCACCGATCAACTCAAGAACGACATCCTCTTGTATGGCAAAGAGACCGAGTCACTTGCCGGCGGGACACGCTCTCTCACAGAGCGAATCGCGGCTCTGGGAGGTCGCGGCGATGCCATGGACTTGCATTGGGGCGTGAACTTTGCACGGGTCGGCGGCATGGTCGAGCTGTCGGCCTACCCCAAGACGCCAAACGCTTGGCGGGACAGTCCGATCTCGCTGAGTTTCGCGACACGGTTCGGTCCCGAACATGCCGAACTGCGTCGGCAGTTCGAGCGGTCAATCCAGTACGGTTCTGGTGGAACGATTGTGCTCCCACCCGAAGCGCTGTCAAACGTGTCCATCACTGGCCCAGCGGCTTTCGCGACTCACGACGCCACCGGCGAACTACGTATCACTACCGAATCGCTGCCGAACGCTGAAGGGAGGGCAGCCGAGTTGCGCTTCGTGGATGAGAACGGCGCGCTGCAATCAGCCCACGAGGGCACAGTGACCTACGTCAACCACGGAACACAGGGCTGGGCGATCACGATCGAGTTCTACGATCACGCCGTCATCGAGATCGACCAACCAGACAAAGCCGGCGACACCGGAGCGCTTCACATGACTTATAACATGCGAAACATCCAGCCACGCCGCGTAATTCAGCTAGTCGATCTGCTCGTCAACCTTCACTCCACGTCCACCTGCGAGTTCTACCTGGAGGGACAGCGCGCTGGCATACTCGGCCTGGATCGACTCGAGTTCAACAACATCGACGAGCTTGGCGCGATCGTCGGTATCGCAGTCGACCTGGAGGCCGTCCAACCATACTGCTCCAGCTACTTCGCGCTACCTGCCGAGGTATCGACTTGGGATCGTGTCAACCTTCGCGTGGCGCGCTGCATGATCGATGGGTATCTAATTGCCTCGCCACTTGTCGCGACCGGAACCGTAATTCTCACCGGCACAACATCACCTGAACTCGAGCGAATCCTCGACGCCGGCGGCCCCGTCACGTACTTCGTCAAAGACTTTCACCTCGAACTCGGTGAACGGGAGCTTCCTCTGGGCACCATCGCTGTCCACCACCCCAAAGCACGGGCGATCAACGCCGAAGAAGCCCGTGAGGCTCTGAACAGTGGTACCGCCGAGGGCTTCAAATTGCGTCTAGCGCCTGGGGATGACCCGTACTTCTACGTCTACATTCCGAACAAGCTGAAGAACCCTCACCACCCGGACATCGCTTGCTGGTCACTGGGCGGAATCGAACAACCCGGTGTAAACACCGAGGACCCAGACTGGACCACAGTCATCGATCGATAGCACACGCGGCGGAGGTTTCATTCGGTGTTCTTGACGCCGACCTCGCCTTGTAGTTGGCCCGACACGGTAGACGTGCGTCCCAGAAAGGCGGGGCCCGGCGGTCATCGCCGGGTCCTGCCTTGTTGTCCAGCCGATATCTCTCCGACGCTTACCGTCAGACGCCACTAAACCGTTCATCCGGTTTCGGGGTTCCGGGTACGTACCTCTTCGTACCTCGGGCTCGATCTGGAGTACGGACGGGAGGCACGGTGCGCGGTCAAAAGGCAACGTTCCGGGACCGTGTGGCACTACATGCTGATGCTCGCAGTATCCCGGGCATCAAGCCGGACCGGATGATTTTCCGATTCATCGCATCGTTTCAGTCCTTGCGGCCCTGTGTCACGCCGCCGTTCGCGTTGGAGATCCCGACGGCCGCAGCGAAAGAGATGGGCATGTCAGCCCAACGATCTGACATGGCGTATGGCAGTTCCAGCGGAGTTGGCGGTAGACGTTCGCGGTGTCGCCCGCGTGGCCTGCCGTCTGAGTGATGCTGCGATGAACTGTCCGACCGTGGGTGTTGCGGCGCCCCAATTCGTCTTCCGTGTCGTCCGACCGGGTGAACCCGTTGAGGGCTCTTGAACGCGCGGGGCGTTCTTGTCACCCCTCGGAGCTAACCTCAACGAGCCGTGCTTCCGGCAGGACGCCGAAGCCTTGAGAGGAGCCAACGATGGCCACCAAGACTGTGTTCTACTCCTTCCACTACGGGCGCGACGTGCACCGAGTGCAACTCGTCCGACAGATCGGGGCGCTTGAGGGTCAGCCTCTTCTTGGCGCCCAGCAGTGGGAGGCGGTGCGCCGGCAGGGTGATCAGGCGATCAAGAACTGGATCCACAAGGAGATGACCTACAAACGCGCCGTTGTCGTTCTGATTGGTCAGGAAACCGCCTCTCGGCCGTGGGTGTTGTACGAGATCGAGAAGGCGTGGGACGACAAGAAGCCGCTCGTCGGGGTGCGCATCCACGGGCTGGCATCGATGAGCTCCGGCGCCGACGGTCGCGGAGCGGACCCGTTCACTAAGATTTCAGGTGTGAGCGGCGTTCCCGTGTTCGACCCGACACAGACGAACTTCCAGGGACAGATTGACACCAAGGCCACTTACGCGAATCTGTCCAACAACCTGGAGGGCTGGGTTGCGCAGGCCAAGACTCGACTGCTGTGAGCTCTGAACCGTGCCCGTTCTGCGCCATCGTCGCCGGCGACGATCCAGACGTTCGGGAGGTGTACAGGAACGAGCACGTCGTCGCGTTCTTTCCGACGGAACCCGCCGTCTTAGGCCACGTACTTGTGGTGCCGATGCGGCACGTGGAAGACATCTGGGGACTGCGACCGGAGGAATCGGTGGAGCTATCGACCGCAGCAATGTTCGTCTCCTCGGCACTACGCTCTGCGCTCCTGCCGGATGGACTCAACGTCATCCAATCCAACGGCAACGCCGCCACCCAGACGGTGCCACACCTTCACGTGCATCTGGTTCCTCGACGAAGCGGGGACGCGATGGGACCGATCTGGCCACCGGATACCGACTACACGGAAGCCAGTAAGGACGATGCACTTCGTCGCGTGATAGCTGCGGTCCGGTCCACTCCGCCGCCCGCACAGCCGGAGTTGTCGCCCGAGGATCGACGCAAGCACCTCGACTACATCCAGGCGGTGGTGACGCGACAGTCCGCGGCGTCTTCATCGGCGAAGGGATGGCTCCTTCCGGTCACGACAGCAGCGTTCGGCTTCGCTCTAACCCAGCAACTGTGGCCGCTCGCGCTTCTCGGTGTTACCGCGGTGGTCCTCTTCGCGTACCTCGACGCCAACTACCTGCGCAGCGAGAAGGCGTTCCGAAAGCTCTACAACACTGTCGCGCGAGCGGAACGCATGGTCCCACGGTTCACTCTCGATCCGACTGACGCTGACGAGCCGCCGGCGGACGGCACGCCGGAGAAGACGAGGTGGCAGAAGTTCAAGCAGTCATATGTCCCGGAATGGTCTGTCTGGCGGTCATGGTCGATCGCCCCCTTCTACGTCGCGATGCTCGTACTCGGGGTCGGCGTACTGATCGCCGCCGCCGTTACCCGTCCCGCGCCTGCAAGTACGCGCGAGAACTTTGAATCCCCGCCGACGACGACGCAGACCACGGTCACCACCTCTGTGCCCATCCCGGCAAGCGTCCCCGTGCCGCCGCGGCCGTAACGAAGCTACGATCCCCTCCGGGGTCAGCCTTCCCGCTGTGAGGATTCGACCAAACGCTCCACCCGCTGTCGCAGGTCGAACTGCTTACCCTCCGTTCGGCCGTGACCGGTCACCGCGTACGCGCGAGCCTGGCTCGCGGGAAGTCGGAATTCAGATGAGCATCGCTGGGAAATCTCGATGAGCGCCATCAGCGCTGGGTGCGACGGCACCTGTAGACGCAGCGCAGTTCCTGAAAGCGGGCAAGACCGACGATGGGCGTAGAGGTCGAGGACTTCATCAGGGAACTGCGCCATCTCATGGGCGCTGCGGAATCCACCGCGTCGGACATCGGACGGATCTGGGCGGGCAACCCACTGCGTCCGCGCGATGCCGAGAACACGACATCCTTGCGAGGACCCGATGTCACTTCGGCGATCGGCCAGACCCAGCCTCGCGATCGGTCTCGACGAGCCGGCTGGCCCGTATCGCCTGTGGCGACGACATCGTAGGCAATAGCCACCGCTCCTAGAAATTGGGCGGGATGGCGCCAGCTTGCTCGATACCAACGCCGCCAGATCGGCCTGCCTGCAACAACGTGACGAGTCGAATCTGATCAGACTGCGTACAGCGCGCCGGCGTGTGCCCACACACGCCGCAGGGCGTGACGGATCTCGTAGGTCGCGTCGCTGGAGTTCAGCGCCGGGTCACGCTCGAACTGCAAGTCCGCGAGAGCCACGGCGTAGGCGGTGAACGCGATCTCATAGATGAGACGACGGTAGGTGGCCTCATCATCCGGTAATCCCTTGGCGGCCTTGACCACTGGATGGTCCAGGTTGATGATGATCTTTCGTTCGTCCTGCTCCCAGTGGTAACGGTCGTAGTCTGCGCCAAAGTGGTCGTAGTCGATGGTCAGACCACCGCGGAGACGGCGGTGACCCGCACCTGCCGGCGCGATCTTCTCATCGCCGTCGGACTCTGCAGCCGGTGAGGCGTTGTCGCCACCGCTCTTCCCCCCGCCGCCACCACCAGGCGTGCCGCCTCCGGGTACAGGCTTGTCGACACTCTCGCCGCCGACACCGTCCGCGCGGCCGGCCTCCGTACCCTCCGGGTCCACGACCCTGTCCGTCGGATGCTCTTCGTCGCCCCCCGATTCGCCGTCGACCGGGGTACGACGTCGGGTGTTGTTACCCATGCCCTCGATCTGTTCACGGAAGTCTTTGAGATCGGTGTTGAGGATCTCCTCGATCTTGTTCGTCGTTTCCTTGAGGCGTTTGCGATCCGCGTCTGCTTTCGCCTTCCGGCCCTCCTCCACGAGCTCCTGCCGAAGCTGTTCGAGACTGGCGCCGATGAAGGGGATGAGTGCCTGTACCACGGGATGCGCAGGGTTGAGCTTCATGCTGCGGTCGTTCGTGTACGCGGCAACAGGGTCGTACTTTGCGTCGTCTAGCGCGAGGCAGTCGATATGACCGAAGAGGACCTTTCCGTATTCCTTGGCGTCGACACCGGCCGTCTCGACGGCAACAAGGTTGTCGGTACCGATGGTGATCTGCACACCACGATGGCTGTCTTCGAGGGGTGCTGTTGCTGCCATCGCGGTGAGCTCGATGTCTCCCAGTACGGCGGCTTGAGCCGGCGTTGGCTTGAAGACCTTGGTGATCGCGGGCTTCGGACGCACGATCTCGCAGAGGCGGCCATTGACCGTGACAATCGGGCTCCCCTGGAATGCCGAAAGGTGGCGTTCGATGAGTGCGACGATGGGTTCCTTGGCCAGGCGGACGCTGATACCGCTGATCGTCACCGTCGTGCCGTTGGGGTTACCGGATGCGTCGACGTTGTCCTCGATGAACTCGACAGGGACCGAGGTGCCATCGGAGAGGTCTATGGCCTTGCGGGTGAGCTCAACCGTCTGTCGTTTGCCGTCCTTGGTGGTCGAGACCATCAGGCTCGAGCCGATCCCGTAGGCCGCCGACTTGCCGGTGCCGAACTTCCCTCGACCCGGAACGCCGACGCGGCGCTGCTGATTCTCTCCGTGCATGGTGAAGAAATGCTGGAGGTCCCCGCGGTCCATCCCGATACCGTTGTCCTCGATGGTGATCTTCTTGCGCGGTACATCGACAGTGACGCGAACATGCGGGACCACGTTCGGCTCGACGTACTGAAGGGAGTTGACCACGTACTCCCAGACGGCGGCTTCCGGCGTCTTGAAGAGTTGCGCGGACTGGAGGATGTCGCGGCCGACGTGGGATTTCACCACAAGGTTGCTGTTCATTCGTTGCCCTTCTGCTGGCGACCTACGGGTGCTCGAAGGTCGAGCGCGGCCGGTATCGCAGTCTTCATGAATGCTTCTATGTCGTCGTGGCCGCGCGTCAGCTCCTGTAGCTGCGCGGCCTTGCGTGTGCGGTCTTTGCTCGGGGTGTACTCGTCGATGCGGAAAACCCCTGCCGCCTGACGGGAGTTGAACTCCTTGCCTTGACTCCACAGCCGGAAGGCCTCGGAGGTGCGCACCCGATTGACGGCGGATCCGGTCTCGCGGGTCTCGGCTCGCCAACGTTGCGTGGCCGCAGAAGTCGCGGCGATGGTGATCTCGCCGTCGCCGAGGAGGGTGCGGTTGGCCTCGATCCACGCGAGGCCGTGCGGTGTGAGATGCCAGCCGTTCTGCACCGATCCTTCGATGCGAGGGTTCTTCGCCTCGCCCTCATGGCGGAGCGTGGTGCGGACGGCGTCGAGATCGACGCGCTCCGGGTACTTCTTCCACCCGAAGGCGTCGCGGTCGATCGCGTGGGCCGCAATCGCGGCATCCTCGGTGTCGACCACAGTGCTGGCGCCGCCGACCTTGCCGAGCGCCATCACCGCTACGTCTTTCTTGGTCAGCCTCATCCGCCTTCTTTCGCTCGCACACTTACTACCAAATGAGACCCTCGCACACTTGCTACCCTGTGTCAAGATGTAGATGTGACGTCCACGCATGGCTCCGAGATCGACGGGCTGCGTCGTGCTGCGCTCGACGTCACTCGAAACTGGTCGTCGACCAAGGTGGCCATGGCCCTGCGAGCCACCGGCCTGGACACCGGCCGCGAAGATCGCGAGACTCTCGATGCCATCGCTGCCGATCTCGGCGTCTCGCGGGAGACCGTCCGTCGAGCGCGCAAGGACCTGCTCCGCATGATGGACCTGCCGGCGGGAAGCGCGAGCAACTCAGTGAGTTCGTCGGCTACGCTTCGGGCGCCTCGAGAGCCGTCGGCCGACTCACCCGCTACCGCCCGGGCGGTTCGTCGACTGCTCACCATGACCGGCCCGCTCCCTTACGACGAGGTCCTCAACGCCTGGGCACGGGCAGGGGGCAAACCGCCGTACTCACCGCTACCCGACAACATCGACGCTTTTCGCGACTGGGCGAACGATGTCGGCGGGTTGACCGTTTCGGCCCGATCCGGCGCCGGCGAACCGCCTATCGTCGGTGCAGTACTCCCCGAGGACCTGGATAAGGTCGGCCGGTTCCTGTCGCGAGCCCTCGCCAACGAGCCGGGTGGCGTCGATCGAGAGGTACTGCTCGATTCGGCCGAAGAAGCGGGGCTGAAACCGACGACCGTCGCCACCGCTTTGAGCATGCACCCAGCAGTTACTCGAGTCAGTCGCGGACGGTGGGCGCTGCGGGGCCGGCGGCCTGCTGCCGCCGACGAGCATGTTCGAGTGACCGAGCCGCGCCGCACCGCGCGCAGCCGGCCGACGTCCTTCGCATGGAGCGCGGACGGGTCGCTCCAGATCGAGTTCTCCGTTCCGCGCGGCCCGAGTCCGGTTATCGCGGTGCCCCGTGCGGTGTCGGAGATCGTTGAGGGCCGCGAGTTCAGCGTCGCGTCGGTGACGAAGCCGACGCATGTGACGGTGCGGAATGCGAGAATCTGGGGCTTCGGCCCGCTGCTCACTGAGTTGGGTGTGTCTGTCGGGACCCGCGTGACACTGGCGTTGAACGTCCTCGCCGGCACAGCAGCCATCATGACCACAGAAGGGGAGGGCACGTCTTCATGACAGAGCCGACGTTCGAGGACGAGGTCGAGGCCGCGATCGTGCAGGCATACACGACTGCATTCACAAAAGCGCCATCCGAGGCCTGGCTCAAAGCCATGACCATGCGTGTCGGCACCGCCGGCGAGGCCGCGACGCTCGATGAAGCGGGCGCCGCGATCGGTGTCACCCGGGAGCGTGTCCGCCAAGTCGTGGCGAAGATCAAGCCGCACCTAGAGGGCGTCGCGGTCGCACAAGCAATGGAAATCGCCAATGTCCTCGTTGCAGATTCGCCGGTACCCGAACCGATCGGTGATCACCTGGCTTCGTTGGGTCTGACGCGTTCAACTCTCACCGGTGCGGCGTTCCTCAACATCCTCGGCATCACCGGAACCTCACCCACCGGACTTGTCGGAACCGACCTTGTCTGTATGGACGGCTGGGTCGTCGAGGAGTCGGAGGTACCGCTGATGAAGGCGCTGTCGACAGCGAGCAGGCACACGAGCGCCCATGGCTTGACCACTGTCGAGGAGATCCGTCAGGACCTCGCCAGCCCCGGCATCCCGCTCGACTGCGCCGACATCGAGATCGTCCTCAGGCGCGAGCCGAGCGTCCGTTGGGCGGGAGAATGGCTGTGGGTTGAGAAGGACAACGATGGACTGCATGCCAACCGTCTCGTCAATACCGCGCGGTCGATTCTGTCCGTCAACTCCCCGCAAACTGTGGCCTCGATCCACGAAGGCGCGCGGCGCATGTGGAAGTTCCGCAAGATCGACGTACTTCCGCCCGTCGCCGCGATGACGGTGTTCTTCGAAGACAGTCCGTATTTCGTCGTCGACGGCGAACTCGTGCGGCCGGTGGAACCGCTCGACTATCACGACGTCCAGGGCAGTATCTCCGCCACGATGATCGCTGTTCTCAAGGAGTCGCCGTACCAGGTGATGGACCGCCGGTCGCTGGAGGAGGCGTGTATTGACGCAGGTATTTCGAAGGGGACCTACGGGGTGTGGACCACCTACGCGGAGTGGATGGAGAAGTTCGGTTCCAATGTGTGGGGCCTCCGCGGCAGTACACCGAACCCCGCAGCGGTGCAGGTGATCCGACAAGCTGCGAAGGCACGGTCGATGGCGGAGCCGCGACGAAAGTCTTGGGCGTGGGCGCACGACGGTCGGATCGTCCAAACCATGGATGTCACAACCTCGTTCATGAACACAGGAGTGATGACGTTCGTCTCCGAGATCCAGAACATGCTCGCTGGCGATGCATTGAAGGTCGAGTTTGACGGAGCGACAGTCGCGACGGTGAAGCTTGGCGCCGAGCACACCTTCTGCTGGGGATGGTTTCCTGCAATCAAGGCCATGGGGACAAAGCCCGGAGACGTGCTACGAATCGCGGTGGACGTTGCGGCACGAACGGCCGAACTCAAGGTCGGTGGTCAGGAGCTGTGGATCTGAGCGCTTCACATGTGGCATCAGGACTGCCCGACGCTGAAGCCCTCCCTCTCGGTACACCACTCTCGGTTAGGCTCTGCCGTTGGGGGAAGTCCTCGGCTACACCGCGCCGTCGCATCGCAGCGAACAATGCTCCACCCGATCCCTGCACTCCTCGTTGCTGCGTAAACTCGCCGGAGCCTGGAGTGAATTCCGGTCCGATCACTTCTGATCAACGAGATGTCGCGCCCGTTCAAGTTGTGCAGCGAACTGCTTGGTCTTTCGCTTCCGTCCAAAGGTTCGAAGGGTCGCCGCGTCGAGGTCGGCGTCGCTGATCGCTGGGTTGTCGGCTCGAAGCAAGCGCATTGCGTTAGCAATCTCGGCTGGACTGATCTCGGTGAAAGGTCGGTCGACAGTGCTGTCGTTGGGACGGAACTCAGCCCATGTTGCTGGATCGAGATCGGTTGGCCAGACACTTTTGTCGGTATCGATGACCAGCCCGGTCTGCTTGATCTGGTAGATCAGCTTCTTCTCGCGCGCCGGCCAAAGCCGTCGCACTCCAAAGGATGCAGCTGTGAGCTGGGCCAGCCGATTGATGTGGATCGGGCCTTCGAACTCGGCGATCTCAGTCGCGACAGCACGGACCTGTTCCTTGGCGACCTTCTTCGGCAAGGCATCGAGAACATCAACATCACCGACCACGACGACTGTCCACGGTTCGAACTCCGACCGTCCGGAGCCGATGGTTGGGGTGCTCGCAGAGTCGGAGCGCTTCAACACGGCAGGGTCTGGGCGGACGACGTCCGAGTCCGGCTCAGCTTCGGCATCGGGCTCCGGCGCCTCGGTGTGCTGTTGCGGAGGCGTCGGTGCGACGTGCTCAGCGAGAACTTTCGCCTCGACCAAGGCGTCGAATGCTTCGTCACGAAGCTTTCGCGCATCGGCGGCACCCTGGTCGTCACCGAAGTGCTCTAGGAGTCGTACCGCGAAATCGTTTGCGCGCCAGGCATCCAATGTAGTCAGGTCATCATGGTGTGCCCACCGGTTTCGGACAATCCGCAGTTCGTTGCCGAGCGTGGTGACCACGCGTGTGTAGTCATCAAACGGGAACCCGAGTTTGCCGAGGCGTTCGGTGATCATTCTGAGTTGCGATTGCAGGTCTTCAGCAGAGTAAGACTTGGGTGGTTTGCCCTTCATCTTGTCGAGCTCACTCAGGACTGTCGGCCATGGAAGGCCGCTGAGGCTGGGCGCCAACTTGGTGCCGATGATCGGGTCGAGTCGCTGCGCGAGGTGGTGCAGGCTTTGATCGACGGAGTAGCGTGCATCGAAGGTCACTGTGCTGTCTCCTCAAGTGCCCGTGTACCTTTCACGGCGAGCCAGGTCACGAGGCGGACTTCGTGCTTCTCGACATCGGGGAGGGGTTCGCGTGGCGGTGGCGCGCTGATTCCGGCCTCGTCTAGCACCTCGGTGACGAGCTTGATGCGTTCCTCATCGGTGCGACCTTGGTTGATGGCCCCACGGACCTGACGCGACACTTTGGCGGAGGGGACGCTGCGTAGGCGATTGGCGAGCGCGATCTGAGCGTCCCTGCCGAGATACCCGCCTCTCTTAAACACGAGTGCGTATGCGTCCCGGAAGGACAATGGCAGGTCGGGTTGGAACGCATTCGGGTCGGTTAGCTCCTGCCAGACGTTGTAGACGCTGTCGCGGGCGACCTCCCACGCGTCGAATGCGTGGCCGTAGACCCCGTCGGGGAGCCATCGATCAGCGCTGGCGTTTTGTGGATCGGCGACGCGGAGGGAAAGGAGTGTGTCGGGAGAGATCAATGGTTGGCCGTCTTCGTTGTGGCGGAGCGACCAGTCGTCGTCGACCGGCACATATCTGAACCAGGGCTTCGGGCTCTTTCCGATCTTGATGCAAAAGACGTAGCCGTTGCCGTTCACCACGGGGTTCACGAATCCGCTTCCCGAACCGTAGGGGAGACTGAGGATGTCGGCTTTCAGCAGCGGGTCCATGTTGAACGCACTGGACAGTCGCCGACGGTACTCCTCGCCGGACAGTGAGGCACTCGATCCACCGGCGTCGAGTAGCTTCTCGAACTCGTCGACGACTTGGTCGTCGGTGAGATTCACTTCGTGTCCTGGTCCGCGGCCCGGGAGTACGCTCCCTGCCCCGACCGCCGCATCGGCTAGCGCCAGCTTTGCTTCAAGACGTGCCTCTAGGTCCAGCAGGGCGTCGAGGCGTTCGGCCGGGAAGAAGAGCCCCAAGTGGACGTAGTCGTGCTTGGAGCCGATGCGGTCGACACGACCGTGTCGCTGGACGATTCGCATGGGGTTCCATGGCAGGTCATAGTTGATCATCTGCCCGGCTTGTTGGAGGTTCACACCCTCGGAGAGCACATCGGTGGTGAAGAGGATGTCGAACTCGTCCTTCGCCGCTGGCTCGCCCTTTGCGTTTCGAGGTCCGGCCGTCGCGGGTGCGAAGCCGGCGATGGTTGACGCTCGGCCTCCTTGGTCGACGCCGCCGGTTGCTCCGCGTTCGTGGGTTCTGGCGTAGGAGCCCATGATTGGCGGGGCGATGCGAGCACGGTAGTCGGCCAACGGAGATCCTGCGGGCGCTGATTCGATTGCTTCCACGACGGCCTCGTGGATGGGGATGATCGTGTCGGTGAAGGCCGAGAATACGATGACTTTCCGGCGGTCGGCATGCGAGAGACCGCGCGGGTCGACGCGCTGCGCGTCGGCCGCAATCGTCGTCAGTTCCTCGATGAGTTGCTCAACCTTGGGCTCGACACCTTCGATCACAACGTGGGCGAGATCTCGCAGCTCACAGAGCAAAGCGATGTCGGACTCGACGTCACCCTGAAGTTCGGTGAGGTGGTAACCGTCGACCGATTCGATCTGTTCGTCGTTGTCGAATTCGGCCACGAAGGCGTCGAGGTCGTCGGAGTCGGAGGAGACCCAATCACTCAGCGCTTCGCCTTTGAGGACGAAGCCCTTTCCGAGCGCCTCCAGGAAGCTCTCGTGGGAGGCGATCATGTTTTCGAGAGAGGCGTGGAGCGCCTGTGGACTGGATTCGAGTCGCTTGAGGAGGCCGGACCGAAGCAGGCCTGCGTTGGTGATCTGGTATTCCTGCAAGTCGTGGTCGACCGTGTACATGCTGGAGAGGTAGCGTGCGAGCATCAGCCGCTGCGGATCGCGACTGCGTTCTTCCCACGCGCGTGTGGCGTGTGGATCGGTCGGGTCGTCGAGCGCGTAGACCATCGCGTCAATGAGAGCCAGGCCGTCATCGTTGAGGTCGTAGTCGATACGGCGAACCTTGGGCTGCGGGAACCTCAGAGTGGTCAGCTGCCCATCCGCGCCCCGGATCAGCTCGTTGGCGTAATGCTCCTTGACGAACTTTCGGGTCCGACGCACCGCAACCTGATCCATCAGGTCAAACAGATGCTCGGGTGTCAGATTGACGGGATCCATGGCCTGCGCGTGCTTGATGTACTCGCGGATGCTCGGGATTCCCAGCGCCGCAAAGCGGGCGTCGTCGCGGATGAAGTACTTCACCAGAGTTTCGAGATCGGTGAGCGAGTTATTGACAGGCGTAGCAGTAAGCAACACAACGCGTTTGGGCCCACCAGCGGTGATGACCCGATCCACTGCACCTGACCGCTGGGCTCCCGAGTTGCGCAGGTTGTGCGCCTCGTCGATGACGACGAGTGAATAGTCCGCAACTTCTTGGAGGAACGTGTCAATCGGCCCTCTGTCCGGGTCGAGGCGGTTGCGTACCTCCTCGTAGGAGTAGACCTTCACCCAGCGGCTGAAGTCGTAGGATTCCAAGAACGGTTCCCACATCGACGATTTCAGCGCGGCCGGCGCGACGATGAGCACCCGCTGCCGATTGATGTTTGCTGTTCGGTAGATGACCTCGCCCGCAAGATATGTCTTTCCCAAGCCAACCTCATCGGCGACCAGGACACCGCCGTGCTCATCGAGAAGGCGCTCCATACGCACCACCCCATCCGCCTGAAAGCGCGTCAGCTCAAGGCGCGTGTGGGGTTCAGGGTTCTCGTCGGAATCGAGGTGCTCGCCATACAGTTCCCAAAGCATCCGAAGGTAGACCACCCACGGCGTATGCGGATCCCACAGGCGGCCGTAGAGCTCAGCGAGGTCATACGGGTCGCTCTGTGACCAGTAGTGCTCGAACCACTCCCGCACCTTCCCGGCCGCACTCGTCCCACCACCCGTGCCAAGATTCAACTCCGCATTGCGGGCGAGGCCCGCGTAAGTCATATTCGACGACCCCGCAATCGCGGCTTGCGCCGCGCTGTCCTCGACAAGGTACGTCTTCCCGTGCAGAAAGCCCCCCGAATAGCGACGCACCTCGACTCTTGGATTCTGTTCGACGTCAATGCTCTTCAGCCACTCGACCATCCGCTTCGCCTCGGCCGTAGGAGTACGAGCGAAGCCCATTGTGTCCCGCTCCGCTTCCAGCCAGGCCTGGTGGTGTTCGAGTGCAGCATCTCGTCGCGCGTCCTGATCGGAGTCACCCGATGTGATTGCCCGGACCGATTCCTCCTCGGGTTCAGCACCGAGCAACAGCCGTACTCGGGGCGCTAATTCCAACTCGTCAGCGAGAAGCGCGAAGCCCGCTGGGTTGACGTAGGCCGTCGCGATAGCAATCGGTGGAGCAGTCAGTTTGTTCTCACGCAGCAGACAGAACAGTTCATTGACTTTGTCAGCAACCGTGAGCCCGGCTTCGGTCGATGCGTGATTGGTCGCAAAGTCAGGAAGCTGGGTCATGCCTTACCCTTCCACTCTCGATAGTGAGTAATGACCGCGTCGAGACGGGCCTCGTAGTTCCAACCACGGTGGAAAGTTGCAAACACGTGCTCGACCTGATCCTCCTCAAGGCCGTACATCAGACTCACCAGCGCATCGAGTTCGGCAATCAGGCTGTCCTTCTCGGGGGCCGATTTCACTGAGCTGACCCGAACGCCAACCGCGGCCGCCCAATCGGCGTAACGCTCATCAACGGCGGCGAGCTTTCCAGCGATCTCTACCATGCGCGTCGTCAACGGACCACCAGGCGTGTATCTGGGCACAGGCATCGGATTCATCAGGTAGAAGTTGAAATTTAGCTCGACCCACCGTCTGGCCGCCCAGTCGAATGGAATGCTGCTGAGAACGCCGAGCAAGTATGCCTCCGCCTTCGGATCACCTTGAACGGTCACAACAATCTGCCCAGCCTCGGTGATCGAGCTCCTTGGTGGAATGAGGCATGCGATTGAGGTGCGACTGTCACTCGGACGTGCAATTTTTCTGAAGACGATCCTGGCGTGATCCATCGGAAGGTCTTTTACGCCGAAAGTCATCCCGAAGTAAGCGGACCTGCGCTGCCGAAGTTGCGTCGCGAGCTTCTTTTTCAGGTGCTCACGCAGCTTCGAAGTGACACTGTACGCATACGGGTCGCCAGCGTCAGGCGTCCACAAATTGAAGGACGAGCCAGCAAGTACGGGAGTCTTTCCTGCGCTTTTGGCTAAATCGAAATTATAGAGCGAGCGATCGTTAGTAGAATGTAACTCATTGGTTAGGCGAAACTCCCAGCCCGAACGTGATTCATCGAATCGCGGGCTCTTCTTCATCTGTCGGAATACTTCGGCTGATTTCGGATCAGGAATAAGTGGAAACGATGCGGCATTCGACCACGTGGCGAACTCGTCACTCGGAACTGACGCCAACTTATCCGCTCCTCTAGCAAAGGCTTCCTCGCTAGCGAACGGTCCTGCCCACCTGACGAGCTGATCTCCGCCTCGCTCCATGACAGTCAAACCGATTGTGTACTGCGGGTGGACTTCTGGGAACACCCACTGCTGGTTGTTGAGCAGGAAGCACACGTCCGCAAAGGACCCCTCGGCCAACACGAGTCTTCTCCAGTGTTCGAGCGGTGACCCTGACAAAGCTGTTCTTGGGAGTACGACGGCACTTCGTCCCCCGAGCCGCAGTAGTTGCCAGTTTCGCCACGCGAACGCCTGGTAGAGGTCGACGTCCCCGCTCCCAAGAACGAATGGGCCTGTCCGCAGCACGGTGGCGTAGGCGTCAACTGTCTGTCGTTCAGCCTCATATTCGTCAACAAGGTCCGGTCGCGCCTTCTGGAAGGCAACGAGTCCGGCTCGTTTCTGCTTCTGCGGCAGTGAACGCAGCCCCGGCATCCTGAGGCCCCACCACTTCTGTTCCTCTACCTTGACGGTCTCCCAGGGAGGGTTGCCAAGGATTACATCAAACCCGGGCCGATCACGCAGAAAGACCTCTGGAAAGAGGTACGGCATGTGAGCTGGGTTGAGTTGCTCCGCGGCTTTCGCTGTCTCGGGGCGCTCAAGGACTGATTGCAAGGACGGTTTGTCCACAATTAGTCCAGGCTGGATCCAACCGATCCGTGCAGCAACAGCAGCGTCAAAGATCTTGTTTGCGGTAGCTGCAGACGCACGCGCTCTAGCAAGCATCCGCGCGCCCTCTTGCACCTCTGCCTTGTTCGCCTCGCTGGCGCTTGCAACATCGATAAGCAGGGTCTTCGAGGACGCCAATTGATCGGTGAGAATTTCATCGAAGAGGCTGATCTCACCCGGTTTACGGCCGGGCTGCAGAGCATCGAGTGCCTCGTCGATTGTGCCGATACCAGTAAGGCTATTGGCGTTCACCAACCCATGGTCGAGGTTGCTCATAGGGAGGCCGGGCACGAACGTGTGAATCCACAGGGCGAGGCGAGCCAATTCGACCGCCATCGGATTGATGTCGAGGCCATAGACGCAGCGGCGCGCGACTTGCCGACGCAGAAGGCCCACCTCGTCGACCTCGCTCTTGGCGACATCGTCGGTGCCGAGAGCGTTCCGTGCGACCTCCGCGAGCCTTAACAGCTCCTCGACAACGCCTGGAACTGCATGGTCCGTAAGGAAAGTGCGCATGAGCGCTTCGATCTTGTCGACGGCCGCGACTAGGAAGTGCCCAGAGCCCATCGCGAGGTCTGCCGCGCGGAAATCGAAGAAGTCACGTGCAGCGGCGGATGCATCACCGTTGTTTAGGTGATCGGCAATCTTCTGTAGATGGACACCGAGTGCGGGGACAATCGACCGCTCTATGAGGTGATCCACGACTATCTTTGGCGTGAAGTAGGAACCGGTCGCTTTTCGCTCTCCAGACGCTGTGTGGAAGTAGACCTCCCCGGAGCGCGCCCACACCTCATCACCACGCTTCGCCGGTACCCACGCTCCATTCTTGTCAACCGTGAGGTTCTCCTCGGCAAGAGAGAGCGAACTCTCCAGGAGGCCCTCGTAGATAGTGCCGAACTCGCGAACGCTCAGCGAGCGGAAGTCGACAGCGCCGAGTACTCCGTCCTCGTTAATGTCAATGAGAAGACTCTTGAGCGCTGGGCCGAGCACATTATCCGGCAGCTCGATTCGCTTTATAAGTGCGCCTTCGGGCGATCGGTCCGGGTCCGTGGAGAAAAGCCCTCCGTTATATGCGGGAATCTGCCACTGCGGGTTACCGTGATCGATCGCGTTCCACACCTGCACGAGGTCGAACCAGATAGTGGATGAATCTCCGAAGTCGCTAGTATCCGCGTCGAGTAATCGTCGGGCGTTTGTCTTGAGGCTGTTTGCGTCGAAGCCCTCGTTTCGGCCAGACGGCAGAAGGCCACGGTCCTCGGCATATGCCTGGAAGATCAGTCGAAAGAGAATATGAAGGGTGACACGGTAGGCGAGCGCGAGTCCATCAGCATCGAGTTTCACACCTGCGTTCTTCGCAAGACGGTGTGCGACTTCGACCGCCAGAGGAGGAACAATCTCGTCGTAAATTCGCTCCCGAAGGCGCGCGCCCAACTCTGTCGCGTAACGGGCACTGTCGCGCAGCAGTCCATCTGCTGTGCCATCGGCGACGAGTGCATCCGCAGAAAACACCAGGGGAAGCAGGGCAGCGAACTCGGAATCGATGGTCGACAAGTCGACCTCGAAGAACGTGTCGGCCTGGCCCTTGGATCCAACGCCGACACCGTCGCGGCCCGGGTACAGCCTGATCTGATCCTTCCGAAGCACGACGAGCCACGGAACCTCCTGCCTCGACGCGACCGCCAGGCCAAACGCCACCGGCGAAAGCTGGAAGCGCTGGGTCTTAGTGTCAAAGTGCTCGGAGTCGTCAAGTAGAACTGCAACCGCGCGAGGCGGGTGGCCACCCGTCGAAAGCAGCATCGTTCCGTTTGGCCCTGGTGACGTGCCGAACCCAAGAGCCTCGACAAGCTGCCTACCCCGCTTGCTGAGCAGTGGCGCGGCGTTCTTGCCGAGAGCCTCCCAGTCGGATCGCTTCGGGACATTGCTCGTAATGTGGTGCGTCGCAAACAGACCGCTATTGGTAAAGCCCACGACACCCGTAGTGTCGTTCGCCTTCCGGAAGGCTGCGTATCGCTCCGTCGCGGCCAGCACGTCAGGTTCGGCAAGCACGGACTGAAGCTGACGCTGAGCCTGTTCGATCGGGAGTTCAACGGCCTGCGCCTGAGGGTCGGGGCCAAACATGTAAGCGGTCTCGTCGTGGAGTATTGCGATGATGAGCTGGACCTGCGTCTTGCCCTTGCGCGCGTTAAAGAGTTCTCGAAGCACTTGGCGGGACGGCGCCGAGGCAGCACGCGCGACAGCAACCTGGAAGCCTCCGAGGTGGTGCGGGTCCGGGCCGAAATAGACCTTCTCAGGAGCAACCCCGTCGGGCGCGGACGCTGCAGTCCACTTCACGGTCTTGTCGGCGCTCAAACGCACAGCTGTACTCCTCCGGCTCACCTACGGGCTGCCATCGTGCCGCCCGGTCAGAAACCTTATCGGCGTCGGCCGACGGAATGGGGGAAGTCCTGGCACCCGCCGGCGGTACTGACTCGATGGAGCTTCACGCGATCCAGTGATTCATAGCCAACAATGAGTACGTGTCCTCGAAGACGAACGACCTGCCCTACCGCGTCATGAAGCTAGCCACCGATATGTTCGCGCGCGAGACAGGATTCAGCGGCCCCGAGATCCACGAGATCTTTGCCGAGTACACCGATGCGCTTGGCCCGTACCAGGGCTGGGGTGGTGGAGCCATGTCACGGTGGCAGATCTTCCAAGCTGGCCTCAAGTCAATGCCGTTGCAGCAGCAGAAGACCTTTCTGCTCGAGCTCTGCAGCTACGACGGTGGCAGTAGGTACGGAATGCCTCCAGACGAGGAGATCGAGAAGCTCCGTTCGCTCCTATTAGCCGATGGGACCCCAGGTGCCAAAGCAGCCAGCCAAGGCTTGGAAAAGCTGGAGGACTGGCAGGCAGTCACAAAGTCGTGGACGGCGGCGCTGGGCAAGGTGACGTCCGACCCAGACGGCGCGATCACCGCTACTCGCACAACGTTGGAAAGTGTCTGCAAGCACATCTGCGACGAACGGTCAGTTGCTTACGAAAACTCCTGGGACCTCGCGAAGCTCTACAAGGTTGCGGCATCGGCGATGGAGGTCTCGCCTGACCAGCACTCCGAACAAATCATCAAGCAAATTCTCAGCGGCGCTGCAACAGTCGTCAGCGGCCTCGCCGGAATGCGAAATGCCCTCAGCGATGCTCATGGTCGTGGCAAACGCTCCGTTGGCCCTGCACCGCGGCATGCGAAGCTCGCGGTCAACGCGGGGTTTGCAATTGCCGGGTTCTTGATCGATACCCACATCGAGAAACCGGATAGGAAGGCGTGATCCCCGGAGTACGTCGGTACATAGTCATAGCCCGCATACGCGCTGCACGGGACACGTCAACCCAATGTCCCCACAATCAAAGGTTTTGGCGAGCCATCGAGCCGCCCGCGACAAAACCAAAGGTCAGGCTACGATTCCGCAACCTGACCTGATGTACCACTTTGAGCTGAACTGCTCCGTGGTGGGCGAAGGGGGACTTGAACCCCCACGTCCCGAAGGACACTGGCACCTGAAGCCAGCGCGTCTGCCATTCCGCCACTCGCCCGTGGCCGCCGATTGCTCGGCGGGCATGTTCGTCGGCCTGGGAGACCAACGGACCCGAGAACGATAACAGCCGGTTGGTCGCGATTCCAAACTGGATTGTTGCGGTGGGTGGCCAGCTGGTTGCTGACACTGTCGGCGCACCGGGGTTTCGACAGGCGTCGAACTCGCTACGCTCGCACGTCGCCGCTCAACCAGCAAGAAGGGACGGCTCGCGGTCGGGCAGCCGTCGCCGCTCAACCAGCAATGAAGGAGCAGCTCGCAGTTCAGAGCCTCCCGCTCAACCAGCAAGAACGGACGCCTCGTCTACTGAAATCAGCAGGGGAAGAGCGTCGAACGGCTGAATGGTGAGTTGGCGAAGAAGCTGTTGCGGATGTTACACACGGTGCACCAGTTGTCTTGATGGCACGATTGTTTGCACTTGTCGCTATCATCAATCAAGGCCAGATGCACGGCGACACGCTCATATGCCGCGAAAGGAGGTCACGGGTGGGGATCCTGCAACGGATCGAACGCAAGCTCGAAGGTGCGGTTGACGACAGCTTTGCGCGCGTTTTCGGTGGTCAAGTGGCCCCGCAGGAGATTGAGAACGGGTTGCAGCGGGAAGCTCAGGAGTCCGTACGGGACGTCGGTGACGGCACCGTACTCGCGGCAAATAGCTACACCTTGTTGTTCAGTCCCACCGATCACCACCAGATCGCGGCCGAATATGAGCTGAATCGCAAGACATTCTCGAAGCATTTGGAAAACTTCATCAAAGACAATGGATGGCAGACCTACGGCAAAGTCGTCGTAGAGTTCGACCAATCGCCGTCCTTGCACACGGGGATTTTCCGGGCACGGGGCACCGTTAACCCGGATGCGGCGCCGCGTCCGGTGCCACCGCCGCCGGCGGGACCTCCCCCAGTGCAAGCGAACAGACCACAAGAAAATGCCCCACAACCAGTAGGAGCCCCAGAGATGACGCACAACCCCGGATACGACCAGCGCAGGGGCGCCGATCCCGCGTACGGCCAGCAGGGTGGCTACGACTACCAACAGGGCGGATACGACCAGTACGGACAGCAGGGATACGACCAGTACGGCCAGCCCGGTTACGACCAGTACGGACAGCAGCCCGGCTACGGACAGCAGGGATACGAGCAGGGCCAGCAGCCCGGCTACGAGCAGGGCTACGGCGCCCAGCCCGGCTACGGACAGCAGCCGGGATACGACCAGGGCTATGGCCAGCAACCCGGATATGACCAGGGTTACGGACAGCAGCCCGGGTACGACCAGGGCTATGGCCAGCAGCCCGGATACGACCAGGGTTACGGACAGCAGCCCGGGTACGACCAGGCCTACGGCCAGCAGCCTGCCTACGGCCAGCAGCCCGGCTACGACTATCAGCAGCCGCATGAGGCCTACGGTCGCGCACCGGCCGGCTATGCACCGACGTCGATCACCCTGCTCCTCGAGGACGGCAGCAACCGCACCTTCCAGCTGCACGAGGGTTCCAACGTCATCGGACGTGGTCAGGACGCGCAGTTCCGCCTCCCCGACACCGGCGTCTCGCGTCGCCACGTCGAGATCCGCTGGGACGGCAACACCGCGATGCTGACCGACCTCAACTCGACGAACGGCACCACCGTCAACGACGTCGCGGTCAACAGCTGGGAACTCGCCGACGGTGACCGCATCCGGGTGGGCCATTCCGACATCACGGTGCGCTTCCAGTAGCAGCTGCGACGGTTGGTGGGTCGCGAGGTCGTCTCACCGGCCCTTCGAGGCTCGTCGCTAGCGCTCCTCGCACCTCAGGGAGCGGTGGGGCCGGCGCTCCTCGCACCTCAGGGAGCGGAGGGGAATGCGCTCCTCGCACCTCAGGGAGCGGTGGTTACCGCGACGAGCCGACCGAAGTGCCGCACGGCACGGCGGTCACGGTTGATACTGAACTGTCATATCCGAATGACGGAGTTTGAGCGATCTGCCCATAAGATGCAGTCGGGTCTGCTGATTCGACTGGCGCCAGGGGGCGGAGCGAACAGACCGGACGTGTGATGGCGCTGGAGGTGAACGAAAGATGCAGGGCTTGGTGCTGCAGCTGACCCGCATCGGGTTCCTGCTGCTGCTGTGGCTGTTCGTGTTCGCCGTGATCCGGACCCTGCGCACCGACATCGCCAGCGCAGGCGGCCTCCGACTCCCCCGCTATTCCGGTAGCGACAAGCGACGACGCAGCCCCGCGCAGCGCGGATCGGCCCGACACCTCGTCGTCACCCACGGCGCGCTCGCGAACACCCGCATCAGCCTCGGCAGCCAGCCCGTCCTCATGGGCCGCGCCGACGACTCGACCCTTGTTCTCACCGACGACTACGCGTCAGAACGCCACGCGAGGCTCTCGCGCCGCGGCGACGACTGGTACATCGAGGATCTCGGGTCGACGAACGGCACCTACCTCGACCGCACCAAGGTGACGACGCCGGTCAAGGTCCCGATCAGCACGCCGATACGGATCGGCAAGACCGTGATCGAGTTGCGCCCGTGACCCTTGTCCTGCGCTATTTCACCCGAAGCGACCGTGGCCTGGTCCGGTCCAACAACGAGGATTCGGCGTACGCCGGTCCTCGCCTGCTCGCCCTCGCCGACGGCATGGGCGGGCACGCGGCCGGCGAGGTGGCCAGCCAACTCGTCATCGAGGCGCTCAGCTCCCTCGACGCCGACGAACCCGGCGGCGACCTCCTCAGCGCGCTCGACCGCGCCACCCATGCCGGCAACGAGGCGATCGCCGCGCAGGTGGAGCAGTCGCCCGAACTCGAGGGCATGGGCACCACGCTCACCGCAATCCTGTTCGCCGGAAGTCGAATTGGGTTGTGCCACATCGGTGATTCGCGCGGATACATGTATCGCGACGGCGAGATCACCCAGATCACCCGCGACGACACCTTTGTCCAGACCCTGGTCGACGAGGGTCGCATCACGGCCGAACAGGCGCACACCCATCCCCAGCGTTCGCTGATCATGCGCGCCCTCACCGGCACCGAGGTGGAACCCACACTGACCGTGCGCGAGGCCCGTGCCGGGGATCGCTACCTGCTGTGCAGCGACGGCCTGTCCGACGTCGTGACCGAGGAAACCCTCGGGGAGACACTGGGTTCCATCGCCGACCCCCGCGAATGCGCCGACCGCCTCATCGAGCTCGCACTCCGCGGCGGTGGTCCGGACAACGTGACCGTGGTGATCGGCGACGTCGTCGACACCGAATATGGCGACTCCCGGCCCATCGTCGGTGGTGCCGCCGGCGGCCACGAAGACACCTACACCCCGGACCCGAAGACCGCGGCCGGACGCGCCGCTGCGCTGCGGCCGCCACCCGCGGAACCGTTGCGCCCCACCGTCCTCGACGAGCCGGCGCCGACCGGCCGCCGCAGTCATCTGGGCCGCTGGATCGCACTCGGCGTGGCGCTGATCGTCGTCGCTGCACTCGTCATCGGGTACTTCGTGATCCGGGCGACGATCTACAGCAACTACTACGCGACCGCCACCGACACCACCCAGGTCAACAACCTGACCGACGGCAACGTCGTGATCCGTCAGGGTTCGCCGGAGAAGTTCCTCTTCCGCACGATGAATCGGCCTGCGGCGAACGGATGCATCGAGACCGACGCGCAGATGGTGCCGCAGATCGTCTTCAAGGACGAGGGCCAGGAATGTGCCCGCACCCTGCGCCTGCTCGATCTGAAACAGGCCACCGCGCAGTCGATCGTCGACCTGAAGATCAAGAACCTCAGTCGTGACGAGGTCGAGAACTCGATCAGCGGCGAATTGCTTCCGGTGTGCCAGGACATGCCGACGAGCACTCCGCCACCGCGGACCGGCACGACGACGCCGAGCAACCAACCCGGATATCCGGGCGGCGGCGGAGCCGATTCGACGCTGACTCCGGGCGCCACCACGGCGCCGACGCGCCCGAACCCCGCTCCGGCACCGTCCACCACGCGACCCCCGCTCGACGATCCGAACGCCACCGGCACCGTGCCGAACACCCCACCTGTCGGCTACCCGGACTGCCGACAAAAATGACCCAGTCCGCGCCCGCTCCGCACGCACCCCCGCGTCAACCGAACGAGCAGACCGGCCGCAACACCGAGCTTCTGCTTCTGGTGTTCGCGATCGGCCTGGTCACGGTGGCGCTGTTGATCGTGCAAGCCGCACAAGGGCAGTCCATCACCTGGGCGCTCCTCAAGTACGTGGGCGCCTACATCCTGCTGTTCGGTGCGGCGCACTTCGTGATCCGCCGGTACGCACCCCACGCCGACCCGATCCTGCTGCCGGTGGTGGCCGTCCTCAACGGGCTGGGCCTGGTGCTCATCCACCGGCTCGACCTGGGCACCGCATCCAACGAGACACCCGTCCCCACCGAACACACCAGCAACGCCGACCAGCAGTTGCTCTGGGCGTTCCTCGGCGTCATCGCCTTCTCGGCGATCCTCATCGTCGTACGCGATCACCGCACGCTGTCTCGGTACGCCTACACCCTCGGTCTCGGCGGCATCATCTTCCTCGCGATCCCGGCGATCCTGCCGGCCGGATGGTCGACGATCAACGGGTCCAAGATCTGGATTCGCACGCCCTTCTTCAACATTCAGCCCGGCGAGTTCTCCAAGATCCTCATCATCATCTTCACCGCGGCGTTCCTGGTGGCCAAGCGCGACCTGTTCACCACCGCAGGCCGACACTTCCTCGGGATGGATTTTCCGCGCGCACGTGACCTCGGACCGCTGCTGGCGGCGTGGGCGATCGCGATCGGCGTGCTGGCCTTCGAGTCCGACCTCGGCACGTCGCTGCTCATCTTCACCACGATGCTGACGATGGTGTACGTCGCCACCGAACGGGTCAGCTGGCTGGTGATCGGTCTGACGCTGTTCGCGGCCGGGGCGGTCCTGGCGTACTCGCTGTTCAGCCACCTCCAACTCCGGGTGTCCATCTGGCGAGACCCGTTCGCCGACTTCTACGGCGACGGCTATCAGATCGGCCAGAGCCTGTTCGGCCTGGCCACCGGCGGCCTGCTCGGCACCGGTTTGGGGTCGGGCCGGCCCAACACCGTCCCGTTCGCCAACACCGACTTCATCATCGCGACGATCGGCGAGGAACTCGGCTTGGCCGGCCTCACCGCGATCCTGCTGCTGTTCCTGGTGCTGATCATGCGCGGACTGCGCACCGGCGTCGCCGTCCGCGACAGCTTCGGCAAACTGCTCGCCACCGGGCTGTCGTTCACCATCGCGATGCAGGTCTTCGTGGTGGTCGGCGGCGTCACCAAACTCATTCCGCTGACCGGTCTGACGACGCCGTTCATGTCGTACGGCGGGTCGTCGCTGCTGGCCAACTACATTCTGCTGGCCCTGCTGGTGCGGATCTCCAACGCGGCCCGCGAGCCCGATCCGGCCAAGCGCCGACCGGCACCCAAGCCGGTCGAATCGCTGCCCACGCAGGCGGTGACCCGCGCATGAACAAGCCGATCCGACGGGTGTCGGTCGCGGTCATCCTGATGATGGTGGCACTACTGGCCAACGCGACCTACGTCCAGGTGTTCAAGGCCAACAGCCTGCGCACCGACAGCCGCAACGACCGCATCCTGCTCGACGAGTTCTCCCGGCAGCGTGGTCTCATCACGGCTGGCGGCACCGTGATCGCCAGTTCGGTGCCCACCGACGGCCGCTTCAAGTTCCAACGCGTGTATCCGGGGGAGACGGCGTTCGGGTTCGCACCCATCACCGGCTACTTCTCGCACATCTACGGCAACAGCCAGATCGAGGATGCCGAGAACAGCATCCTCAACGGCTCCGACGACCGGCTGTTCGGTCAACGGTTCATGGACATGCTGTCCGGCCGTGATCCGCGCGGCGGCAATGTCGTCACCACCATCGACCCCCGGATCCAGCGGCTCGCCTACAACGCCCTGCGCAACGGGCCGTGCGACGGTCCGTGCCGCGGTTCGCTGGTGGCGCTGCAACCGAACACCGGCAAGATCCTCGCGATGGTCTCGACACCCAGCTTCGACCCGAACCTGCTGGCCAGCCACGACGCCGACGAGCAGTTCCGCAATTGGGACCGGTTGACCAAGGATCCGCGTCAGCCCACGCTCAACCACGCCATCAACCAGCTCTACCCGCCCGGATCGACGTTCAAGGTGATCACGTCGGCGGCCGCACTGCGCGACGGGATCGACACCAGCATCCGGCTGACCGCGTCGCCGTCGATCGTGCTGCCCGGCACCAACCAGAGCTTGGAGAACTACGACGGCGAGACGTGCCCCGGGTCGTCGGGGGGAACCGTAACGCTCGAAACGGCGTTCAAGTTCTCGTGCAATACCGCGTTCGCCGACCTGGTGACCACGAAGATGAAAGATGCGACGACAGTGTTCACCGAGACCGCCCGGCTGTTCGGGATCGATCAGCCCGGACCGAACATCCCGATGACCGTGACCGAGTCGACCGTCGGTTCGATCACCTCCCCGGATGTGCTCGCCCAATCGGCGATCGGTCAGCGCGACGTCCGCCTCACCCCGCTGCAGAACGCGATGATCGCCGCTACCGTCGCCAATGGTGGCGTGCGGATGCGCCCGTACCTGGTGGATAAACTGCAGGCGGCTGATCTGCGCACCCTCGAGACCACTCAACCGGCGACGATCAACCAGCCGATCACCTCGGATCAGGCGTCGACCCTGACCCGGATGATGGTGCTGTCCGAACAGGAGACCAACGGTAGCGGCGGCGCTGTCACCGTTGCGTCGAAAACCGGGACGGCCGAACTGTCGGACCCGAACGCGACGCCGGTGACGTGGTACATCGCGTTCGGTCCGTCGACGAACGCACAGGTGGCCCTTGCGGTCGTCGTGGAAAACGGTAGGAATGGCGTGAAGTCGGTGGGCGCCGATCTCGCACCGATCGGACGGGAAGTGATCAACGCAGTGGTGGGAGGTCCAGGTCGATGACCTTGCAGAACGGCATGACCATCGCCGATCGCTACCGCCTGATGAGGCTGATCGCGACCGGCGGTATGGGACAGGTGTGGGAGGCGCTCGACACCCGGCTGAATCGTCGGGTGGCGGTCAAGGTTCTCAAGGCCGAGTACACCAACGATCCTGAGTTCATCGCACGGTTCCGCGCGGAGGCGCAGACCACCGCCAAGCTGAACAACCCCGGCATCGCCAACGTCTTCGACTACGGCGAGACACCCGATCGGGCCGGCGGCGAAGCGCTCGCCTATCTGGTGATGGAGCTCGTCGACGGTGAGCCGCTCAACTCGGTGATCTCCCGTCTCGGCCGGCTCTCGCTGACCAACACCCTCGACATGCTCGAGCAGACCGGTCGGGCGCTGCAGGCTGCGCACAGCCAGGGGCTCGTGCACCGCGACGTGAAGCCCGGCAACATCCTGATCACCCCGACCGGCCAGGTGAAGATCACCGATTTCGGTATCGCGAAGGCGGTGGACTCCGCACCGGTCACCCAGACCGGCATGGTGATGGGCACCGCCCAGTACATCTCGCCCGAGCAGGCCACCGGCGACGAGGCGACCGCGGCGTCGGACGTCTATTCGCTCGGCGTCGTCGGCTACGAGTCGCTCACCGGCCGCCGACCGTTCCTCGGTGACGGCGCAATCACGGTGGCCATGAAGCACATTCGGGAAACCCCGCCGCCGCTGCCGAGCAACCTGCCGTCGGGTGTGCGTGAACTCATCGAGATCACGATGGCCAAGGATCCGCGTCAGCGTTACGCCAACGGTGGCGAGTTCGCCGACGCCGTCGCCGCGGTGCGGGCGGGTCGTCGGCCGCCGCGTCCGGGTGCCGCCGCGGTCGCGGGAGCGGCTGCCGGGGCCGCTGGTGCTGCGGCGCTGTCCCGTACCGCGCCGGCAAGTGCGGCGTCACGCCCGCCGACCGCCCCCCGTTCCACGCCGATCCCGCCCCCGGATGACAGCTGGACCACCGGCCAGAAGGTGCTCGCCGGGGTGGCCGCCGCGCTGCTCGTCGGTGCGATCGGCCTGATCGGCTTCTGGTTGCTCACCAAGGATTCGTCGGGGGCGAGCGCGCCGACCCCGTCGTCGACGACGGTGACGCAGTTCCAGACGACGACGGTCGCACCGCCGCAGACCACCGAGACCGAAGACGACACCCCCACGCCGACCACGACGACCACCACTCGGCGGCCGACGACCCGCACGACCACCGAGAACACCACCACACCGACCACCGAACCCCAGACGAGCGAGAGCACCGACCCCGGCGCTCAGACCGCACCGCCCTGGTTGTCCTTCCCGCCGATACCATGATGTCGACGCCGCATCACCTCTCCGACCGCTACGAACTGGGCGAAACGCTCGGGTTCGGCGGTATGTCGGAGGTCCACTACGCCCGCGATCTTCTCCTGCACCGGGATGTCGCGGTCAAGGTGCTGCGCGCCGATCTGGCCCGCGATCCGACGTTCTACCTGCGCTTCCGACGCGAAGCCCAGAACGCGGCCAAGCTGAACCACCCGACCATCGTGCAGGTCTTCGACACCGGTGAGGCCGAGACCGACGACGGTCCGCTGCCGTTCATCGTGATGGAGTACGTCGACGGCGACACGCTGCGCGACATCTTGCGCTCCAACGGTCCGGTCGCCCCGCGGCAGGCGATGACGTGGATGGCCGACGTCGCCGCCGCCATGGACTTCTCACACCGCAACGGCATCGTGCACCGCGACATGAAACCGGCCAACGTCATGATCGACAAGTCCGGTGCGGTCAAGGTGATGGACTTCGGTATCGCCCGCGCCATGAGCGACACCAGCGCGACCATGACGCAGACGTCGGCCGTGATGGGCACCGCGCAGTACCTGTCGCCCGAGCAGGCGCGCGGCATCAAGGTCGATCCGCGCAGCGACATCTACTCGATGGGGTGCGTGCTCTTCGAGCTGCTCACCGGGGAGCCGCCGTTCACCGGTGATTCGCCGGTCGCCGTCGCACACCAGCACGTCCACGAGGATCCGCCGTGGCCGTCGCACGTCAAGCCAGAGATCCCGCGCGAACTCGACTCCGTGGTCCTCAAGGCGATGAGCAAGAACAAGGAGAACCGCTACCAGTCGGCGGGCGATCTCCGCGCCGATCTGATCAAGGTGCTCGCCGGCGGCAAACCGTCGGCGCCGCTGCTGCTGTCGGACGCCGAACGCACCGAGTTCATCGACACCGGCCCACGCAAGGCCATGCGCGCCGAGGCGGCCGGCGGTGGTTCACATCGACGCGAGGACGACGACACCGGGCCGCAGGCGGTCCGACGCCGCTCCAAACCAGTGATGTTCGGGGCGGTCGCGGCCGTGGTCTTGTTGCTGGTCGCTGCGCTGTTCTTCTGGGCGCCGTGGAGCTCCGACGACTCCGCCCGGCAGGTCTCGGTGCCCGATGTCGCGGGCCTGACCACACCCGACGCGCGGTCGGCGCTGGAGAAGGCCGGGTTCGAGGTCAAGGAACTCCAGGAGCCGAGTGCCACCATCGACGTCGGCCACGCGACCCGCACCACACCGGGCGGCGACAACGTGATGGCCGCCGAGGGTTCCGAGGTGACGCTCTACATATCGTCGGGTCCACCACGCGAGAAGATCCCCGACGTCCGCGGCAAGACGCTGCCCGAAGCGACCGAGATGCTCAAACGCCTCGGCTTCACCGACGTCAAGACCGTCCGCGTCGACTCGACCGCCGAACTGAAGGACAAGGTGGTCGAGACCGCCCCCATGATCGGCACCGAGGTGCCCGTGACCGGGGTCGTGGAACTGCGCATCGGCAACGGTCCCAAGCTGGTGACCGTGCCTAATCTGGTGGGTCAAACCCGGCAGCAGGCGCAGGTGTATCTCGAGCAGATCCAGCTCCGCATGGTCGTCGTGCAGGTCGACTCCGACCAGCCTGCCGGTCGAGTGGTCAGCTCGTCGCCGTCGGCCGACGTCGAGGTCAGCGAGGGCAGCGTCGTGCAGGTCTCGGTGTCGCGCGGCAACCTGTTCGTGATGCCCAATCTCCGCGGCAGCACCCCCGCCCAAGCCTTGGCCGAGCTGAGCCGGGCAGGTTGGGATCGCAGCACGCTGACGCGGTCGACGCGCAACGTCCCGCTCGGCAGCCCCGACGACGGCAAGGTCATCGGGCAAGACCCCGCCCCGGGAAGCAAGGTGCGCAAGAACGGGTCGATCAGCATCGTCGTCGGACAAGCGAGTCTGCTGCCCAACTGACTCCTCAGCGCGTGATGGCAGCCGCCATCTCGGCTTCCAGCGCGGCGACGCGCTCTTCGGGGATCTCGATGCCGCACACCGCGAGCCAGTTGGCGAGCATGCGGTGGCCGCCCTGGGTGAGCACGCTCTCCGGGTGGAACTGCACGCCGTGAATCGGCAGCTCCCGATGTTGCATGGCCATGACGATGCCCGATTCGGTGCGACCGGTGACGACGAGTTCGTCGGGGATGGTGTCGGGCACCACGGTCAGTGAGTGGTAGCGGGTGGCCGTGAACGGATCCGGTAGGCCGGCGAGGACGCCGACGCCGTCGTGGGCGACCTGAGACGTCTTGCCGTGCAGAAGTTCTGGCGCACGGTCGACGGTCGCGCCGAAAGCCGCACCGATCGCCTGATGTCCGAGACAGACACCGAGCAGAGGGAACCCGTGCTCGGCCGCGACGGTCACCATCGGCGTCGTCACGCCGGCGCGCTGCGGGGTCCCCGGGCCCGGGCTGAGCAGCACACCGTCGAATCCGGTTGTCGCCGAGACAAGATTCTCGGTGTCCAAGTGCGGGTCGTCGTTGCGCCACACCACAGCCTCGACACCGAGCTGGCCCAGGTACTGGACCAAGTTGTAGACAAAGCTGTCGTAGTTGTCGATGACCAGGATGCGTTGCACCCCGACAGGCTACCGCCGCAGCAGGGGTGGTTACGACGGCGACCAGGTGAGATACCGTAGAGGAGAGCTTTTGCGCGCGCCGGGAGCCATCCCAACTGCGCGGTGTCGTACTACAGAGGAAGTCATGCCGAAGTCAAAAGTCCGGAAGAAGACCGACTACACCATCAACCCGGCCAGCCGGACCCCGGTCAAGGTCAAGGCCGGACCGTCCAGTTCGATCTACGTGGGCGTGATGCTCGGGCTCATGGTGCTCGGACTCGCCTGGCTCGTCGTCTACTACCTGGCCGCGAGCAACACCACATACGGCGGCGAGGGCCAGCCCCTGCACTGGATGGCGAACCTCGAGGCGTGGAACTTCCTCATCGGCTTCTCACTGATGGTCGCCGGCCTCCTGATGACCATGCGGTGGCGCTGACCTGCGCATATTGTCCGCATCAGGTTCTCCACACTGTGGAAATCACATGTGTGTAATTCATCCCCACTGTGAGTAACTTCTGTGGATAACTCTGTCGACGCCTCTTGGGCGACCCCCCGAGCCGCTGCCGCAGCCCTCTGTATCGCCGGGTTCGTCCTGCTCGCGGTGGCCTTGGTGGCAGCTCCCGACGCGGTGGGGTTGCTGATGATCTCTGTCGCCGGCGTCCTGTTGCTGGCCTTCGGCGGGTACGCGCTGATCATCCGGCCACGTCTGGCCGTTGCGGCGTCACCACCGCAGCTGACGATCCGGACGATCGGCGGCGTCCACACCTACGCGCCGGATCAGGTCGAACGCATCCGCCTGCTGGCCCTGCGTCGGATCGGACGCCGGACCGCGCAGCTGGAGATCGATCTGCTCCCCGACGGCGCCGGCTCGCGCGACGACGCCCGGCTGGTGGTCTTCAGCCGATGGGATCTCGGTGCCGACCTCATCACCGTGGTCGACGAATTGCGCCGCGCGGGCTTCACGGTCGACGACGCGCGGCCGTAGGACACGCCCCGATCGCCGGCTGAGCAGCAAAGAGTCCACTCCCGCCGGAGGTGCAAGCGAACAGTCGCCACCCGCTGGCTGAGGTGCGAGCCTGCGAGCCTCGAAGCCCGTGGTGAGACGACAATGTCCTCTCACCAGGCCTTCGAGGCTCGTCGCTAGCGCTCCTCACACCTCAGGCAGCGGGTGGGGGCTCCTCACACCTCAGGGAGCGGAGGAAGGCACCTGCGGGGGAGCAACACCTTTCAGCGCAGGATCATCGGCCCGCTGTACATGACTCCTGCGCCGACCCCGACAGCGAGCGCCAGCACCAGCAGAACGCCGAGCGCGGCCCACGACACCCGCGATGCCGACGCCGCGTCGAGCCGATTGCGTGGCAGCACCAGTTCGGGGAGGTAGACGATCGCGGCCGTTGCGGCGACGCCAAAGGCCAGACCGCCGAGATGTGCCATCAGGGAGATGCCCGGCAACGAGATCGACAGGACCACGTTGAAACCGATGATCACCAGCACCGGGGTCGGCGAGACGCGGGCCTTGAGAACGATCACCAGCATCGCCCCCATCAGCCCGTAGATCGCACCGGATGCGCCCGCGGTCTGGACGTTGTCGGCTTCGAAGAGCATCACGGCAGCGCTGCCGCCGAGTAGAGAGATCAGGTACACCGCGAGATACCGGTAGATGCCCAGGGCGATCTCGAGGTCGCGGCCGATGATGTAGAGCGAAATCATGTTCACTGCGACGTGCATCACGGTGAAGTGCAGGAATCCGGCGGTCAGCAGACGCCAGTACTCACCGTCGCCGACGATGCCCTTGACGAGATCACCGTGTGCGAACAGTGCCGCGTTCGAGGGGTCGGTGACACCGGCCTCGGCAACGCACAGTCCGAACACGATCAGGTTGATCGCGATCAGCGCGTAGGTCGCGTACGGCGTCCGGCTCGACGAGATGGCCCGGAACGACCACGACCGTCGTCCCGGATTGGCCGAACCTCGCTGGACTCCGTCGTCGCGCAGGCAGTCGACGCAGTGCTGGCCGACCGCGGCGGGACGCAGACATTCCGGACACGCCGGCCGCCCACACCGACTGCAGGACAGTCCGGTGGGGCGGTCGGGGTGCCGGTAGCACACGGCCACCTGAGGTGGCGTGTACTGAGGGCCGGTCAGTTGACCTCGATCTTCTCGATGACGACCTCGTCGAGCGGACGGTCACGACGGTCGGTCGAGGTGGTGGCGATCGCGTCGACCACCTGCTGCGACGCGGGGTCGGTGACCTCGCCGAAGATCGTGTGGCGACGATTCAGGTGCGGGGTCGGGCCGACGGTGATGAAGAACTGCGAGCCGTTGGTGCCGGGTCCGGCGTTGGCCATCGCGAGCAGATAGGGGCGGTCGAACTGGAGTTCCGGGTGGAACTCGTCGGCAAACTGGTAGCCCGGGCCGCCCGTGCCGGTGCCGGTGGGATCGCCGCCCTGGATCATGAATCCCTCGATGACGCGATGGAACGGCGAGCCGTCGTAGAACGGTCCGGAGTTGCCGCCCGACGCGTTGGGCTTGGTGTAGTCCTTGCTGCCGTCGGCGAGACCGACGAAGTTCGCGACGGTCTTGGGAGCGTGATTCGGGAACAGGTCGACCTTGATGTCGCCGCGATTGGTGTGAATGGTTACAGAAGAATTCGGTGTAGTCACACCTCCATCCAACCATCTGCGACGAAGTCGGTGGTCAGACTGCACGACCAACCCCGCTGGCATCGTGTCGCGTCGACTGGCAGTCTTGTCCACATGCCCAAGAAGTATCTGATCGCCGCCGCAGGTGCGCTGGTCGCGAGTGTGTCGGCCGGCATCGCTGTCCTGCTGGTCCGACGGTCGCGGCGCGAACCTGCTCCGGTGTCTGCCACTGTGCCCCGTGTTGAGGAACTGACCACGACGATCGACTCCGAGAAGTCGACGTCAGAGGCCTCCTGACGGCGGCCGGACGATCGCCACAGGTAATTTGGAACCGTGACCTCCGACGACGAACGCAATCGGCCGCCCGGCCCGGGCGATGCCGATGACGCACGTGGCGCCGGACCGGCTCCATCGTCCACCGAGGCCGGCTCCGGCAGCCTGGCCCCATGGGAGCGTCCTCCGCGGGCTCCGCTGAGTGCACCCGTGCGTCCGCCGTCCGGCGAGCCATCGTCGGCCCGACCCCCGACGCCCGACCCGCGTCGCACCACCGGCAGCCATCCGATCCCGCCGCGCGGCCCAGTCACCGGTCCGCGCCCGACCGGCGGCCCAGCGCGTTCCGGCGTCGGTCCGACCACCACCGGCGGTCAGCCCATCCCGCCGCGCGCCGGATCGATGCCACCCCGCTCGCCGCGCACGACCGGCCCGCAGAGCGTCACTCCCAGGACCACCGGACCGCACCCGACGACGCAGTCCGGGCCGGCGCCGCGACCGGGTGGGCCTCCCCCCGGTTATCGTCCGCCGCCGGGCCAGCGTCCACCTCCGGGTCGGGGTGCTCCCCCGCCCGGTGCGCGTCCGCCCGGCCCGCGGCCACCCACTTCGGCGCCGACAAGTGCCCTGGGCTCGCGTTCGTCGGACGGACCCGACGAGCGTCTCGATCCGTTCTACGACGACGACAACGACTTCGCGCCCGTACCCTCCTCGAGACCAGAGCCCGCCGGTCGCGGCCTCGACAAGGGCAGCGACAAGTCGGCGCTGGCGTATTCAGCGGTGCGCTCCGACCCCGAACCCGACCGTGATTGCCCGATCGATGCTGCTCCGGAGGAACCCGTGCGCCCGAACCTGGCCAAGCCGGCCGACAACCGACGACCCGCCGCACCACCAGAACCCCGACGCCGCGTCAACCGGATGGCGATCTGGGCGCTCGTGTTGTCGATGCTGGGCATCACGGCGCTGATCGGTATCGGCCTGGGCTACAAGTCCCTGATTGACATTGGCCGCTCACGAGAAGAGGGCCGGCCATATGCGGTCGCGGCCATCGTGGTCGGCTCCCTTTACGTATTCGTGTTCGTGGTCGGCTTGATCGTCTACTGGTGGATCCGTAGCGGTAGCTGATCCGCCGTCGTGTAACCTACGGCCGACTTCCGGACGCAATCGCCAACTCGCGCAGGGCATCCCGTGTCGACTGGGCCAGGTTCTCCTGAGCGGAACGGTCGAGTCCGGTTCCGGCGCCGAGGACCGGGTCGTACTCGAGTGCGATCACGCCGGCGACCTCGCCCGACACGGCCGCCACCACGAGATCTTGCAGCGGACGCGGATCGATATCGGGCACTTGAGGATTGATCACGATGATCGTCCTACTCAGCACGCCCATGCGTTGCCACTGGTCGAGGTAGATGCGTGCACGATTCAGCAAGTCGGGCCGCGGGCTCAGCACGAGGACCGGAATCATGTGCTGCGCCAACGGGCCTTCGGCAAGATCAGGCAGTACCGACAGGGCGCGGGCACCGGCGTCGACCACCGGCACTGCGCCCTGACCCCACGCGTAGGCGACGCTTTCGCTGATCGTGTCCTCGTCGTGCGCGAGGTACAGACCAGTGCCGAACGTCGACCGCAGGAGGTCGGGGTCGCCGCCCGCACGCATGCGGAGTTCGAGATCCCCGTCGTTGCCGGCGGCGTCGATCCACCACGACGATTCGCCCAGAGTGGTTGCGGCACGGTGATCGGCGAGCAGCGCCGCGATCACCGAGGTGCCGACACCACCGGCGGTGCCGCACACGATGACCGGACGCTCGGGCCAGGGTGGTGGCTGGGTCACGGCACGATCAAGTAGAAAGCCGTCTTTAGCGATTGGGGTGTCCGGACCGTAGTCTTGGACACGTAGGTTTGAACGGCGACCGTGCTCAGCCCGGAACCCGTCATCACCTCGCGCACGATCTTCTGTCCAGGTCGAGGACCAAAGGCCGCCGGAATCCAATAGTCACGATAGAAGGCCCGACTCCCCAAAGCGGTGATTCCGATCAGAAATCGGCACTGTGGATTTCGCGTCCATCCACGGCCGTTTCCGGTGAAGCCTCGAGAGGTCAGTGTGACTTTGACGACGCCCGGCTTCCGACTCTTCGAGGAGAGTCCCACGTCGAACGAACCACGACAGTAGTCATGATCACCGACTGTCGCGATGATCGGACTGTAGATCGCGATGTTGCCGAGGGGACGGTCGGCTCGCGCCGGGGCGGCACCAAACAGCATGGCCATGACGGCCACTGCGATCGATACGACTGCACTCTTGCGCACCATTCGAGGTCTCCTCAGTTCGGTCGTGCTTCTTGTGGCCACGCGATGTTCACACCGGGCACCACGGATTTCAGTGCTGCCGCACCCTGTTTCGTCAGAGCGCGAGCACTCTGCTCGACCTGCGGACCCAACACCCGATACGGGGCAGTGGCCTGCTCCACCGACCACCCGAACTTCTGGCCGGCGATATTGCCGCTCACATCACCACGCTTGTTCACCACATAACTCACCGCCGGCAACCCAGCACGCTTGGCCTCATCAGGACCCAGGGTCAGCACAAACTGGTTCCCTTCCGGATTCGGCAACGCATGCTTGGGACCCGGGTTCTGCTGCCACGGCGCCCGCGGATTCGCCCCCGGATCCCCCGCACCCAACGTGTACGCCACAACACCAGCAGCCACCGTGCCCGCCAAACCCACCACCGCCACCGGAACACCCAGCAACGCAGCACCCGTCACCGCGCCCACACCAGCGCCAATCAGGGCACCCGGACCGACGAACGGCCAGGGCGCAAGCGGCTCGATTGCAAGCCCGACCGCCGCACCAATGCCCGCGCCGACCGCGGCACCCGCGAGCCCACCCACAGCCGCCGCAGCCACCGTCGCACCCACCGCGACCGTGCCACCGGCCATCACACCGATGATCGTCGACGCAGCCTGACGACTCGCCTCATCCTTGGGCACGCCTACCGAAATCAAACCCTGTGCGATCTTCGACTCCCCATACGCAGACCACGCATTGATCGAGTTCACATCTCGAACACTCATGCCCTGCGGGATGTCGGTGATGAAGTTGCCGATACGAATCTTGTTCGGCGGCGGCGCAATCGGCCGCACCGGAGCCACCGGCTTCGGCGCGGTCAACGGACGATTCGGCACCGGCGAATACCGATCTCCATAATCAATCACCTCAGGCACATACGGCTGATACGGCGCCTCCTGCGGCGGACCCGGCACCGAACCCGGACCCGGCTCCACCAACGGAACCTCATTACCCGGCGACGGCGCCGGGGTGGTACCGCCCTGCTCCGGAACGCCCGGCGTTGTACCACCCTGCTCCGGAACACCATGAGCGACACCAGCACCCACACCCGTCGCCAGCGCGGCAGCCATTGCGGCGACACTCAACGACAGCCGTACCGAGCCCACTCCGTCGGCCTCCCGACGATGCTTCGACCGTCCCCCGAGTTGATTGCTCACCTGTGATTTCCTCTCCTCCAGCGGCTCCCCCCGGGAGCACAGCGATTGTCGTTGTCGGCAAACACTTGTCAGCCCTCGTCCTTGGTTATCGACGCGATCCACGTCCTGCCTTCCAGCGACTCGGTGCGAATCACCTGCGGGTAGACGATCGGGGCGCCGCCGGTGGGCGGAAACACGCTGAGCCGCACCCGGTAGGTGCCTTCTCCGATGCTGGTGATCACCAAGCAGTGGTGAGATCCCGGACGAACGTTGTCGATGATGGCCTGCAGGACGTTCTCCGAATCCACTGCACCGGCCAGGGTTACGAGCCGAGCCTGCCGTGCGGAACGGGTGACGTAGTAGGCGTAGTTGAACGCCTTGATGGCACCGGCACCTGACCGCTGATCTCCCGCGTCGTTGCCGGTGGTGACCGGACCCCGGGTCGATGACGGGCTGTCGTTGGTGGGCGTCGACGAGATCGTGTCGTCGGGCGATGGCGTCGAACTCTGCGCGGCAACCGATTCCGTGGCGCGAGGTTCGCTGCCGCCGGTCAGCGCTAGTGTAAGGCCTCCGATGAGCGCAACTGCCACAAGAGCCGCCGCAGAGGCGAGAACCGCACCTCGATGGTCGTCCCAGACCCCGCGGACAGCTGACAGGCGCCCAGTCCGAGGTGGTGTGCGGTTGGGGGGCTCGAAGAGCGTCTCCCACTCTTGTGGAGCTCGCTCAGCCCTTGCCGCAGGCACTGCAGCCGGACGCTGGGGTTCAGACGGTGCTGTGGCGGCCGGACGCGGAGTTCCGAGTCGCGCCGCGGCGAGGTGGTCGGCGAGGACCCGGCCAGTTCTGGTGTCGGGTGTCGCGGCCGGCGGTTCGAGGTCATCGAACCAGCGCAAGGTCGGTTTCATCGCGTCAGCACCGGAACCGAGCATGACTCAACCCAGGCAGACCCTGCCCAGCTGATAGCCCTATCCCCCCGACTGCTCACCGCAAGTTCCCCCGACGACAAATGCCCTGCACTTGAAACACTCTGAGCGCGACGCTACATCAGATCAAATGTGGAATTCATCCCGGCATCCACAGGTGTGTGCCCAGTCACAGTCGAGTGCATGGCTCTGGGCACGACGGTCCAAGCGACGGGCGCAGTGCTCCGCGGCAACAGTCGCTGTCTCCTATCGTGCTGAAAGCTGTCACCGTAGGGCCGGACCTGCTTGAGCGGACGCTCAGCCGCCGGAGCACCCGCACGGGGCCAGGCGGTCGGTGGTGGGGCGTGTTTGGAATCTGTCCCCACCAGGGACCGGCACAGGCTTGCCGGACGCGGTGGCACACTCACTCGCGATTTCAACTACACCCGGAGGTCGTGGCGCGTCATACTTTCAAAAGCTATGACTCCATGAGCATTCTCGTTTGGTCGATGACGGCCGGCTTCGCCTTACTGGCGAACGACGCGGCACGAGTTACATTCCGCAAGAATGAGGTGCGTGGTGGGGTGGTGGAGCCTAGGAGATTCGAACTCCTGACATCCGCCTTGCAAAGGCGGCGCTCTACCAACTGAGCTAAGGCCCCTGGTTCTTGGTGGGCCTAGGAGGACTTGAACCTCCGACCTCTTCGTTATCAGCGAAGCGCTCTAACCGCCTGAGCTATAGGCCCTTGAACCGAGGTGTGAGATTACCCGACCCGACGCTCAAGTAGCAAAACGGCTGGTCGGTGGGCCCTGGGAGCCTACGCTGCGCGGTGACACGCCACGGCGACCATTTCGGTGACCGTCACCGCGGGGCTCTCGACCCGAATGCCCGAACGCGATCGCCACTCCGTAGGAAAGCTGTACGTCTCGACCCCACCACATGCACTGTGCACTTGGTCGGCCTCCCAGGTACAGATTTCCGACGGGTCCGCCGTCAGTCCAGGTCGGCGAGTGTGACCTCGGCGCCACCGACGAGGTCGGCACAGATGTTGTAGATGTAGGACCCGATGGTGGCCAGAGCGGTGATGAGGATGGCATTGACCGCGCCGAGCAACGCCGACGCACCGAACACGGTTGTGGCGCTCACGATGTCGCCTTCGCTCGCCGAACCGTCGGCGGTGACGAGGGTGCCGAAGGAGTTGTTCACCTGGTCCCAGACGCCCATGCCGTCGAGCACGAGGTAGAGCACGGCGATCGCGATCATCCAGATGATGAAGCCGATGACCGAGAGCACCGCGGCGATCTTGAACGTCGCCCAGGGATCGATCCGGCGGATTTGGACGGCCGCACGCAGCGGAGTGTTGGCGCGGACCTGTGCCGGCGCCGACCGTGCCGACGGTTTGGTCGCCGCAGCGGCCGCGGCCGTCTGTTTGGCCTCGGTGTGGTGGATCGCGTCGAGGTCGGGCAGCTGCTGCCCCTGGAGCTGATCGCGTTCGATGGTGCTCGTCGGCGATTCGACGAACCGTTGCGTCGGCTCCTGGGTTGCGGTGGCCGTCCGCCGCGGCGGATTCTCCAGATTGGTGACCGGGGCCTGCTCTCCGCTCATGCTGGCGGCGGCGGTACCGCTGCTCACAATGCCGCGCGGCGGCGGGCCGCCTTGTCCGTTCGGCGGCGGGCCGCCTTGTCCGTTCGGCGGCGGGCCGCCTTGTCCGTTCGGCGGCGGGCCGCTCGGCCCGGTTGGCGCACCCTGCCCATTAGGACCTACGACGGTGTCCCGGGTCGGCCGCTCGATCTCCTGCGTGACGCCCGGATCCACCTGGTCACGGCTGTCCGTCTGGCCCCGCTGCCAGGGCGGGACCAGACCGCCCGTCGGCGTGCCTGTGCCCGGCTGACCCCCAGCGTTGGGACCACCGTTGTCCTTGTCCCGATTGTTCGGTGTGCTCACTCGCAATTCCCTCGCTCGGCGTCTTCTGGTCACCGTGTTGTCGGCAGCACGTCGTTCCCAGCCTAACGGTAGTCGAGGTCACATCCGCGTTACCGCCGCCGCTGTCGGCTACTCGGTCGGCTCGTCGGGCTCGTCGGCGTTGCGTGCGATGGCGATGACCGTGGTGCCCTCGTCGAGGTTCATCAGCCGCACACCCTTGGTCTGACGTCCTGCCTTGCGCACCTGCTTGGCACCCGTGCGGATGACGCCCCCACCGGAGGTGATCGCGTACAGCTCGGATTCGTCGTCGACGATGAGTGCGCCGATCAGCTCGCCGCGTCTGCGGTCGTGCGCGATGGTCAGCACGCCCTTGCCGCCGCGTCCCTGGACCGGGTAATCGTCCATTCCGGTGCGCTTGGCGTAGCCGCCCGACGTCGCGACCAGCAGGTACGTGCCCTCTCGGACCACGTTCAGGCTCAGCAGCGTGTCGTCGGCGTTGAATCGCATCCCCTGCACGCCCGAGGTCTGGCGACCCATCGGACGCAGCGCCTCGTCGTCGGCGTGGAAGCGGATCGACTGGCCCTTCTGCGATACGAGCAGCAGGTCGTCGTCGGCGCTGCACAGCTGCGCACCGACGAGTTCGTCCTCGCCGCGCAGGTTGATCGCCGCGATGCCGCCCGACCGGTTGGAGTCGAAGTCCTCGAGCCGCGACTTCTTCACCAGACCGTTGCGGGTCGCGAGCACCAGGTACGGGGCGTCGTTGTAGGTCTTGATCTGGATGACCTGCGCGATGCGCTCTTCCGGCTGGAAGGCCAGCAGGTTCGCCACGTGCTGGCCGCGTGCGGTGCGGTTGGCCTCGGGCAACTCGTACGCCTTGGCTCGGTAGACGCGGCCCTTCGTGGTGAAGAACAGAATCCAGTCGTGCGTCGACGACACGAAGAAGTGCTTGACGATGTCGTCCTGCTTGAGGCCGGCACCCTGCACACCTTTGCCGCCCCGACGCTGACTGCGATACAGGTCGGTCTTGGTGCGCTTGGCGTAGCCGGTCTCGGTGATGGTGACGACGACGTCCTCGCGGGCGATCAGATCCTCGTCGGACACGTCGCCGTCGGCCGCGATGATCTGGGTACGACGCTCGTCGCCGTACTTCTCGACGACCTCCTTGAGCTCGTCGCGCACGATCGCGCGCTGACGCTCGGGCTTGTCGAGGATGTCCTTGAGGTCGGCGATCTCGCGCTCGATCTCGGCGAGTTCGTCGATGATCTTCTGCCGCTCCAACGCCGAGAGGCGACGCAACTGCATCGCCAGGATGGCGTCGGCCTGGATCTCGTCGATCTCCAGCAGACCCATCAGGCCGGTGCGAGCGGCCTCGGTGTTGGCCGACGCGCGGATCAACGCGATCACTTCGTCAAGGGCGTCAAGGGCTTTCACCAGACCACGCAGGATGTGTGCGCGCTCCTCGGCCTTGCGCAGCAGGTACCGCGTGCGACGCACGATGACGTCGATCTGGTGCTCGACGTAGTAACGGATCATCTGGTCGAGACGCAGCGTGCGCGGCACACCGTCGACGATGGACAGCATGTTGGCACCGAAGCTGGTCTGCAGCTGGCTGTGCTTGTACAGGTTGTTGAGCACCACCTTGGCGACCGCGTCGCGGCGCAGGGTGACGACGATCCGCATGCCGACACGATCCGAGGACTGATCCTCGATTCGGCTGATGCCCTTGAGTTTTCCTTCGTTCACCTGCTCGGCGATCGACTGGATCAGGTTGTCGGGGTTGACCTGGTACGGCAGTTCGGTGACGACGAGAGTGGTGGTGCCCTTGTTCTCCTCGATGTCGACCACCGACCGCATCCGGATGCTGCCGCGCCCGGTTGTATAGGCGTCGCGGATGCCCTGGCTGCCGACAATCAGTGCGGCCGTAGGGAAATCGGGTCCCTTGATCGATTCCATGCAGGCGTTGAGCAACGTCTCGTCGTCCGCGTCGGGATGCTCGAGCGCCCAGAACACCGCGTCGGCGACCTCGGTCAGGTTGTGCGGCGGGATGTTGGTGGCCATGCCGACGGCGATGCCGCCGGATCCGTTGATCAGCAGGTTCGGGATGCGCGCCGGCAGAACCGTCGGCTCCTCGGTCTTGCCGTCGTAGTTGGGCGTGAGATCGACTGTCTCCTTGTCGATGTCACGCAACATCTCCATCGCCAGCGGCGTCAGACGCGCTTCGGTGTAACGCATCGCGGCTGCGCCGTCGTTGCCGCGCGAACCGAAGTTGCCCTGGCCGTCGATGAGCGGGTAGCGCATCGACCATGGCTGAGCCATGCGCACCAGCGCGTCATAGATCGCCGTGTCGCCGTGCGGATGGTAGTTACCCATCGTCTCCGCAACGGGTTTCGCCGATTTCACGTAGCTGCGGTCGGGGCGGAACCCGGCGTCGTAGGACGCGTAGAGCAGGCGACGGTGCACCGGCTTGAGGCCGTCGCGCACCTCGGGCAGCGCGCGCCCGACGATCACGCTCATGGCGTAATCGATGTAGCTCTTCTGCATCTCCTGGCCGAGATCGACCGGTTCGACGCGATCGCCTTCACCGCCGGCGGGCGGGAGCGTGGTGTCAGTCATTGCTCATTCTTTCTGCCGGGTGGTTTCGAGGCTCGCTTCGCTCGCACCTCAACCAGCGGAGTGCGGCGGTTCGCATGTGAGCCTGCGATGGGGAGGCGTCAGACATCTAGGAAGCGAACATCTTTCGCGTTGCGGGCGATGAAGCTGCGGCGGGCGGCGACATCCTCGCCCATCAGGATGGAGAAGAGTTCGTCGGCAGCGGCCGCGTCGTCGAGCGTCACCTGACGCAGGACGCGGACCTCCGGATCCATCGTGGTCTCCCACAGTTCCTTGGCGTTCATCTCGCCGAGGCCCTTGTAGCGCTGGATGCCGTCGTCGGCGTTGATCTTCTTGCCGGCGGCCCGACCCTCTTCGAGCAGGCCATCGCGCTCGCGGTCGGAGTAGGCGAACTCCGGTTCGGTCTTCTGCCACTTCAGTTTGTACAGCGGCGGCTGTGCCAGATAAACGTGACCGTGCTCGATGAGCGGGCGCATGAAACGGAACAGCAGCGTCAGCAGCAGCGTCGAAATGTGTTGTCCGTCAACGTCGGCGTCGGCCATGAGCACGATCTTGTGATAGCGCAGCTTGGCGATGTCGAACTCGTCATGGATGCCCGTACCGAACGCGGTGATGATCGACTGGACCTCGGTGTTCTTGAGCACCCGGTCGATACGTGCCTTCTCGACGTTGATGATCTTGCCGCGCAACGGCAGGATCGCCTGGTACATCGAATCCCGGCCCGACTTGGCCGAGCCACCCGCGGAGTCACCCTCCACGATGTAGACCTCACACTTGGACGGATCGTTGCTGCGGCAGTCGGCGAGCTTGCCGGGCAGACCGCCGATGTCGGTTGCGGTCTTGCGCCGCACCAACTCTCGCGCCTTACGCGCCGCCATGCGGGCCTGCGCGGAGTCGACGGCCTTGCGGATGATGATCTTGGCCTCGGCCGGATTGGACTCGAACCAATGCGCCAGGTGCTCGTTGCATGTCTTCTGCACAAAGCCCTTGACCTCGGTGTTGCCGAGCTTCGTCTTGGTCTGGCCCTCGAACTGCGGGTCGCCGACCTTCACCGAGATGACCGCCGCGAGTCCCTCGCGGATGTCGTCGCCGGTGAGTTTGCCGTCCTTCTCCTTGAGCAGCTTCTTGTCGACGGCGTACTTGTTGACCGTGCTGGTCAGCGCCGCGCGGAAACCTTCCTCATGGGTGCCGCCCTCATGGGTGTTGATCGTGTTGGCAAAGGTGTGCACCGACTCGGAGTAGCCGGCGTTCCACTGCATCGCGATCTCCACCTCGTGCCCGGTGCCCTTGGCGGTGAAGCCGATGACCGAGGTGTGGATCGGTTGCTTGGTGCGATTGAGGTGCTTGATGTAGTCGACCAGGCCGTCGGGGTAGTGATAGGTCCGCGTCTTCGGCTTGGCGGCCGCGGTCTTCTTCTCTTCCTCGGACTTGACGGTCTCCGCGGTGTCCGCGGGCGGGGTGTCACCGTTGGCGTCCCCGGGGGTGTCGACGACGTGCGGGCGCTTGTCGGTCAGCGTGATGGTGAGGCCCTTGTTGAGGAAGGCCATCTCCTGCAGGCGACGCGCGACCGTCTCCGCGCTGAACACCGTGGTCTCGAAGATGTCGGCGTCCGGCCAGAACCGCACCGTGGTGCCGGTCTTTCGGGTGGGGTCGCCCTTCTGCAGCGCCTCGGGCTTGGCGTGATCGTAGGTCTGCTCCCAGTGAAAGCCGCCGTAGTTGATCTCGAGCTCCACCTTGGTGGACAGCGCGTTCACCACGGAGATGCCGACGCCGTGCAGACCGCCGGACACCGCGTAGGCGTCCGAGTCGAACTTGCCGCCCGCGTGCAGCTGGGTCATGACGACCTCGACCGTCGGGACGCCGGTCGCGTGCATGTCGGTGGGGATGCCGCGGCCGTCGTCGACGACCTCGACGCCACCGTCCTCGAGCAGCGTGACCTCGACCTTGGAGGCGTAACCGGCCATCGCCTCGTCGACCGAGTTGTCGACGACCTCCCAGATCAGATGGTGCAGACCGCGCTCACCGGTGGAGCCGATGTACATGCCCGGTCGTTTGCGGACGGCTTCGAGGCCTTCGAGGATGCTGATCGAATCGGCGCTGTACTCGCCGGACTTCTTTGTCTTGCGACCCTTGGATCCTGCGGTGTCGTTACTGTCGGCCACGAGGTGCGTCCGCTCCTGTTCTGCTCTGGACGACGCCATCAGACGTGCGTCGTCGTTCCGTCGACGTGGTGGGACGACTACCATCGGTGTGGACACAAGTCAGGTTCGTCGCAGGCCTCGTCTGGCCCGCGACCGCCACATGTGATGGTCGTGCTCCCACCCCTGTCGGGACAACATCACCAGTGTACTGCCTAACCCGACCAGGAACCCGCATCCGGGGCCGCTGACGCGTTCGCTGGCGAATTTTTTTGGATAGTTGCCGGTTCGATCGTGGCCCGGGGACAAAACCTCGTTCTGGAGACCGTTGTCACCCGTAGGTGTCGCGGGGTCCGCGACCGGGGACGTGCCGCTCCCCTTTTCGCCACGACGGCCCCTTGGGACCGGTGATCCGCAGCGAGGTGACCATCCCGTCGCCGATGGCCGCGGCGATCTTCGCCAGGATCTGAGCCTGCACGTAACGCAGCTGGGTGGCCCACGCGGTGGACTCGGCCTGAACGTGTAAGACGTTGTCGCGCAGAGCAACCGGCTGTGCATGCGCCGCAACGTCGGCACCGACGATCTGCTCCCACATGCCGAAGAGCGTGCCTTCACCGATCTTGGGCTGCCACCCACGCTCGCGGGCGAGACCACCGGCGAGCCGGCCAAGCGGCTGCGGATCCCGGCCGTCGGGTCCCGACCCCGACCAGCGTCGGCGCTTGCTCTTTCCGCTGGTCGGACGTCGAACCGGGGACGCCCGGCCATGTCCGACCGACTTTCCCGCAGCCCTCGCCGCCGCCCGGGCCTCTTCCAGGGCGCGGCGCGCGCGTTCGTATCCGCCCAGGTTCTCGGGCGTACCGGCGTCGTCTTCGTCAGTCACCGGTCGCCTCCTCCCCTGTCGCCAGCACCGACCGTCGGCCTTCCTCGTCGGCGACGACTTCGATGGCGACGCGTCGGCCACCGATGCCCGACGGGATGTCCTCCGCCACGGCAGCGGTCACCAACAACTGTTCGGCGTCGGCGGTGAACTCCGCCAGTTTACGACGCCGCGCCGCGTCGAGTTCGGCGAAGACGTCGTCGAGCATGATCACCGGCTCGACGCCCTCGGCACGCGCAAGGGCCACCGACGCGAGCCGCAGCGACAATGCGAGCGACCACGATTCACCATGGCTGGCAAAGCCTTTCGCGATCTCGTCACCAAGAATCACGCCGACGTCGTCACGATGCGGACCCACCAGGCAGACGCCACGATCGATCTCCTTGGACCGCAGATCGGCCAACCGGTCAAGAAGTGACTGACGAATGTGCTCCACGTCGGCCGACTCACCTGCCGGCGGCAGCAGATCTGCTCCCGCCGTGGGGAGGTAGGCCAGGTCTGCCGGACGCGAGTGCGGGGCGATCGACCCGTACGCCTCGATGAAATGCGGGCGCAGGGCTTCGAGGATGTCGATGCGTGCCGCCGTGACCACCGCTCCGTGCTCGGCGAGCTGACCGTCCCAGACGTCCAGTGTGCTCAGCACCGATTCGGCGTCGCTGCCCCCGCGTCGCATCGCGGCCCCCGCGGTCTTCAGCAGGGCGGACCGCTGGCGCAGTACGCGGTCGTAGTCGGAGCGGGCCGCAACATGGAGCGGGCCCTTCTGCGCGACCAGTTCGTCGACGAAGCGTCGACGATCGGTCGGTTCCCCACGCACCAGCGACAGGTCCTCGGGCGCGAACAGCACGGCGCGCAGAATCCCGACGACCTCGCGGGCGCGACGTGCCGGACCACCGTTGATCGACGCCTTGTTGGCACCTTCGGCGTTGATCCGCAGTTGCGCGGTGAGTTCGCGTCCACTGTTCTCGACGGTCGCCGTGACCAGCGCCGATTGCTTTCCAGTGTGGACGAGCGGCACATCGCTGGACACCCGATGGGACCGGAGCGTCGCCAGATAGTAGAGCGCTTCCAGGATGTTGGTCTTACCGAAACCATTGCGCCCGGTGAAAATGGTCGGCTCGGCACGCAGCTCGATGTCGGCAGACTGCCACGACCGGAAGTCGCGAAGGTGCAGCTCACGAACGAACACGGCAGCTTCTCGACGGGCGCGGGCGCGCGGGTCAGCCCGGAAGGCGGACCGGCATGAGCAGGTACGTGAACGCGCTCGCCGGCGCCGGGAAGGCACCCGACTCGTCGGCCACCGGTTCGTCACCACTCGCCGGACGCAGGACAGCGGGCCGGCTCGGCGTCGTGAATCCGAAATCGACCGTGTCGGCGTTGATGGCCGACAAGCCGTCCAGCAGGTATCCCGGGTTGAAGGCGATCGTCAAGGGTTCGCCGCTGAACTGCACAGCCAACTCCTCCTCGGCCTTGCCGGCTTCGTCGCCACCGGCCGTGAGGAGCACGGATCCCTCGGCGAATTCCAGGCGCACCTGGGCGCCACGCTCGGCGACCAGCGCGACGCGTCGGATCGCCTCGATGAGCGGCGCGCTGTCGATGGTGGCAACCGCCGTGTGACTTGCGGGCAGCAACTGACGGAACTTGGGGAACTCGGCGTCGAGCAATCGGGTGGTGGTGCGCTTGGACTCACCGAGGATGCCGAGGATGCCGTCGGAGCCGATTGCCGAGCCCGCACCGAATGCCAGCGACACCACACCGGTGCCCTCGGCGCCGGCGGTCTTGGCGCTCTCCGAAAGAGTCTTGGCGGGTACCAGAACCGCCCCGGTGGTGTCCGGATCCGTGGGCTCCCACTGCAATTCGCGGACAGCCAGACGGAATCGGTCGGTGGCGGCGAGCACCACGCCGGAGCCTTCGATCTCCACGCGCACACCGGTCAGCATCGGCAGCGTGTCATCACGCCCGGCCGCAACGGCGACCTGCGAGATCGCCTCGGCGAACAGCTGGGTGGGGATGGTGCCCGTGACCGCGGGCACGTCGGGCAGCTGTGGGTAGTCCTCCACAGGCATCGTCGGCAGCGAGAACTTGGCGCTCCCGCACGCGATGGCCACGCGGGAACCGTCGAGGGTCACATCGACCGGCTTGTTGGGCAGCGCCTTGGTGATCTCGGCGAGGAGTCGGCCCGAGACGAGGACCTTGCCGGGTTCGGCGACCTCGGCGGCGATGGACTCCTGGGCCGAGACCTCGTAGTCGAATCCCGAGACGGTCAGGCCGTTGTCGACGTCGAGGACCACACAGCCGAGCACCGGTACCGGCGGTCGAGAAGGCAGGCTACGGGCGACCCAGGCAACGGAATCTGCGAACTCGTCACGCGCGACACGAAACTTCATGCTGGGAAACAGCCCTTCTCTCGTTCGGGGATCCCCACTGTAGAACGCCACCGCGCCGGAGTGGGCTGTTGGGTGCAAGTCGAGGCGCTTTGCGTGGATGCGAGCCGAGCGAGGCTGTCGGTTTCGGCACTGACACTGTGCACAGTCCTTCTTACAAAAGAAGTTCTCTAGAGAGGGATCCATCTCAGTAATAGGTGCTGTGGAATCTGTGCACAACCGGGGAATCAGCCCTGTCCGAGCGCCTCTGGCGATGTGGATGTCCGGTGGACGATCCGTGCACGGTTACGCCGAGGTATGTGGAGTACCAAGGTTGTTCGTATTCCGTGCACCTTGCGTACACAAGTTACCGACGGTTATCCCAAGACTCATCCACAGCTGGTGATGAACATACTCAGTGGGATTGTGAGTCGCCGCATCGACGACGAGAACCTCAACCTTGTCGTGATGGTTGAGGGTTGGTTCCACGATCGCCATAGGGAATCTGTACGCCCTGACCTCACGAGACGCACAGTGCACCTGACCGGTCTCCCAGGTACAGATTCCCGAGGGGTCTGGACGGAGCTATCTCGGTGGCCGCGGCGGTCGAATCGTCAGGAGGAGGCGCGCTGTTTGATGCGCGCGGTGAGCTCCTGGACGTGGTCGTACACCTTGCGCCGCTCGGCCATCTCCTTGCGGATCTTGCGTTCGGCGTACATGACGGTGGTGTGGTCGCGGTCGAAGGTCTCGCCGATTTTGGGTAGCGACAGGTCGGTGAGCTCACGGCACAGATACATCGAGATCTGCCGCGCTTGGGCCAACGAACGCGTCTTGCCGGGTCCGCGGAGTTCGTCGACGGAGATGTCGAAGTACTCGGCCGTGATCACCAGGATGCTGGCCGCGCTGACCTCCAGGGTGCCGGAGTTGGGCAGCAGCGCCTGCAGGACGACGTCGGCGAGCGACATGTCGAGCTCGGCGTTGTTGAGCGACGCGTAGGCGGTGACGCGGATGAGCGCACCCTCGAGTTCGCGGATGTTGCGCTCGATCTTGGAGGCGATGAGTTCGAGGACGTCGTCGGGCACCGCGATGTTGTCCATCTGTGCCTTCTTGCGCAAGATCGCGATGCGGGTCTCGAGATCGGGTGGCTGGACATCGGTGATCAGGCCCCACTCGAATCGCGTGCGGAGTCGATCTTCAAGTGTCGCAAGCTGTTTGGGCGGTCGATCGGAGGAGATGACGATCTGTTTGCTCGCGTTGTGCAGCGTGTTGAAGGTGTGGAAGAACTCTTCCTGGATACCTTCTTTGCCGATCAGGAACTGGATGTCGTCGACGAGAAGGACATCGACATCGCGGTAGCGGCGTTTGAACGCGACCCGACGGTCGTCACGCAGCGAGTTGATGAAGTCGTTGGTGAACTCTTCGGTGGAGACGTACTTGACCCGCATACCCGGGAAGAGGCGCTGAGCGTAGTGGCCGGCAGCATGCAGCAGGTGAGTCTTGCCGAGCCCCGATTCCCCCCAGATGAACAGCGGGTTGTATGCCCGGGCCGGGGCCTCGGACACCGCAACCGCCGATGCATGGGCAAACCGGTTGGACGCGCCGATGACGAAGGTGTCGAAGGTGTACTTCGGGTTGAGGTTGGCGCTCGGCACCGCCGGTGCGGTGGTCGGACGTTCCGCGAAATAGGCGGTCCAGTCCCCGGAATCAGGTCGCGGGCGGTCGCCGGAGGCTTCGCCGCCAGGTGAGCGGAACGCGTTGTCGGCCAAACCAGGCCGCGGACGACCCGCCATCGACTCACCGGGGAGCCCGTCGTCGAATGCCGTGCCCGACGCAGAAGGACCCGACGCAGAAGGAGCTGACGCAGAAGGAGCTGACACCGGACCGCGATTCATGTCGGCGCGGGCATCGACGTCGGAGCCGTTCTCCGCGCGGGTGTCCTCCGCGCGTGGCGTGGCGATGCGAACGCCGAGGTCCACCGGCTGCCCGAGGTGTTTGCTGAGGGTGGATCGAATGGTGTCGCGGAGGTTCCGTTCGATCTGCTCTTGGACCAGTGGCGTGGGCACCGTCAACAGCGCGAAGCCTTCGGCCAGGGTGAGCGGGCGGACCAACGACAACCAGGCCTTCTGCTGCCTGGTGAGCGGTTCGTGGTCGGGTGCGGCGGCATCGTCGTCGTTCAACTCGGCGACGACCTGCTGCCACACCTCGCCAAATGTGTCGCGGTCTGAAGTCACGTGGGGCCCTCCTGCCCGGGAAAACTACCAGCGTTCTCCGGCAAGGATGGCGTTGCGTTGCGATAGAGCCGAGTTGTCCACACAGTTATCCACATCTGTGTACAGAAGGGATGAAGATACCGGAAGCAACGCTTCGCGGCCAAGTTCCATGGTCGACGCGGGCGACCACTTCGGTGAAGGTTACAGAGCAGTGGCTTCCGTCACAACAGAATCCGAAACTTTCGATCACGAGAAAGACAACACTGCGCGAGCCGGGCGTCGGGCGCGTACGACGCCGGATGACTCGGCCAGGACGACCTCGTGTCGGCTTCATCACAGGGTCTGCGATTGCCCGGTCGGCGTCGGGACCCTCGTTTGATTTGAGGCGCCACTCTCAGTACTCTCGACTGGTCATCCAGGTTGCGGATTTGCGCGGTGACCGCGCGGAGCTTTACCAGGTTCCGTCGAGGTCAACCGACTGATACCACCGACACGAGTTCGGCACCGCTCCCGGATCAACCGACCAACCAGAAAGCCGTGGGTTCGCACGCGAGGCGGGCACCCACGCACGGAGCACAAGGAGTCACCGTGGCCAAGGGCAAGCGGACCTTCCAGCCGAACAACCGTCGTCGTGCGCGCGTGCATGGATTCCGGCTGCGCATGCGCACTCGCGCCGGCCGCGCGATCGTCAACGGCCGTCGAAGCAAGGGCCGCGCGAAGCTCACGGCCTGATCGTCGACCGATGACCGAGTCGGTGCCACCGCCTCGGTCTCCGCTGATCGATGACTGCGCCTCGCCATCGGATCTCCCGGAGATCCGACTTTTCTCGCACGCTGCGAAACGGCGTGCGGGTTTCGTCGCGCGATCTGGTGGTGCACGCATCGCCCGTCCCGACCATGTGGCCCGATCCTCGCAACGTCCGATCCGACGTCGCGATGACCGGTGGACCCTGGTTGGGACTGATCGTGAGCAAAGCTGTGGGCCCGGCGGTGACCCGGCACGCCGTCGCGCGTCGTCTGCGTGCTGCCTTCGCCGAGACCATGCAATCGTGTCCGTCACCGGAGACCTTCGTGGTTGTTCGTGCTCACCGCAGCGCTGCGGGCCGTAGCAGCATCGAGCTGGCCGAACAACTCGAGGGAGCGTTCACGCATCCGCGACTTGCCCGGCTCGGTGATCGGCCATGACGGACACTGTGGACCAGAGCATGCAGACTCCTCCGACGACGGCGGCTTCTCCCACGACAACGGGGCGGCTGTGGACAACGACCAAGCTCCTCCCCCGCCGGGCACTGATCTTCCTGATCGAGCTCTACCGCACCTGGGTCTCGCCGCTGCGTCTGCCGACGTGCCGGTTTGAGCCGACCTGTTCGGGGTACGCGGTCGAAGCCCTCGAAACCCACGGCTTCTTCTATGGCGGCTGGTTGTCGATCGTTCGACTCCTCAAATGTGGACCTTGGCACAAACCTGGTTACGACCCGGTACCCGAACACGGGTTCCGCTGGCGTAGACCACCGACGGAAGTGAGGGGCAACTAACCCGTGCTCAACTTCATCTACTACCCCGTCTCCGGGATCATGTGGGTCTGGCATTGGCTGTTCGACCACATCACCCCGAACACTCCCGGCGGCGACGGCATCGCGTGGGCGCTGTCGGTGGTCTTCCTGGTGTTCACCCTTCGCGCGATCCTGTACAAGCCCTTCGTCAAGCAGATCCGCACGACGAAGAAGATGCAGGAGATCAATCCGGAGCTGCAGGCGATTCGAAAGAAGTACGCCAAGGATCGGGTCAAGATGACCGAGGAGATGCAGAAGCTGCAGAAGGAGCACGGGTTCAACCCGTTGCTCGGCTGCCTGCCGATGCTCTTGCAGATCCCGGTGTTCATCGGTCTGTTCCACGTGCTGCGGTCGTTCAACCGCACCGCGACCGGCATGGGTCAGCTCGGCATGTCGCCGGAGGAAACGCGTAACGCGCCGAACTACTTCTTCAGCGTCGACCAGGTGCAGAACTTCCTCGACGCACGTCTGTTCGGCGTTCCGCTTTCGTCGTTCATCACGCAGCCGGTCACCGAGTGGCAGGCGTTTGTCGAGCCGGGCCAGCCCATCGACTTCACCCGGATGAACATTGTCATCGTGGTGATCCCGATGATGATCGTCGCCTCGATCGCCACCCATATGAACTCCCGGGCATCGGTGGCCCGCCAGCCGGAGGCCGCCCTCGAGAACCCGCAGACGCGCATGATGAACATGCTCGCGCTCTACATCTTCCCGTTGGGCATCCTGGTCACCGGTCCGTTCTTCCCCGTCGCGATCCTCCTCTACTGGATGAGCAACAACATCTGGACCTACGGGCAGCAGCACCTCGTCTTCGGCCGTATCGCCAAGGAAGAAGAGGAAGCCAAGCTCGCGAAGCAGGAGAAGCTGAAGGCCAACTCCCCCAAGCCGGGAGCGAAGCCGGTTCGCATGAAGAAGGGCCAGGCGTCGACGTCCGACGAGACAGTCGCGGCCGATGCGGCAACTGAGACCGATGCTGCTGTGACCGATGCTGCCGCGAGCGAGCCGGAGGAGACCGACGGCGCGTCCAGCGCCGCAACCGAGGCCGGCGTGAAACCCAAACCCGGACAGAAACCCACACGCCCGGGCGGGCGTTCCGGGTCGGGTTCGAGTCCCGGATCGAAGAAGCAGAACTCCGGCAATCGCGGCGGGAAGAAGGCCGGCAATCGCGGTGGCCGACGCGGTGGCCGAAGATGACGCTCGATCTCGAGCAACAAAGACTTGTTGGTGGAAGCACAGAGTTAGGTGGATGTGAGATGACGGAGACTGCGACCCAGAGCGATCGCGAGACCGAGCAGGTGAACGAGTCGGCTGCGGTGGATGCCGCTGCGGTGGATGCCGCTGCGACGACCGAGGAGCCGGGACAGAGCGTCGCACCTGCGGAGTCGGATGTCGAAGATGTGGTCGCCGAGACCGATGATTCGGATGACGCGGACGACGACGCGGATGATGCGGATGAGGGTGACGAGGAGGATCGTCTGGTCGAGGAAGGCGAGATCGCCGGCGACTACCTCGAGCAACTCCTCGACGTCCTCGACTTCGACGGCGACATCGATCTCGACGTCGACGGTGATCGCGCGATTGTGAGCATCGACGGCGGAGACGATCTTGCCAAGCTGGTCGGCCGCAAGGGCGAGGTGCTGGACGCACTGCAAGAGCTCACCCGACTCGCTGTTCAACAGGCGACCGGTGATCGCAGTCGGCTCATGCTCGACATCGCGCGGTGGCGTGCGGATCGTCGCGACCGCCTCGCCCGGCTTGGCCGAGAGGTCGCCGAGCGCGTGCTGGCGTCAGGTGACCGCGAGGCACTCGATCCCATGACCCCGTTCGAGCGCAAGATCGTGCACGACGCGGTCGCCGACGTCGAGGGTGTGGTGAGCGAGAGCGAGGGCGCAGAACCGAAGCGCCGCGTGGTGGTACTCCCCACTGCTTGATCCGCCGGATCTACAGACAGGCTGATCTAGAGACAAGGCCCCGACGTGTTCGGGGCCTTGTCTGTTTTCTTGGCTCTGAATTACAGCAGTGTTGTTTCACGTGAAACATGGGCGACTGTGGATCGCTGGCCAGCTTCGGCGGCATCTGTGGATGGGCAGCCACCCGGCCATGGGACCGACTGTTTCACGTGAAACACTGAACCATCGAGCTTCGACGCAAGGGGGCAATGAAAGTGTCAGATCAACGAGACGATGATCGCAACGACACCGACTCGAAGGACGACGCAATCGAGATGTCCGCTACCCCGCCCGCAACAGCTGCCGGTGTGTTCGGTGACCGCCTCGAGTTGGCGCAGGCATACCATCGGATCCTTGCGACCGACGGCATCGATCATGGACTGATCGGTCCGCGGGAGATTCCCCGACTGTGGGATCGACACATCCTCAATTGCGCGGTGATCGAGGAGCAGATCGGCCAGGGCGAGGCCGTCGTCGACATCGGGAGTGGGGCCGGCCTGCCCGGGATCCCGTTGGCGATCGTGCGTCCGGATCTTGAGGTGGTGCTCCTGGAACCTCTGCTTCGGCGGAGCACATTCCTCGAGCGGGCGGTCGACGAGCTCGGCTTGCCAGTGCGCGTGGTGCGTGGTCGGGCGGAGGAGCGCGTCGTACGTGACGAGCTCGGTGGCAGGGACGTGGCTACGTCGCGTGCGGTCGCGCCGTTGGAACGGCTGAGCAAATGGTCCGCCCCGCTCATACGTCCCGGCGGTCGTCTGGTTGCCATCAAGGGCGCGTCGGCCGCCGACGAGATCGAACGTGACGCAGCAGCAGTGGGCCGGGCGGGGATCGGCGGTCTACATGTGGAGCTGTGTGGTGAGGCCATTCTGCCCTCCCCCACCACCGTCGTGGTCGGTGTGAGGTCGGAGCGTGGCGGTCGCGAACGCGGTCGCGGAAGGAAGCGGTGAGCTAGGTGGTATGGAGTCCGCGGAGGGCGCAGAATAGGAAGCGGTCCGCCGGAGAAGTGAAGGGCGGCCCGCAACCGCATTCGGCAGATGCCGTCGGCGCAGCAGGCGCCAACGGTTACGAGGTCGGGCAAAGGAGTCAACGCGTGGTCGACCAGGACCCGAACGTTTCACGTGAAACAGCCGAGGGAGTTCCCTACGACGACACTCCGATTGCAGCCGCCGCGGAACGGGCCAGTCAGGTCTTGACTCCCGGTGGCGCCGGCCAACTCCCCCGTCCATCCCAGACCCGCATCATGACGGTGGCGAATCAGAAGGGTGGTGTCGGCAAGACAACCACCGCCGTGAACATCGCCGCCGCACTTGCTCTGCATGGTCTGCGCGTCCTGGTCGTCGACCTCGACCCACAGGGCAACGCGAGTACGGCGTTGGGGATCGACCACCGCGCGCCCGACATCGCCTCGGTTTACGAGCTGTTGCTCGGCGAGGTGACGCTGAGGGAAGCGATCCAGCAGAGTCCCAGCAACGAGCGCCTCTTCTGTGTTCCGGCCACCCTCGACCTGGCCGGCGCCGAGATCGAGCTCGTCTCTCTGGTGGCACGCGAGAACCGGCTGCGCAATGCGCTCTCGGAGGAAACTCTCGCTGAGTTCGACATCGATTACGTCTTCATTGACTGTCCCCCATCGCTCGGGCTCCTCACCGTCAATGCGATGGTCGCGGCACGTGAGGTGCTGATCCCGATTCAGTGCGAGTACTACGCGCTGGAAGGTGTGGGGCAGCTTCTCCGGAACATCGAGCTGGTGCAGGCGCATCTCAATCCGGGACTCCATGTGTCCACGATCGTTCTGACGATGTACGACGGCCGCACCAAGCTCGCCGATCAGGTGGCCGAAGAGGTGCGACGACACTTCGGCGACAAGGTCCTCGGCGCGATCATCCCGCGCAGCGTGAAGGTGTCGGAAGCACCGGGCTATGCCATGACGATCATCGAATACGACCCCGGATCCCGTGGTGCGATGAGCTACCTCGACGCGGCGCGTGAACTGGCGCTCCGCTCCCCCGCACCGGAGACCGCACGCGCATGACGCGAAGTGGTAGCGGGCAACAGCAGTGCACACCCATCGAGACCTTGCCGGGAGGACAACCATCATGAGTCCACGTGAAACCGCACAGCGCCGTGGCGGACTCGGACGCGGGCTGGCAGCCCTCATTCCTACCGGACCGGTGGATGACCAGGCGACGGGTGCGCCTCGCATGGGTGCGGCGGCTGCCGATGTGGTGATCGGCAAGTCGGCTGCCCCGGAGTCCGGCACTCAGCGGCCGACGACCGCCGGCGGGGCCGCGACGGCCACACTCACCCAACCCCTACCCCACGATGAGGTGGGTGCGGTCTATCGCGAGATCCCGCCCGCCGAGATCGAACCCAACCCGAACCAGCCACGCACGGTCTTCGACGAGGAGGCCCTCGCCGAACTGGTTCACTCCATCACCGAGTTCGGACTGATGCAGCCGATCGTGGTGCGCGAGCTGCCCGAGCCGACGGCGTCGGGCGTCCGATTCCAGTTGGTCATGGGTGAACGACGGTGGCGGGCGAGCCAAGAAGCCGGGCTCGAGGCGATCCCGGCGATCGTTAGAGAGACGCCCGACGGCGACATGCTGCGCGACGCGCTGCTCGAGAACATTCATCGGGCTCAGCTGAACCCGTTGGAAGAGGCTGCCGCGTACCAGCAGCTGCTCGACGAGTTCGGCGTCACTCACGAGGAGCTCGCCTCTCGCCTCGGCCGTTCGCGTCCGTTGATCTCGAACATGATCCGTCTCCTGAAGCTCCCGATCCCGGTCCAGCGCCGGGTCGCAGCCGGCGTGTTGTCGGCGGGCCACGCACGCGCGCTCCTCTCCCTGGAGACCGGAAGCGACGGGCAAGAGGCACTCGCTGCGCGCATCGTCGCCGAAGGGTTGTCGGTGCGCGCCACCGAAGAGGCAGTGACCCTCGCAAACCGGGGCGACGGGCCGGACGGTCGGTCGCCGGCCGCGCCCAAGCGCCGGCAGATGCAAATGCCCGGACTCCAAGATCTTGCCGAGCGACTCTCGGATCGGCTCGACACGAGGGTTACAGTCGGATTGGGCAAGCGAAAGGGCAAGATCGTGGTGGAGTTCGGATCGGTGGAAGACCTCGAGCGGATTGTCGGCGTCATCGACCCCAAGAAGTGATTCGTCGGCCGAAGATCCCCTTATGATGACCCACGGAAGTTATGTCACTGTGACGACAACGCGCCCTGTCAATCAAAAGCTATGGGCTGCAACATGTTTGGCTGACCGTACGTTGAAGTCGAAGATCGGGTGACGATGGGCACCGGAATCGTTCGCCTCGACCTCGACTCGTTCGAGTTGCTGCCCCAACACACCCGGCGGTGCGTGTTCTGGGAGGTGGATCCGGCGACAAATCAGGGGCGGCCCGGTGACACGGCGATGTTCGGTGACCTCGGTGCTTTCGAGAGCGAGTTCGACAAAGAAGCGTGGATCTCCGGGCTCTTGCTCGAGTGGGGAACGTGCGGACAGATCGCGGTCGATACGGCAACCAACAGCGTCGTCGGGACAGCCTTCTACGCCCCGCCCAATCGGGTGCCGCGGTCGACGTCCTTCCCCACTTCCCCGGTGAGTCACGACGCCGTGCTGTTGACGAGCATTCGGACCGAACCCGGTCACGACGAAGCCGCGACGCTTCTGCTCGACGCGGTGCTCGCAGATCTCATGCGTCGAGGAGTCCGAGCCGTTGAAGCCTTCGGTCTCGTGCGGTCGGCGCATCAGCCGGGCGACGGTGACATGGCCTCAGAGGAGGGGCTGAGTTCATGGACCGACGAATCCATCGTGGAAGTCGCCCGGGAAATCCTCGACGGTCCCCAGGGTGATCTGTGCACGGCCTGCATGATCGACGCCGGCTTCCTCAAGGACTCGGCCTTCGACGTTGTCGCGAGCCATCCCCGGTTCCCGCGATTTCGTCTCGAACTCGACGAGGGGCTCGGCTGGAAGTTCGAGGTCGAGAGTGCCCTGGAGAAGCTGGTGGTGATGGCGGCGATCGATCTGGCAGGACGTGAACGCAGCGCCGTGCCGGTCGGGCTGAAGGGAGCTCTAGCTGGAGATCTCTTCGGCCGCCAGTAGTTCGGCGAAAGTGTAACTGCCGGTAGGCCTGTCGTCCTGGCCCAGCAGGTACAGCCGCTTGACCGCAACCAGGATGGCCTCGGCGATGACGTTGCGGTAGTTCGAATCCTCAAGCGTTGCAGAGTCTTCGGGGTTGGTGATGTAGCCGATGTCGATGAGCGCCACCGGCATGCGGGTCAGACGCAACAGATCCCACGTGCGTTCGTGTGTGCGGCAGTCGGCAAGTGGTGTGCGCGCAGCGATCTCGCGCTGAATGTAGCCGGCGAGGTTGCGGCCGATGGTCGAGTACGACCCGTGGCTGTTCCCGAAGTAGAACGACGCCACGCCGTGTGCCTTCGGGTTGCGGTAGTGCCCGCAGCGCAAGGCGATCATCAGATCGGCGTCCATGAGGTTCGCGACACGTGCTCGTTCGTCGTCGGATGGGTGTCCGCGGCCATCGTGCGACAGGAACGTTTCCATGCCCGCCGCCGCCATGCGCCCTTCGAGCCGGGCGGCGAGATCCCACAACAGACGCGACTCGTGCTCGGCGGTGTCACCGAACGAAAGGTCGTGCAGGCCACCGGAACCCGGATCGATCAAGATACGTTTACCGGACAAGCGGGGACCCGAGCGTCGGACGTGTTCCTCTTCTCGGATCGCATGCGGCGATCCGCCGGTGACCCGGGTGCCGAGACGCTCGAGAGAACGCAGGGTCGCCGGACCGCAGATGCCGTCCGACGACAATCCGTATTCGCTCTGATATAGCCGGACGGCGGTGTCGGTGGTTTCGCCGAAGACACCGTCGACCAGTGAGGTGTAGTACCCGAGGTTCTGCAGCCGGCTTTGCAGCGTCGCCACATCGTCGCCGACCATGGGCGCGGAAAAGCGGAATGCCAGCACGCGGGCGCCAAGCTGATACGAGGCCTCGCGGAGCGCGCGGTAGGTGGCCGGACCGACGATGCCGTCGACGATCAGCCCCCGTTCTTGCTGGAAGGCGCGGACAGCCTGGTCGGTAGCGTCGTCGAAGATCTGTTCCGGAGCGTCGAAGACGGCCTCCGGAGGGGTCCAGCCGTTGGTGGGACCGCCGAATCCGGTGGCACGGGTGGGCAGCAGACCGCGTCCGGCCAGGATGGCGCGGATCTCGGCAACCGCCGATCCGTGATCCCCCAGGCGGAACAATGGCATCGCTGACACTCCTCGTCTCGTCAGGCTGCATTCTCTCAGGTGGCCCCGGCACCGCCAAATACTGGCGTCGCCGAGGCCTCGACCTGGGAGTTTGCTGACCGGGGTGTGGGTGTCAGGCGGAGGTGCCCACCACGGTGTCGAGTTCACGCAGGAGCGCGGCCTTGCCCTTGGCTCCGACGATGGTCTTGGTGGGCTGACCGTTCTCGAACAGGATCATGGTCGGGATCGACATGATCTGGAAGTCCCGCGCGGTGGCTGGGCTCTCGTCGACGTCGAGCTTGGCGACGGTGAGCTTGTCGCCGTGGTCGCGGGCGATCTCCTCGAGCACCGGAGCGACCATGCGGCACGGACCGCACCAGGTTGCCCAGAAATCGACGAGCACCGGCTTGTCGGAGCCGAGCACGGTGTCCTTGAATGTGGCGTCGTTGACGACGACGGTGTTTGCACCCATGGTGGTGTCCTCCTCAGTGGAAAGGTGTGTTGCTGGTTTCAGGCGGGGGCTTGGACCGGCTCGGCGTCGGCCACGGTCAGGTCGGCGGCTTCTCCCTGTTCGGCGAGCCAGCGCTCGGCGTCGATCGCGGCGGCACACCCGCTTCCGGCGGCGGTGATCGCCTGGCGGTAGGTGTGGTCGACGAGGTCGCCGGCAGCGAAGACGCCGGGCAACGACGTATACGTGGTGCGACCCTGCACCTGCACGTACCCCTCGCTGTCGAGGTCGACCTGGCCGCGCACCAGTTCGCTGCGCGGGTCGTGCCCGATGGCGACGAACATGCCGGTGACGTCGAGATTCTGGGTATCGCCGGTGCGGGTGTCGGCGAGGACGAGACCGCTGACCGAGCCGTCGCCGATGACCGACTGCACCCCGGCGTTGGTGACGAACCGGATCTTGTCGTTGGCCTTGGCCCGTTCGAGCATGATCTTGGACGCCCGGAACTCTTCGCGCCGGTGCACCAACGTCACGCTGCGCGCGAACTTGGTCAAGAAGGTCGCTTCTTCCATCGCGGAGTCGCCACCACCGATGACGGCGATGTCCTGGTCCTTGAAGAAGAAGCCGTCGCAGGTGGCACAGGCCGAGACGCCACGGCCGAGGAGTTGCTGTTCCCCTTCCACGCCCAGGTAGCGGGCTGCGGCGCCCATGGCGAGGATGACGGCGCGTGCCCGGAAGACCTCGCCACCGGCCTCGACCTCCTTCACCGCATCGGTGAGGCGCACCGCGTCGACGTCTTCCATGCGGAGGTCGGCGCCGAAGCGCAGCGCCTGCTCACGCATCTCGTCCATCAGTGCAGGCCCCTGGATTCCGTTCTGGAAGCCGGGAAAGTTCTCCACCTCGGTGGTGGTCATCAGTGCGCCGCCGAACTGGGTTCCTTCGAAGACGATCGGCGCCAACTCGGCGCGCGCCGCGTACACCGCTGCGGTGTATCCGGCCGGTCCCGAACCGATGATGATCACCTCATGGATCTGGTTCGATGTCGTCTCGCTCATCCATCCTCCGTGCTCTGACGCCGTTGGCCTCGTCCCGGGTTGCCGGGAGGGCGTCACGGCTGCTTCAACACAAGGGTAAGCGGAGATGTTCCCCCATCGGTGACCTGCACCGAGTGATTCGGCCAGACGTCTGACTCAGGGTGCGCCGATGGTGGTGCGGGTGATGGTGGAGGGGTGACCGGTGTCACAGTCGGTACCGACCACCAGGGCGTCGAAGCGACCGGCGACTCCGGTCGACAGCAGAATGACGGCGGCCGGCCGTCCGTCGCTGGTGATCGGTCCCGACCCGACGACCACCGCGTCGTCGGGCACACCGTTGGCGGCGAGGCAGCGTCGTAGTGCGGCGGCGGATCCGAACGGAGCGCTGTCGGAATGGCCGAGGACCGACAACGCAGAGACGAGTTCGTCCCCGCTGAGTGTGCGCGAGGGCGTGGCGGGGGTCGACGACGCCGCGATGGGTGGTGCGGCGTCATCGGAGGAGGCCCTTATGACGAGCACCGACACCCCGAGGACGACGAACAGCAGTACCACTGCGGCAGCCGAGAGAATCCGCGTGCGCGGTGGATGCGAACCGGCGCGGGATGGCGGCGCCGCGGCGAGATCGGTGAGGGTGGCACCCACACGCGCGCGGACATCATCGGGAACGTCGACCATGTCGGTGGCACTGGCAGCGAGATCGTGTCGCGTGGCGGCCAGTGCGCGCAGGACAGCCTGGGCGCGCGGGTCGTGGGCGATCTGCTGAAACATATGTGCCGCAACATCATCGGGTAGGGCTCCGGCATCGAGATCGGCGAGGAGGTCGGCAGAGTAGGGCGGATCTGGCAGATCACTCTGCGGGGTCATCGTTTCAGTCTTCCATTCTGGGTGTGCGTCGGATCGGGTTGCATCGGTTCGGTGGTCTCGATGTCTTGGACGCACGCGATCCAGTTTCGGTTCCCATCAATTCTCACGGAGATGCCCCAGCGCCTTGGCGAGTCGCAGCCGGCCGCGCGCACAGCGACTCTTGATCGTGCCCTCCGCGACGCCGAGCAGCTTCGCCGCGTCGGCGACGGAGTATCCCTCGATGTCGACAGCCACGATCGCTGCGCGCTGGTCGGCGGTGAGCACGTCGAGAGCACGACCGATAGACACCGAAAGATCAACGGCTGCAGTGTGATCCGTTGCGTCCATCAGTTCCGGCACATCCCATCCGGGGAGCGAGATGGCCTTCTGTGCCTTCGTCCGACGAATCCGATCGAAACACGAGTTGAGCACGATGCGATGCAGCCAACTGATGACCTTGGCGTCGGCCCGAAACCGGTGAGCGGTGCGATGCGCGCTGAGCAGGGCGTCTTGGAGGGCGTCGGCGGCGTCGTCGGGGTTGCCGGTGGTGCGGTATGCGAGTGACCAGAGGTAGGTGAGGTGGCGTTCGATGAGGATGGTGAAGGCTTGGGGGTCGCCGTTGCCGTGGGCGGTGATGAGTTCTTCGTCGGTGCGCGTATCTGACGCGTGCAGTTGACGTTTCCCCCAGGCCATGGGCTGAGACTAGTGCAGGATCGGGGTGGTCGATGGTCGATGTCGGGGTTGTGCACAGCGGTGTGAGGTGTGGACGTGGACAGTCCGGCTACGGCGACGCGCGGACGTGGCGGACGTGGAGCCGAAGACCTCGACAAGACAGATCTCCCCGCAGCGGTCCGGCTGATCCTCCAGACCGATCAGCCACGCCGAGAACATCGACTCGGGCGTCAACATCGCTCGACACGTCACCTCGACCCGCCCGCGAAGCGGTGTCATACCCCAGAGGGTCGACTGTGCCTCGCGTACGACCTCCAACCATGTGGCGAATCTAGACCGCACGGTCTATGATTAGACCGTGCGGTCGAAACTCGAATCCGAACGGACCTTTGCCGACCAAGCGCGTCGGCGGCAGATCGTCGCATGCGCAATCGATCTGATCGCCGAAGTCGGCTACCCGCAGGCGTCGCTGGCGAAGATCGCCGAGCGCGCTGGCATCGCGAAAAGTGTTGTGCTCTACCATTTCAAGAACAAGGACGAAATCGTCGAGGGTGTCGTTGCCTCGGTGTTCGAGGCGTCCGTCGCGATCATTGCTCCGCGCGTGCTGGCTGCGACAACGCCGCCGGAGCGACTCATTGCTTACATCGAGTCGAATGGTGAGTTCCTCGATCGCCACCGTCGAGAAGCCGTGGCCTTGCACGAGGTGTCCCTTGGCTATCGCGACGCGTCGGGTCGACGATTCGATCAGGCGGTGGTAGCCGATGTCGAAGAGCACGGCATTCCAAGCGAATTCGCGATACTCGACCCACTCGTCATCCTGCAGAAGGGTTTGACCTCAGGCGAGTTCGCGTCCGACGCAGATCCGCTGACACTCAAGAACATTCTTCGCGCGTCCCTCGACGGGGCGGTGAGCGAACTGTCGCGCGACGCCGACTACGACGTGATCGCGCACTGCGCCGCTGTACGGAACTTGTTCGTCAACGCGTTAGGAGCACAGTCATGAGCCCACGTGTCACAATCCTGGCCTTCGGGACCCGCGGCGACGTCGCGCCCATCATCGGTCTGGCCGCGGGTCTGCAAGGCGACCTCGGCGCGGATGTATCTGTAGCGGCGCAGCACCCGTACGAGCAGATGGTCACCGATGCTGGACTCGAGTTCCGACTCTTGCCGCGTGACACCGAGAGTGACACGCGTGCTTCAGAGTACGGACAAGCGATGGTCGACGGTCGTCGAATGCGACCGACAAAGGACGCGTTGGCGGGCATGCGACGAGATCTGGTGGGCGTCGGAGAAGCCATGGCGAAGGCGTCCGCCGATGCCGACCTCGTCCTGTGTGAAGGGCCCGTCGGCGGTCTGCTCGGATGGCATGCGGCCCAAGCCTGCGGTGTCCGGAGCGCAGCGCTGATGCTGCAGCCTGCCTACCCGACAGGCGATTTCGCTCCCCCGGCACTCGGTACCAGGTCGTTCGGGCGCTTCGGTAACCGTACGGCCTGGCGATTGGGCGCAGCCGGTGAGCGCGTGTTTGCGCCTCTGGTGGACGATCTACGGGCATCGCTGGGATTGCCGGACCAATCGCGAAGCAGTGTGCAGAAGCGCAAGCGTGAGTGGATCCAACTCTGCGGCTTCAGTGAGTCCGTCGTCGCACGACCCCGAGACTGGCCGGAGAGCGTTCACATCACCGGATACTGGTGGCCGGACGATGATTCGGAGTATCAGCCACCGGCCGAATTGGCGTCCTTCCTCGAGGACGGCCCGCCACCGGTGTACGTCGGCCTGGGTAGCACCGCGCTGAGCGATGGGAGCGAAATCAGCGACATGGTTAGAGCGGCCCTACGCGCAGCGGGACGTCGCGGCCTCGTTAATCGCGGATGGGCGAATCTCGATGGAGGCTCGGATGATCCGGATGTGCTGACGATCGACGATGTTCCTCATAGCTGGTTGCTTCCGCGTGTCTCGGCCGCGATCCATCACTGCGGCGCAGGTACAACCGCCGCGACTCTACGGGCGGGCATCCCCAGCGTCGCGCTACCCGGGATCATGGACCAACCGTTCTGGGCGCTGCGCTTGCATCGACTCGGCTGTGCGCCCGAGCCGATTCCCCGAACCTCGGCCACCCGCGACAATCTGGCCGCGGCATTGTCGGCGTTGTCCGACGACAAGGGTGCCGAGTATCGGTTTCGTGCAAGAGAGTTGGCCGATCACCTCGCGCGAGAGGACGGTGTGGCCAACGCCGTCGCACTTGTCGAGCGCGTGCTCGCCGGGTCGGCCTGAATGTCATTCAAACTGAACAACAACGCCCGGCACCAACTGTAACCGTGGGTATTCTCAGCGCGGAACCGCGACCTGCGACGGTCGTCACCGAACAGGGGGAATCAGATGACGATGACGGATCCGGCGAAACACCTTACCACCAAGCAGATTACGGCAGTGTCTGACAACACGCAGAAGAAGGTCGGTGAGTGGATCACCTGGCCGCAGCGCGCACGAGCGTCGAACCTCGCCTGGTGGTGGGGCAGCCTGACCGTTGCCGTGCTCGGCCTGTTCTGGCTGGGGTGGTGGGGAATGCACCCGGGAGCGCCGTCGTGCGACGGGGAGACCATGAGCCCTGGTGACAGTTGCATCTTCACCAACGGTGGTGCCAAGAGCTACGACGAAATGGCCGAGCCCAAGACGGCCCTCGCGATTGCCTGCGCGGTCATCGCGGTGCTCCTGGTGGCCTGGGTGACGACGGTGAGCCTGCGGGCCCGCAAACCAACGCCGGCCGAGGCGGCCTCTTTCTCTGCGACGGCGACCGCCTATCGCGCGTCCGTGGTCGAGTCGGTGCAGGGCAACCCAGACGATGCGGTTATGGCGTACCACCTCGAGCTGCTCGACAAGATGGTCACCAAGGCGTTGGAGCGCAACGGTATCGAGATCCGTGGACACCAAGTGTCCGTTGTCTGACGGCCATGGCGGTACCGTCGTCGCGTGGACACAAACCCGTTGGACAACCCCGCGTATGCGGCACTGTCCGGCCCGCATGCCCACGTTGCCGAGCGTCGTGGTCGGGCGCTGCGGTATCCGGCGGACGTCAACCCGATCGCAGCGTTGCCGTTGGATCCGACCCAGCAGGATTGGGCCGACGCATGCGAACTCGTCGGTCCCGGCGGCTCCCTGTTTCTCCCCGTAGTGCCGGTGAACCCGCCGCCCGACTGGCATGTTCGACTGAGCATGCCCGGCGTTCAGATGGTGGCCGAGCACATGCTCGACCTCGAATCCGACGAGGAGGCAGCCGAACTCGGAGCGTCCGACGTACTCGACATGCTGGATTTGGTCGGACGCACGCGACCCGGACCCTTCGCCGAACGGACCATCGAACTCGGCACCTACCTCGGTATTCGCCGCCATGGTCGGCTCGTCGCGATGGGTGGCGAACGCCTGCTGGTGCCCGGATGGACCGAGATCAGTGCCGTGTGTTCCGATCCGCAGTTCCGGGGTCAGGGTTTGGCGGGTAGTCTGATAATACTGCTGTGCAACCGGATTCGCGCTCGCGGGCGTACTCCGTTCTTGCACGTCGCGAGCGACAACACCAATGCCATCCGGCTCTATGAGAACCTCGGGTTCGTCGTGCGCAGCGAGGTGATGTTCACCCTGTTGACGGCGCCGAAGTGAGGTCGACGCTCACACCAACGGAATACCCAACCGGTTGCGTACCCGGGTGTCCCACAGGAACAGTCGGAAGATCAACTGTGCCAACCACAATGGTTTGCGACGCTCGCGTTTGACGAGCTTGTCGACGTAGTCGTCGAACCATTGTTGGTCGTCGGCCGACCACTCGACCCGCATGGCCGCTCGGAACGGCTCCGGTAGGTAGCCGATGGTACGACGGTACTTCACCGGTCCGTGCCGCTTCTGCACCCAGCGCGGCGCGTAGCCGAAATTGGCTATGCCGAGCAAGAATTCGCGGATCTCGTCGTCGATGTGGAGGTTGGCTGTCTGCTCATTCCAGTACGTCTCGAACGCGTCGCGATCGACAGGCCAGAGTTCGGCCGGCATCTGCAGAGTGGTTCCGCAGACCTTGCCCTGCTGGTAGAACTCCTCGCGCTGTGCGCCGCGCAGTGGTCCGCGCACACGCTCGTAGATGTCTTCCCAGCCGAGGTACAGGCATGCCGCGACCCACAATTGGAGCCGCGGATCCATCGCGTTGTACTCGACGGGACTGTCGTCGACCGAACGGACCTGTGCGTGTTGACGATTCACCGCCTGCCGAAATCGCCGTCGGTCGTCGGCACTACCCATCGCGGCCACCGCGAGGTACGACGCCGTCGTGCGCCCACGCTTGATCGGATGCAGATCGAGGCGTCCACTCTCGACCGTGCTGTGTGCGACTCCGTAGCCGATGGCGGGATTGGCGAGTTGCATGATGACGTTCGCCGTACTCATCGTCTGTCCCATCGACAGCAGCGACTTCGCAAACAGCCTGCTGTCGATGTGATCCATCTCGACCCGCGACATCCGGTGGGTGTCTTGCGCCATGGTCTCCCCCAACACTCAATCTGACTACGTCTGTAACCAGATACCTCGAGTATGCGGTGCTATCGGCACACTGTCAACGACCACCCGCAGCCGCGCGGTCGCGTACCAGCAGGAAGAAGGGAATGGCGGTCGCGATCCCCACGCCGAACGTCAGCACCAGCGACGCCAGCCACCACCGCAGAATGCGGAGCTTCTTGGCCTCGACGACCGCCCACAGGTGGAAGGCGATCACCACGTAGGTCAGGTCGACCATCGCGAAGCGGCCGGGTGTGGTCTTGAGGATGTCTCCGCCGAAGAAGTCGCCGACCGATCGCCAGCCGTTCTCGCGGACGTAAGGTATGGCGATGGCGTTCTGGGTGACGAACGCGGAGAGGAACACGATCAGTAGTGAGCGTTCGCGCCACGGTGATGGGGTGTCGGTCTGCGTGGTCATCGGTCCTCCTGGTGGGTGGTTGCGTCGGGCGTCATGGTGCCAGCCAGCGTGCGTGCGCATCGATGAACAGCTCAACCCCGACATCGCGAATGGCTGTGAGGTCGAACAGCGACGGGTCGGCGGTGTCGTCGGGGCCGAAGCCCTGGGTGTGACTCGTGTACCAGTCCACGAGGAGCTGGGTGATGGCGCCGACCAGGGCGATCGCGGCCAAACGCTGACTGGCCGCTGCGGGGACACCGCCCCTCGCGAGCAGGATGATGAGGTCCGCCCAACCGTGAATTGCGTTGAGGCGCAATCGTTCCAGATCCTCGTCGACACCCACCACCTCGACCAACATGACGCGGGCCCGATGGGGATTCTCGGCGAGCGCGGTGATGAACGCGCCCAGGGTGGCACGGGCTACAACGGGGACGTCCGTGGTGGCCACTCCCCCGCCGTCGGCCGGCAACAGTGGCGTCGCGACCTCCATGACCTGTGATCGTGCGAAGGTGACGCAGTCCTCGTAGACGCCGGCCAGCAACGCCGAGCGGTCGGCGAAGGATTCGTAGAAGTAGCGCTGGGTGAGACCGGCGTGGTCGCACACCCGCTTCACCGAAACGGCGCGGAAGCCGTGGGTTCCGAACAATTCGAGTCCCGCGGAGATCAGCTCCGCGCGGCGACGCTCGCGGCGGAGGTCCGCGTCGGCTCCTCCATACCGTCGACCCTCGGTTTCGCTCACGACCCTCTTTCCGTTGTCGGCCGCGTCCGACGATAGACCGGACGCATCTGACATGCTATCGTGTCAGAAATTGGCTATCTGACCCGATCTCGTGTCAGATGAACCGTGAGGAGCCGACATGCTGGACTTTCTGCCCGAAGCGATGCGAGAACCGACAGTTGTCGCGATCCCGTTCTTCGTGACGATGGTGGTACTGGAATGGGTGGCCGCCGCCAAGCTCGAGCACACCGAGACGCAGCGGCCGTCGCAGCGAGAGGTGCGCGAGTCGTCCGCGGCCGGCACTTACAACTGGCGTGACTCGCGGGCGAGCCTGCAGATGGGGCTCGTCTCCATCGCGACCAGCGCAGGGTGGAAGGCCCTTGGGCTCCTCGCCTACTCCGCGATTTTCGCCTACCTCGCGCCGTGGCAACTGTCGGCGACGACGTGGTGGACGTGGGTGGTGGCCTTCGTCGCGCTCGACTTCCTGTTCTATTGGGAACATCGGATGGCGCATCGTGTCCGACTGATCTGGGCGACGCACCAGGCCCATCACTCAAGCGAGTACTTCAACTTCACGACGGCCCTGCGGCAGAAGTGGAACAACAGTGCAGGACTGGTGATGTGGTTGCCCCTCCCCTTGCTCGGGATTCCACCCGCCGTGGTGTTCGGTGTGTACTCTCTGAATCTGGTCTACCAGTTCTGGATTCACACGGAGCGCATCGGAAAGCTCTGGCGACCTATTGAATTCGTCTTCAACACACCGTCGCATCACCGCGTGCACCACGGCAGTGACGCCGACTACCTCGACCGCAACTACGGCGGCACCTTCATCATCTGGGACCGCATGTTCGGCACCTTCACCGCCGAGGCGCAGCGTCCCACCTATGGACTCACCAAGCCGATCGACACCTACAACATCTGGCGTCTGCAGACCCACGAGTATGCGGCGATCCTTCGAGATGTCCGACACACGAGAGGCTTTCGCAATCGGCTTGGGTACCTGTTCGGTCCGCCCGGATGGACGGCCCCCGACCCCGACGAGGTGTCAAGCTCCCGCGCGGAGCACGACACAGTGAAGATTCGGTGAGGACTCGCGCAACTGCACCCGACGTGGCCGCGACCCGGCGTAGCATCCCTGCGCATGAGAACGTGGCGTGACGTACGCGTCGCGCTGATTGCTGTCTCGGCATCGGCAGCGCTCATCGCCGGGTGTTCGTCCGACCCATCCCCACCGCCCGAGTTCGCCGGCCCGCTGATGGGTGCACCGATCGCGGATGGGAGATCGCCGGAGCCGACGGCGCTCGCGGCGGCACCCGAAACGCGAGCGGTCAAGGGCTACAGTGTGACCCGACTCCCCTATCGAACGCGTCGAGCGGGTGACCCGGCCCAGAATTTCGCCGATCTGTACCTGCCGGACGGCAAGCATCCATCGCGATCGGTCCCTCTCGTGATCCTCGTCCACGGTGGATCATGGAAGGCCGAGTACGACCTCACGATGATGCGTCCCTTCGCCATCGATCTCGTACGACGCGGCTTTGCGGTCTACAACATCGAGTTCCGTCGGGTGGGTTCCGGCGGCGGGTGGCCGACGACGTTCACCGACGCGGCCGACGCGGTGAACGGTCTCGTCGACCTTGCGCGCACCCGGCCGCAACTCGATCTCGCCGAGACCGTGATTCTCGGCTACAGTTCCGGCGGACAGCTCGCCACCTGGTTGGCATGTCGACATCGGTTGTCCGGCAACCGGACTGTCAGTCATGAACTGGGCAGCACGCCGCGTTTCCGGCCCGCTCGAGTGGTGTCGGTGTCGGCCCCGCTGGCCATGGCGTTCGCCGCGGAACACGGCAACAGTCGTATCGTCGCGCTGATGGGCGGAACACCCGAGCAGGTTCCCGAACGGTACCGCGCCGTCGACCCGATCGCGCTCATCGATCCGCAGGTGCCGGTGATCGCGGTGCACGGCGACAGCGACCGTCTGGTGCCGGCCGTGCTGTCGACGCGATACATCAGTGCGGTTGTGGCGGCCGGGGGACTCGGCCGGCTCGTGGTCGCGCCGGGCAGCAGTCACGGGACGGTCGCACGGCGCGGGACGGCGTCCTACCGGGAGATCCTGGACATCGTCACCGGCTTCACGCGCAAATCCGTTGAGGAGATGCGTAATTCGCGGCCGAGGTGATCAGGCCGTCATCGACACCTGGGCGACCTCGGCCTGGTAGCGGCCCTGTGAGTTCTGCGGTAGTGAGGTGATCCAGACCATGAGGTACGGACTTGCCTGCGGGTTGGGGATGGTGATGGTGGTCGTCGGCCGGTTGACGTTGCCGGTGGCCACCTCGGTGGTCTGAGCGAAGGTCGGATTCGCACTCGGCGACGTCCGGATGGAGACGGTGAAACCCGGTGTCGCAGTCCGGATTGTGACCGTCTTGACGGCTTTCGATCCGCCCACGTCGAAGAGCAGTCCCAAGCCGTTCTTGAGACCTCCGAACGCCGGTGAGCGCATGTACGGATCGGTCTTCCACGGGGGAGCAGCACCGGTGATGACGTTGTTGACGTTGGTCGACGGGTCCGGCGGCTGACTGGAGAAGTCCTGCACGGTGACCGATTGCAGCGCGACGGGCGCACCTTGTGCCGCCGGGCCCGGACCCGCGGGCGGCGCCGAGGCCGACGGGGGTGCGGAGGTGGTCAGGATGGAGTCGATATCCGAGGATTCGCCCCCGCCGCCAAAGATGTTGGAGGCCCACACGATCAGCGCGATGACCAGGAACAGGGCGAGCAGGCCGGCACCGACGAGCAGACCGACGTTGCGCTTCTTGTGCGCGGGATCGTCCTGCTCGGTGGTCCGGGACGCCATCGCGACCGGCTCGGTGGCGTCGTCGCGGATGGCCGGCAGCATGTCGGTGTTGAGGTCGAGCACCGTCGCCTGGTCGAGCACGTGCTGAACGGTGGCGGCGGTCCGGATGCCGCGACTTCCGTCGAGCGCCCGCGCAGCCACCGCAGAGATCTCGAAGGGGATGTCGGGGTTGACCTCTCGCGGCTCGATGGGCTCCCCACCCGGGCCGGGCTCGGCGACCGCGAGTCCACCGACCGGCTTGCCTGGCCCGGCGGTGGTGGTCAGTCGCGAACCCGATTCGGCGTCCAACGGCCACCGGTTGAGGAGAAGCGCGTAGAGCACCGCGCCGAGTCCGCGAACGTCTGACGCCTTGTCGTCACCGGCGAGCGTGCCCGGGAAGGCGAGGACCGCATTGCCCTCGTGGCTGATCCGGATGCGGTTCGGGTGGTCGATGGACAGGGCGCCACCGGAACGGTGGGCCAGTTCGGCTGCGGCGGCGAGCGATCGGACGGCACGCGCAGCGCCGATCGGGGACGGACCCGACGCGGCGACGTCGGCCAGGGACGAGCCCTCGACCCATTCGGCGACGACAATCCCGCCGGACGATCCGCGCACGACGTCGAGCACGCGCGCCACACCGTCGGAGTTCACCTGTCCGAGACGGAGAGTGCGGGACAACACCGCCTGGGGGCCCTGATCAGATGCCTTGACCGCGACCCCGCGCTCGGGAGGTGGTGCGAGTTGTTCGGCGTCGACGAAGGTGAGGGCGACGTTGCGGTCGAGATTGACGTCGAGGGCACGCCAGAACTGCAGACCGCGGGTGCCGCCGTGGTGATCGAGTAGTCGGTAGCGGCCGCCCGCGACGACGGCGCCGGGCACCAGCCGCGGACCTCGGGGTCGGGGTGCCGGTGCGGGGGAGGACTCGGCGCGCGGGTCGCTGTCGTTGCGGGGGGCAGCGTCGGGACCGGGGGGATCCGTCGGTATGGGGTGTGAAGCCGCCGGATCGGAAGCTGTGGTGTCGACCTCGCTGTCGCTCACGCGCCGAACTCCTTTCCTCCGGTACCGCATGTCACGGGGCGGCGCCGCTGGGCGCGGGTCGTTCTGCAGGCGCGGTGCGTCCCGATAGCCGGTGGCGCCACCGGAATGCACCGAGTAGGACTGCCACGTCGCCGTGCCCCGGTCGAACCGACGCAGCACTTGTACTTGACCAGAGTACGGGAGCGATTCGTCGTCGGTGACGCGCGGAAACTGAACCGTGATCGTTGCGGCACTCTCCTGCTGCGGAACCGGTGGCGGCGCGAGCGATGGGATGAACCGTCCGAGCAAGCGGCGGACCGCCATTCCGATCGCCACGACGTCCGGCACCCGGAACGCGGCGAGGAGAGCGTAGGTCACGCCCAGCACGATGGCGGCCGTGAAGGCCAGGTACAGCAGTGATCCGAACTTGGCGAGATGCTCGATGAGCATGTGCAGTCCCGACAGGGTGGCGACCAGCCAGACGAGTGCGGCCACGGCGATCGACACGGCGAGGGTGACGACCGTCGTCCGCGTCACCCCGCGCAAGTGCACGTTGCCCAGCCGACGTTTCAAGAGGAAATGCCCGACGATCGCGCCGACGAGATACCCGAGCCCGTTGGACAGGGCGAGCCAGCGGACCACCAGATCCGGATCGTCGAACAGGACCGGACCGAGATAGGACGCACCCACCTTGATGGCGGTGATGCCGAGGACCATGAGGGTCGGGGTCCAGGCGTCCTCGCGGGCGTAGAAGACGCGCAGCTGCACCAGCGTCATCGCGTACGGGATGAGGGTGAAGGCGCCCCAGGCGAGGACCGAGCCGAGCTGGCTGGCGTCGTCGGCGCTGAACTTGCCGAAGTTGAAGACCGCCACACCCAGGGCCGGGCCGAAGAACGTCATGTAGGCGACCACCGGCACCAGCGCGACCATGGTGAGCCGGGTGGCCAGCGACAGGTCGTCGACGACGGCGCGGGTGTCGTCGGCGGCGGCGTTGCGCGAGAGCCGCGGCATGATCGCGGTCAGGATGGTGACGCCGAGGACGCCGTAGGGCAGCTGCAACAGTTGCCAGTGGGTGGCGTACACACTGATGCCCGACGCGGTGGCCGACGATGCGATCCGGTAGGTGATCACCAGTCCGACCTGCAGGATCGCGACATAGATGACGATCGCGAGTGCCATGTTGCCGAACCGTCGGAGCCGATCGTCGAGTCCCCACTCCAAGCGCAGGTGCACCCCCGCGCGACGCAGCCAGGGGAGCAGGATCGACGCCTGCATGACGACGCCCAGCGTGGTGCCGATGCCGAGCACCAACAGTTGCGGGTCGGTCATCCGCACCGGATTGAGGGTGATCGTTCCCGGCATCAACGCGTAGAGCACCAGGGTGGAGATCTGGACGATGTTGTTGAGCACCGGTGCCCACGCGCCCGGTTTGAAGAAGCCCTTCATGTTGAGGATCGCGATGAAGAGCGCCGAGAGCCCGTAGAACAGGATCTCCGGCAGGAGCAGATAGGCCAGCGCAGTGGTGAGCGGACGGTTGACCTCGCCGTTGCCGACGTTGAGATAGGTGAGCAGGGGAGCGGCGATCAGGGCGATGACCGTCGCGGCACCCAACGTGACCACGGTGAGCGTGAAGATCCGGTTGATGAAACTGCGTCCGCCGTCGGGGTCCTCGGCTTCCGCACGCACCAGGACGGGGATGACGATCGCCGTCAGGACCGCGCCGAGCACCACCTCGGCGATCATGTTGGGCAGCACGTAGGCGGCCTGGAACGCGGAGGCGACCGCCGGACCGAGCATCGCCAGGACCAGCACCGTCCGGACGAATCCGGTGATTCGGCTGGTCAGGGTCGCCAGTGCGATCGAACCGCTGGTGCGCAGGATGCTCGAGTCGGAGTCGCGCGCCAGTCCGGTGGACGACGCCGGCTCGTTGTCGGACGTGACCGCGGCCGCAGGCCGTTCGTGGCCGGCCGGTTGCTCCGGCAGCGGTGCGCGGCGTTCGGGGGGAGATGGTCGACGTGGCGGTTGCGAGCGGCCGGCGATCGGAGGCTGCTCGCCGATCGGTCCGGCCAACGGTGCGGCACCGCGAGCCGGCGTGCCCGGGCGCGGCCCGGTGCGTTGCGATTCGTTGCGCTGCGGTCCGTTGCGTTGCGGCTCAATACGTTGCGGCATGGCTCGGTCGGGTGGCGTCGGCCGACCACTCGGTGGTCGCAGCCGGTTCCGTGGGTCCGGGCTCCTGCCTGGATTCTTGCGGTCCTCGGTCATCGCGGACCGCCGGCGTCGCCGGGCGGCTCCGGGTCCGGATGCGACCCGATCTCTTCGTGGTGCAGGTTGCGGCGTCGTTCCTGGTAGCTGCTGCCTGCGAGGAGACGTTCGAGGTCGTCGGGTTCGGGACGGTCGGCGTCGGCGGGATCCGGTTCGCCGCGGAAGCGATGCCACAGCCGTCGTGCGACAAGGAGCACCAGCGCGGCTCCGGCGACGATGGTGACGATGAACAGGACGCGCCCGTACGCGTTGGATCGCAGGGAGAGCGTGATCGGTTCACCGAGTGACAAGCCGGTCACCGTGGACAGGCTGATCGCCACCGACGTGGCCTCCGACGACTCTGCGCGCGTGGGCAATTGGATCTGCCTGGTCCCGTTGGCCGGGATCTCGACCACGCCGACATCACCGACCTCCAGATCGGCCGGGCCGCTCGTGGTGATCTTCACACGTACCGGGAGGTCGAGCTGGTTGCGGACCACGAGCAACAAGGGGCTGCGTTCGGAGGCCAGCGTGTACCGACCGCCGGGATCGAGAATGGTCACCTCGCCACGCATGCGCTGCAGGGTCGACGACACGGCGGTCACCCGTTCGCTCTGTGCGCCGGCCGTCTGCGCACGGGCGGCGGTCCCGGCCAGCGCGGGTGTCTGCATGGCGCGCAACAGATCTTCGCGCAGGGGCGACATGTATCGCTCGGGGGAGGCGTCGACGTCGGCCGACGACACCAGCGACCCTTGGAGCTGCCAGCTGACCTCGGCGTTGTCCCGGATTGCGGCGGTGGTCGACGGGGTGAGCACCGACCCCAGGCGGGCGATCGGACCGACGCCGGGCGGGTTGGCGAGGCGGGCCGCATCGGTGGCCCGCGACACCGCGTCGGCCACCGTGCCGAGCGGTACCGCGGTCGCTGCGCCGGAGTCCACCAGGAGCCGGGTCGCGTCGAACAGTGCCCTGATGTCGGCGAGCGTCGGTGACCAGTAGGTCGACGGCATCAGGAGCTCGCTTCGGCCCACCGTGGGCCGCCGTTGTTCGGCGCTGTTCGCCGAGGCCTGGGCCACCGGCGCGGCGATCGCCGGATAGGCCAGCGCCGCGATCGCGGCCTGGCGACGGCTGAGATCGGATTCCGCTGCGAGGTCGACGACCTGGTCGGATGGGGTGATCGGGGGTGTCGTGGGTGCGGTGCCGAGACCTGCGAACGCGGCGCTGATCGGAGCCTCGTAGGTGGCGACCCCGAGCCCGTCCACCCGGTAGAGGCCGGATTCGGCCGACTTCTGTGGTCGCACCGAGCCGGATGTGAGCGCAACTCCCGGAATCCGGGCGCCGGAGAGGACGCCCGCACCTTCGCGGTCGACGGCGCCGAGCGCGGGGATCGCGAGGGTTCGAATGCTGCGCACCCCCAGGATCGCGTCGATCACGTCGGCCGGTGACTCGAGGGCCGCGGTGGACAGCGCGAGGTTCCCGACCCGCGCCAACGAGGTCAGATCCGCTTGGGCGAACGGCAGGGCCACCACGCACAGGCGTCCGGCGATCCTGCGTAGTTCGGACAGCCAGGCACCGGCGGCGTCGCTGCCGATCCCGTCGACCGTCGGTGAGCGCGGGTCGGCGAGATTCGTCGACACCTGGTAGCCGAGCGACATCGCACGGACGGTGATGAGGAGATCGGGGTCGATGGCCAGGCACAGGCCGCCGGCCAGTGCGGCCGCGGGCGGTGGGGGAGTCTGCTGGTCACCGGAGTTGTCGTCGGAGTTGTCATCGCCCTCCTGCGACGACCCGGACTCGACCTTCTCCCGAGGTGCGGGGCCGACGACGTCTTCGAGCGCGGCGAGCAGCGTGTGCAGGCGGCCACCGTCGCTCACCGAACGGGCCAGATCCTCGCCGATCAGGCGAACGGGCTCGGTGTTGCCGCCGAGGACACCAGCCGCGAGCTGCGGTGGCGCGGCCAGCGGCCACAGCATCGTCATCCGTGACGGGCTGGCGAGATTCGCCGACACCGAGCCGTCCGGTCCCAGGCCGGGCGTGCTCGACTCGCTCGGATCCTCGGTGGTCGGCGGCACATAGTCGGCGGCGCGGGCGGCGTCGGGCGGCAACGACAACACGGGCAGCAGGGTTCGCGACCCGGCGACCTGCGCGGTGTCCCCGTAGTCGGGAATCCCGTTGACGTTGACCTGCAGCGGGTACACCCCGGGTTGCGAGATCCGCAGTCCGTCGGCCGCCGACAGCGCCATCGAGATCCGGAACTGCGCGCGCGATCGCGGTGGGAGGACGTCGCTCACCCGCGTGAACGGACTGGCCGCGGCCACCGGCGGATGGTCGAGCGCCAGCGAACTGCGCAGCTGCGACGCCGAACTCACTGCGTCGCCGCGTTCGAGGCGGATCGTCACGTCGCGGATGCTGCGGTCGCTCGTGTTGTCGACATATCCGGTGACGGTCACGGTCGAGCTGCTCGTGGTGGTCACCATGGTCGGGTTCATCGACTCGATCACGATGCGCGCGAACGACGGGAACGCGCCCGCGTCGTCGGGTGCGGCCGCGCTGCGCCCCGCGAACGGATTGAGTCCCACGAACGGGTTGGCGAGCAGCGCGAGGAGAAGTGTCACGGACAGCGAGACGAGCAGTTTCCGTGCACGTCGAGACCGTCGACGAACTCGAGGCGCCACCGACCGTGGTGGACCGTCAGTCATCGCCTGCCGGTGGCCGACGCGACCGGCGACGGCGCCGACGAGACCGTGCCGGTGGCGGCGTCTCGTTTCGGCGCTCGTTGCGCGCGGCTGCGGCTTTCTCATAGGCGTTGGGTTCGGTGCGGATGCTGTCGGCCTCCGACTGGGCCAGTCGATTCGGATCGGCGGCGAGGTCGGCGATCACGCCGCGGGCCATCCGGGCCAGTCGCCGCTCGTCAGAGTACGTGAGACGGCGCGGTAGCTCAGCCAACGGCACCCACGCGACCTCGCTGACCTCGTAGTCGTCGTCGGAGAGCTCGCCGCCGACGCTGCGCAGCAGATAGTGATGCACCGTCTTGTGGATGCGGCGGCCCTCGCTGACGAACCAGTAGTCGATCTTGCCGAGGGGGGCCACCACCGTGCCCTGGATGCCGGTCTCTTCGGCGACCTCGCGAATGGCGGTCTGCTCGGCGGTCTCCCCGGTTTCGATGTGCCCCTTCGGCAACGACCACATCATCCGGCCCCGCCGGTCCACCCGGCCGATCAGTGCCGCGGCGAGCTGATCGACGGGAAGGTCGAGGTCGGAGATCACCAGGCCGCCGGCCGAGGTCTCCCGCACGGTGCGCAGTCGTTCGCCGTTGGGCCGTTCGGCCCGCGGTGGTCGGCGCCGCTTCTTGGTCGTCGGCTTTCCCGGGACCTTGGCGGCCGACGCCAGACCGGTCTTGGTGATGGTCGCGGTCACGGAGACGAGGTCGGAGGGCTTCGGCGGGGTCACTCGTGGCCTCTGCCGGTCCGGGTCCACCGGCAGCTTGTCGACAGGTCGGTTGTCTGCCGATGGGGCTTCGATCAGGGCGGATTGGCGGTCGGCACTCTGCGCAGCCGTCGACCCCGGTGCACGGCCGTGCGCCACGTCGTTGGGTGTGGGAACGGGCGCCGACGGCGCGCTGCCGCGTCGCTCGCCTCGAGCCTGCCCGGGGTCGGCCGAAACCGGCTGGGCGGTCCGGCCCGACAGCTGCGGACTGTCGGGTGTCCGTGCTTCGCCCTTGCGTCCGCCACGCCGACGTCGTCCGCGACGATTGCGGCGCCGCGACGCACCCTGCTGACCGGTGGTCGAGCCCGCGGAATCGTCCTGAGCGGCGGCTTCGGCTGCCCGACCGTTCGTCATTCGACCACCCGACGCGACGTCGTCTGCGACGCCTGAAGGGTTGGTTGAGGGATCGGTGGGCACGCCCCCGACTCTAGCCGCTGGTCACCTGCTGTTTGCCTGGAGTCCTCGGCATGTGGCGGTGCGGATGACTCCTGGCGCCCGGCGAACGACTCGACGGTAGGGTGGCATGCCGTGACAGACTCGACCGCCGGCCGGCCCGGCCAGACGCGGCCGCCGGGATCGGCCCGACCGGACCCCGAACGGCGTACGCGACTGCTCGCCGCCGGCGCGGTCACCCTGCAGGGCCTCGGCGACATCCTCAAGCCACTCGGAGCGGTGTTCGAGGACGCCGGACACGAGCTGTACCTCGTCGGAGGGTCGGTGCGCGATGCAATTCTCGGGCGGCTCGGCAACGATCTGGACTTCACCACCGACGCACGGCCCGAACGTGTCGTCGAACTGATCACTGGCTGGGCCGACGCGGTGTGGGACGTCGGGATCGAATTCGGCACGGTCGGCGCCCGCAAGGGCGAGGCGATGATCGAGATCACCACCTTCCGCGCCGACGTCTACGACCAGGTGGGCCGCAATCCGCAGGTCACCTTCGGGGACACCCTCGACGGCGACCTCGTCCGCCGCGACTTCACCATCAACGCGATGGCCGTCGCGATCGGTGCGGCCGGCGCCGGCGAGCTGCACGATCCGCTGGACGGGGTGACCGCGGTGCTCGCGGGCGTCATCGACACCCCGTCGGCACCCGAGAACTCCTTCGGCGACGATCCGCTGCGCATGCTGCGCGCGGTGCGTTTCGTCTCGCAGCTCGGCTTCGCACTGGCGCCCCGGGTGACCGACGCGATCAGCCGTATGGCCCCCGAGATCGACCGCATCACCGCGGAGCGGGTGCGCGCCGAACTCGACAAGCTGATCTGCGGCGAGTACCCGATCGACGCGATCGACGCGATGGTCGACACCGGACTCGCGCAGCGGGTGCTGCCCGAGGTGCCCGGCATGAAACTCACCATCGACGAGCATCACCAGCACAAGGACGTCTATCAACACTCGCTGACCGTGCTGCGGCAGGCCATCGACCTCGAGGAGGGCGATCCGGATCTTGTGCTGCGCTGGGCGGCGCTGCTGCACGACATCGGCAAGCCCGACACCCGCAAACACGAACCGGGCGGCGGCGTCAGCTTCCACCACCACGAGGTCGTCGGCGCGAAGATGGTCCGCAAGCGCATGCGCGCGTTGAAGTACCCCAACGCGGTGGTCTCGGAGGTGTCCGACCTCGTCTACCTGCATCTGCGCTTCCACGGCTACGGCGACGGAACGTGGACGGACTCGGCGGTGCGACGCTACGTCACCGACGCCGGAGGACTGCTCGACCGCCTGCACAAGCTGGTGCGCGCCGACTGCACCACTCGCAACAAGCGCCGGGCCCGCCGGCTGCAACAGAACTACGACCACCTCGAGCAGCGGATCGCGGCGCTGCAGGAGGCCGAGGATCTCGACCGAGTGCGCCCCGATCTCGACGGCAACGCGATCATGGAGTTGCTCGGTCTACCGCCGGGACCGCTCGTCGGACAGGCGTGGCGCCACCTCAAGGAGTTGCGCCTCGACCGCGGACCGCTGAGCCGCGAAGAAGCCGAGGACGCCCTGCGTGAGTGGTGGGCCGAGCGTCAGAAGTGAGGCAGGGTCAGGCCGCGGGTGCGTAGATCTCGATCGCGTCGGGTACCACCTCGAACACGGCGGGCAGTTCGCCGACCAGGTCACCGTCGATGGACACCGCTGCCGGTGGATCGCAATACAGTTCGATCTCACGCCCGCGCAGCGTTCGCACCATCGGATGGCTCACGTGTTCGCCACTGAAGACCTTGGGGAAGACGCGGGCAACGGTGGTTCGCGCGAACCGCGGTGGTCGATGGCCCACGGTCACGTCCAGGGCGCCGTCGGACATCGACGCATCCGGCGTGATCTGCATCCCGCCCCCATACGACGTGGTGTTGCCGATCGCGGCGAACACGACGTCCCCCTCGGAACGCTCGTCGTCGACGCGGACCTGGTAGTGCCTCGTGCGCAGGCCGACGAGCTCGCGCATGGCGGCAAGGGTGTAGCGGGCCTGACCCCGCGGCCACGACATCGCGATCGCACGTTCGGTGACCGAGGCGTCGAATCCGGTGGCCGCGACCGTCGTGAAGAGTGCGGTGTGGCCGTCGGGAAAGGTCACGCGGCCCAGGTCGACGGTCCGGCGGCGGCCGGTGAGCAATATCTCGGCGGCCTTCGCCGGGCTCCCGAGTGGGATGTCGAGGTTGCGGGCGACGTCGTTGCCGCTGCCGGCCGGGATGATCGCCAAGGGTGTCCCGGTGCCGATCGACGCCTCGACGGCAAGACGGATGGTGCCGTCGCCGCCGACCACGGCGAGCGCGTCGGTCGCGCCGCGTGCGGCCTTGCCGGCCAGGTCAGCGGCCTCGTCGGCGTCCTCGCCGACCAGCATCTCGACCTCTACGCCGGCGCTGTGCAGCGCGCGGGCGGCCTCGGCCGCCACGCGGGTACCGGCACCGTGCCGGGCGTACGGATTGACCAGCAGGGTGACGTGTTCGGGGGTGGCCGGGGTCATCGGATGGGGGCCCGATGTCGTCGCGGCGGGTTCGTCATGCGTTACAGTGTTACACATCATGTCAATCCGTAACGAGGAGATCGCGGATCTCGTTCTCGACGCCGCCCGCCGATGCCTCATCCGTAGCAACGGCCACCGCGTGACGGTGTCCGAGGTCGCTCGCGAGGCCGGTGTCAGCCGTCCCACCGTCTACCGGCGGTGGCCCGACATCGCCGAGATCATCCGCGCGCTGCTCACCCGGGAGGTTCTCGGGACGGTGGAGAGCGCGGCCGGTGCGAGCCTCGTCGACGGTGCCGAGGAACTCGACGATCTGGTCTCGCTCATCGTGCGGGTGGTCGCCGCCCTGCGTGCCAACGAGCTGATCGCCTCGCTGTGGCGCGAACAGCGAGACTTCATGGCGCCCTACGTGTTCGAACGTCTCGGTACCAGTCAGCAGGGAGTGCTCGCGCTGCTCGCCGACCTGCTCGCGCAGGGGCAGAGCCGCGGTCAGGTGCGGGTCGGGGACACCAAGCAGATGGCCGCCATGGTGCTGATGATGGCCCAGGCGTTCCTGCAGTCGGGGGCGCTGGTCTCCGACATCCTCGCCGACGACTGGCGCACCGAACTGTGCCACGTACTGGGCGGGTATCTGCGTCCGACCGCCGGTGACGGGCACTTCTGATGGCCGTGTTGTCCGGCGTCACCCGGCGCGCCGATCTCGAAGAACTCGCGGAACGGACCCAGCCGCTCGACGTGCTGGTCATCGGCGGTGGGATCACCGGTGTCGGCGTTGCCCTCGATGCCGCGACCCGCGGACTGCAGGTGGCGCTCGTGGAGGCCGGCGACCTCGCATCGGGCACCTCGCGGTGGAGCAGCAAACTGGTGCACGGCGGGTTGCGCTATCTGGCGACCGGTCAGTTGTCGATCGCGCACGAGAGCGCCGTCGAACGTCATCATCTGATGACAGTGATTGCGCCGCACCTGATCCGACCGTTACGCCAAGTGGTGCCCGAGAACGGTCCGCGCGTGCGGTCGAGCCTGATCCGCGCAGGGTTCAGAGCGGGAGACATGTTGCGGCGCAACGCCGGAACGCCGTCGTCGGTATTGCCGCCACCGGCGCCGATGTCCACCATGGAGGTGCTCGGCCGCTGCCCGACCGTGCGACGGACCGGGCTGCGCGGCGGAATCTCCAGTGCCGATGGACAACTCGTCGACGACGCCCGGCTGGTGGTTGCCGTCGCGCGCACCGCGGTGGCGTTCGGGGCGAGGATCTGCACCTACACCAGGGCCACGGCAGTGGACGGGCGGGGTGCCACACTCACCGACACGCGCACCGGCGAGAGCTTCACCGTCGCGGCCCGTACGGTGATCAACGCCACCGGCGTCTGGGCACCCGACGTGGATCGGACGATGTCCGTACGGCCCAGTCGCGGAACACATTTGGTGTTCGACGCCGCATCGTTCGGCAAACCCAGCGCGGCACTGACGGTTCCGGTGGACGGATCATTGTCCCGGTTCGTGTTCGCGCTGCCCGCTCAGCTCGGTCGGGTGTACTTGGGGCTGACGGATGTGGACGCGCCCGGTCCGATCGTCGATCAGCCGCAGCCCGACGACACCGAGATCGATTTCCTGCTCGACGCCATCAATTCGGCGCTGCAGCGGTCACTCACCCGCGACGACATCATCGGCACGTTCGCCGGCCTGCGCCCGCTCATCGACGCAGGCGACGGCGACGGTGGCGGCGCCCTCGCCGACGTCTCCCGACGTCATCGCGTCCAGGTCACCGACGGCAGTCTGGTCAGCGTGATCGGTGGCAAACTCACCACCTACCGCCGCATGGCGCAGGATGCCGTCGACACCGCGGTCGCCGTGGGCGAACTGAGGGGCGGCGAGTGCGTCACCACGACGACGCCGCTCGTGGGAGCCATCGGGATACGCGCCGACGCGGAGCTCCCGACGTCGCTGGTCGAACGGTTCGGCGCCGAAGCCCCGGCCGTCGTCGGCCACGCCCGGCTGCCCCGGCCCCTCGATCCGATCGCGCCCGGCATCGACGTCACCCGCGCCGAGGTCGAATTCGCGCTGACTCATGAAGGCGCGCTGGACGTCGACGACATCATCCACCGCCGGACCCGCATCGGCCTGGTCGACGCCGACGCCAAGGCGGCCTGGGGAGCGGTCACCGAGATCGTCGGCGAGATCGCGCCCACCGTTCCCTGAGGGTCAGTAGCCCATCGTCCGCAACTCATCCGCGACTCGGTCGAGGTCGGTGCGTCGTAGATCGAGATGCGGCGAAAGGCGGAGCACCGACTGCTCGGTGGCCAGCGGCGCCCGCCAGGGGTCGGCCGCGGTCACCAGGATGCCCAGCGACAGGAGCTTGTCGCGTGCTGCGGCGACGTCGCCGGCTCCCCAGCCCGGCGGAGGCGCCAGCGTCACGATCGCGGACGGTTCGTCGACCGGTTCGAGAACCTCCCAGCTCGCGATTCCGGTGAGCCGTTCGCGAGTGGCGCGACCGACCGCGGCGAGTTCGCGGAACACGCGTTGCTGGCCGACTGCGAGCACCTCGCGGACCGCGACTCCGAGACCGAGACGGCCCGCGACAAACGCCTCGGAGCTGTCGATCTCCACCGGGCGCAGGCAGTCCCGCCGCACCGCGACGAACCCGACACCGCGCGGACCGGTCAGCCACTTGCGGCTGGTGCCGTAGACGACGTCGGCGCCGGTGACGGTCGGTACGTGTCCGGCGGCCTGAGCCATGTCGACAACCACCGGAACCTGGGCTTGGTGCGCGATCTCGACGATCTTCGAGATCGGTTGCACCACACCGGACATCGAGCCGATGTGGCAGATGTGGATGAAATCGGGCTGCTCGAACTGCAGCATGTTCTCGAGCGCGTCGGTGTCGACGTGGCCGTATACGTCCGCGTCGGGCATTGTGCGAACCGCGTAGCCGCGGCGTTCGAACTCCACCAGGTTGGGACCGAATTCGTTCTTGGCCACCCACACCGTCGATGCGATGGGGAGTTGCCAGTGCGTCAACAGTGCGCGCAGGGCGGCGCGGGCACTCTCGCGGAAGGCGAGCTCGTCGGTGGTGTGCCCGATGAGCGATGCGAGATCACGTTTGTCGCGGGCGATCTCGTCGGCCACCTCGTCCGCGGCGACGTAGGACCCGCGTTCGGATTCCCGCCAGAGATGCCCGGTGATCGATTCGATGACGGCGTTCGACGACCGTCCCGCGGCCGCCGAGTCCAGATGAGCGAAGGCAGGTTCGACTCGGGCCGCGTGCCACTGTTCGCCGAGTTCGCTCACGTACATAGGCCTTGAACCTACCCGGTGGCGGTAATGCGTCCGGCACTCGGTCGACGTCCGGGTGGGCGCCGGGAGCGGAGCGAGCGGGCCCGGTGTGTGGTGGGCGCCGGGAGCGGAGCGAGCGGGCCCGGTGTGAACTGGAACCGAAACCGGTGCCGATGCGTCCAACCATTCATGGAGCCGGTAATCGAGTACATCTTCGGACCCGGTGACGGTTCGACCACCACGTGGACGTCGTCGGCCGACCTCGACCTCGATCGGGATGGCACCCTCGATGCGGTCGCGCTGGACTTCGACGGTGACGGTCGTCGTGATGACGCCATGTGGGACACCGACGGCGATGGGACCGCCGACGTCAGTGCACTCGACCTCGACGATGACGGGGTGTGCGACGCGTTCTTCCGGGACTCGGGGCGTGGGCTGTGGGATGTCGAGACCGACCGCGGACGGACACCGGTGCCCAAGCCACCGGACGGACCGCCGCCACCCCCGCGACATCGTCCGCCCGCCGAGATGGACACGAACGGAGACGGGCGGGTCGACGCGAAGCTGGAGAGTTCCGATCGCGGTGGTCGAATCACCCCCGACCGCCTCTACGTCGACGCCGACGGGGATGGAATCTTCGACCACGTCCTCGTCGATCTCGACGGCGACGGCCGGGCCGACGCGTACTACGACCGTGCCGACCCGCGCTTCCGTCGGTGATCGTGGAGGTGGGACGAGTGGGGCCTCGTCGCAGAAACCGCACTTGTCGTCAGAAACCGCACGTGTGGCCAGAAACCGCTGGTGCGCACCGGGTTTCTGACCAGACACGCGGTTTCTGAGATCGCGACACGCCGACAATGCGCCTCGGCGGCGGCCTCGGACCACCGTCATCGTCGAGCCCGCGACCATCGATCGACGCGTTCCGCAGAACGCGCCACACGCTCCCGGCACCCGCAAGAAGATAGGGGAAGAAACTTCGTCCCCTACCCTCAGAGTCCTCCCCTACAAATTCCTCGGGGACGACTGTGAACCCCGGGGAAGAAACTCTTCCCCTAGATTTTGCGAGCACGGTACCGAAGCATTTGCCCAGGTCAGCGAGCCGGTCAGTGACTCGCCGGGGCCGGCCGCGACTCGGTCGTCGCATCCACCGGCCGGTGTCGATGCACCACCGCGACCACGGCCACGCCGACGAGGTACAGCACGACGCCGAGGACGACGAGTCCGGTGGCCTGGCCGTCGGCGGGGATGGCCAGCGCCGCGACCGTCACCGCACCGACGTAGGCGATGTTGAACACCGCGTCCTGCACAGAGAACACCTGCCCTCGGACCATGTCGTCGATGTCGACCTGCATCGCGACGTCGCCGCACAGCTTGGCGGTCTGTCCGACGAGCCCGAGGACCAGTGCGGCCGCGCAGATGACGGCGAAGTTGAACGAGAGGATGGTGAGCTCGGCGGCGGCACCGACCACAAGTGCGGCCATCAGCGTTGTGCGCCGCCCGACTCTGGCGACCGCGATGGGTGTGAGGATGGCCGCGACCAGTGCACCCGCCCCGGTGAAGCCGACCACCATGCTCAGCCGGTCGACGCCGTCTCCGGATCCGGTGTGCCGGGCGATCACCAGGATCATCAGGGTGTTCATGCCGAACACCAACCGGTGTGCTCCGATGGCCGACAACGCGGCCGCGACCGGCCGGCAGTGCGCCACCGCCCGGGCTCCGTGCAGCAGACCCACGGCGACCGCGTGGAATGCGGAGCGGCCGGGATCGTCCGGCTCGTCCGGACCCAGTTGCAGCGGCGCAAAGCGATGGGCGAGACCACCGGCCAGGACGGCCAGAATCACACCGGACGCCATGGTCAGTGCACTGCCGGTGTTGTCGTCGCCGAATACCGCGCGCAGGGCCAGCGTCACACCGAGCCCGACGGTGAGCATCGCGCCCCCGAGCGTCGTGAACAGGGCGTTGGTCGCGACGATGACGTCGCGTCGGGCAACGTGCGGAAGACCTGCGGACAGGCCGGCTGCGACAAAGCGGCTGGCGCCGGTGACGGCCAGCGCACCGACCAGCACCACGGTGTCGGGGGCGCCCGACGCGATGGCGGCCGCGACGACAGCGATGATCAACGCGCGCAGGAAGTTCGCGTACATCAGGACATTGCGACGGTCCCAGTGATCGAGCAGCGCTCCGGCGAACGGACCGATCAGCGAGTAGGGAAGCAGCAGCACGGCGAGCCCGCCCGCGACGGCGAGCGGATCGGCGTGCCGTTCCGGATTGAAGAGGATTCCGCCGACCAGCGACGCCTGGAAGATGCCGTCGGTGATCTGACTGGACAGGCGCACCGCGAGCAACCGACCCAACCCGGGCGAATGCCGGAGCGAGGCGACGAATGTGCGCCAACCCCGGGGCTGACGGTGCGGGGTGGAGCTCACTGATACAGCGTAGGGCATTGCATTGGCGACCCCGATCGGCGTGAGCGTGCGATGATGGTCACGTGGCCGGCGCCGACGACGCAGATGACCCCACTCCCGACTCCCGCGACGACACACATCCCGCTGGGACAGGTAGCGGTGGCCGCATGCCCGGCGCCGCTGCCGAGCGCGAATCAGCCCATCGTGTGCGCCCCGGCACCGCACTTCTCGCATCCACAGATCTGATCGAACCGACCTTCGCACGATCGGTCGTCTACGTCATCGAGCACAACGACGCCGGGAGTCTCGGCGTGGTGATCAACCGGATGAGTCAGACCGCCGTTCACAATCTGCTGCCGCAGTGGACCGACCTGGCCGCGACGCCGCGCGCGCTCTATGTGGGCGGACCGGTCAAGCAGGACGCCGCACTGTGCCTCGGCGTCGTCAAACCCGGTGCCGACATCACCCCGTTCGAGGCACTGCGGCCCATCGACGGTCGCGTGGTGCTGGTGGATCTGGACGGCGACCCCGACGAGCTGGCGGAGGTCCTCGAGGGTGTCCGGATCTTCGCCGGTTATGCCGGGTGGGGGATCGGGCAGCTGGGCGGAGAATTGCAGGACGGCAGCTGGATGGTCGCCTCCGCGCTGCCCCGCGACATCCTGGCGCCACCGACGATCGACGTGTGGTCCGACATCCTGCGTCGCCAACCGTGGCCGATGCCCCTGCTGGCCACCCACCCCATCGACCTCGCCCTCAACTGAGTAACCCAGAACACTTTTGTGCTTGTGCTGTGACCTGACCCGCGCGTAGCCTACGCTCGAGTAACAATCGGGTATCGGGGCGTGGGGGATTTATGCGACTCAGGGTGGTAGTCGGAGCACTGGTGACGATCGGGGCGTTGGTCGTCGGCATCGGGGGGACGGCAGCCGCCGACCCGACGGGCGGCGCTGCGGCGCGTGGCTGGCAGGCAAGTCACGACGGCCCGCAACCCTACGCGGGCGTCAACGTCACCTGGGATGTGCCGATCCGGATGAGCGACGGAACCATCTTGCGCGCCAACGTCTATCGGCCCGCCAACGCGCGCCAACAACCGACGTCGAGCAAGACGCCGGTGATCGTCAACATGACGCCCTACACCAAGCTCATCACCGCCGTCGGCACCGCAGTGACGCAGAATCCGGTGCTCGGGCCGTTCCTCACGCAGGTCGCCACGGCAGTCGGTCAGGTCTCGCGGCCGATCCAGGGTTTCGCCGATCTTTCGACATTGACCAACACGCTCCGCGATCAGGGTGCCCGGACGTTCCTGGTCGACGAGAATCTGGTGCGCAGCGGCTACACGCAGGTCGTCGTCGACGTCCGGGGCACCGGCTTCTCGCAGGGCAAATGGGATGTCTTCCAGGCTCGCGAGCAACAGGACACCGTCGAGGTGATCGACTGGGCCGCCCGGCAACGCTGGTCCAACGGCAAGATCGGCATGTCCGGGGTCTCGTACTCGGCCATCAATCAGATCCAGGCGGCCAGCAAACGGCCGGCAGCGCTCAAGGCCATCTTCCCGGTCGAGCCGGGTGGCGATCTGATCCGCGACATCGTCGCGCCGGGCGGTGCGCTGGGCGTCGGCTTCCTGCCGATGTGGTTGACGCTGGTCAACACCACCAAGATGATCCCGAATGTGGCGTCGATGCTGAACGGGACCTTCGACTGGAAGTGGTTGGCCGACCGCATATCTGACCCGTTCACGTTCTACCCGCAACTCTTCGCTGCGTTGCTGACGCCCGACATCCCTTCGGTCCCACCGCAGTTGAAAGAACTCCTGGAGACCAACTCGGGTCCCCGCAAGGCCTGGCAAGACCACGCCGAGCGGATCACCACACCGACGTTCATCTACGGCGGCTGGTTCGATCTGTTCACCAACAGTGAAGTGCGGATGTACAACAACATCCCGCTGGCCCCGGGACGCAAGCAGTTGATCATGGGCGACGGCTATCACCTCACGATCGGCGGCGGACAGACCGGTCGGGCGGGAACCCCACCACGCCTTGACGTGCTGCAGAAGGCGTGGTTCGACAAGTGGATCAAGGGCAAGGACAACGGCATCGACGCCTACGGTCCGGTCCAGCTCAAGCAGGTGGGCGACAGTTGGATCTCCGCCCAGCAGTTCCCGCGGGCCGGTATGTCGCGCCAGCGCCTCTATCTCAGTGACCGACGCAGCGGCACCGCCCCGTACGCCGTCCGCGACGGCAGCCTGGTGACGGCCACGCCGGGATCGCATGGGCGACTGACGGTTTCGCCGGGCGTACTGACGGCCTGCTCGCGTGATGCGTCGCAGCAGTTGGCCGGTGCGCTGGCGCTGTTCCCGTTCTGCGCCAAGGATGCCCGCATCTCCGAACGTAACGCGCTCTCCTTCACCACAGCGCCGATGACCACGACGCGCAGCGTGTCCGGGTACAGCAATGTCCGGGTGAATGCGGTGATGAACGCGACCGACGGCTACTGGACCGCAACCCTCAATGATGTTGCCCCCGACGGGACGTCCAAGGTGATCAGCTCCGGACAGGTGATGGCGTCGCTGCGCAGCTACGATCCGGCGCGGTCGCAGTTCGCACCGAACGGCGACGTCATCGACCCGTTCTACAACCTGACCCTGTCCACCCGGCAGCGCGTCACACCCGGTCGGCCGGTCGCGATCGACATCGGGCTGCTGCCCACCGAGGCCCTCATCCGGCCCGGCCACCGGCTGCGCGTCGACGTGTTCGCCATGAATTTCCCTCGTGGACTGCCGCTTCGGCCGCTGCTCAACGAATCACGACTGGCACCACAGCACATCCAGCTCGATCCCACACATCCGAGCTTCGTGAATCTGCCTCTCTCCACGCCACTTCCTACCCGCTGATCGAGCCGGTACCGAGCGGAGCGAGGCACCGTGTCGAGATCACTCCCGCTAGTCCACAACCTCCCGCGAATACCGCGTCGCCAGCCACGAACACAGGATGAGCTGGATCTGATGGAAGATCATCAGCGGCAGCACGATGATCCCGACCACCGACCCGGCGAACAGCACGGTCGCCATGGGTAGTCCGGTGGCGAGACTCTTCTTGGTGCCGCAGAACTGAATGGCGATGACGTCGGCTCGGGAGAAGCCGAGTCGTTGTGGGACCCACCGTGTGACGACGAGCATCACCACCACGAGGATCAGCGAGATCACCGCCACCGCGATCACCTGGCCCACCCCGACCGCCGACCAGATGCCCTGGCGCACGCCCTCGCTGAACGCGACATAGACGACGAGTACGATCGCGCCTCGATCGGCGAGTTTGGTCGGTGCCGAGTGCCGGTTGAAGAAGGGTCCCACCCAGGGCCGCGCGAGTTGCCCCAGCAGGAACGGAACCAGGATCTGCGCGACGATCTTGAGTACCGAACCGGCGTCGATGTGGATGCCGCTGCTGGTGCTCATCAGCGCGACCACGAGCAGTGGCGTCAGGAACACTCCGAGGATGTTCGACGCCGATGCACTGACGATGGCGCCGGGCACGTTGCCGCGGGCTATCGACGTGAACGCGATCGACGACTGCACCGTCGACGGGACGAGGCACAGGAACAGCAGCCCCGTATAGAGGTCGTCACCGACGATCGGCTCGACCACCGGCCGCATAGCGAGGCCGATGAGCGGGAAAGCGACGAAGGTGAACGACAGGATCGTCAGATGCAGTCGCCAGTGCTTGAGACCTTCGAGCGCCTCCCGCGGATGCAGCCGGGTGCCATAGAGGAAGAACAGTGCCGCGATCGCCGCGACGACGACCCAGTCAAGGATGTCGGCGGCGGCCCCTCGTGCAGGCAGGAAGGCCGCGACAACCACGGCCGCGACGATGGCCACGACGAAACCGTCGACGGGGGAGTGAGCCCACCATCGACGCAGGGTGGCAGGGATCGACATCGCGGCTGGGAGCGCCCGGCCTCAGGCCTGGGCGGTCTCGTCGGAGCAGACGCCGCGCAATGAGCACGACCCGCAACTCGAGGTGCCACAGTCCGAAGCGGGGTCGTCGTGCTCTGTGGTTTCGGCCGGTGCCTCGTTGTCGGTACTCGAGCAGCAACCACAACCCGAGTCTTCGACGGGAAGAGCCGCGGCGGCGCGGACACCGAGTGCGCTGACCAGGCCGACGATGAACAATCCCGCGACGAACGCGGCCACCCCGAAGACGACCGACCATGCGCTGTCAACGCCCAGGGTCAGTACAGCCCCCAGCACCAAGATCGCTGCCGCGCCGATCTGACCGGGGCCGGCAACGCGATTGGCCAATGCAAACGCCTCGTCGGAGGCCATGGAATCATCGGCGCGCACGCCGAGCCACCGATTGCGGCGCAGGCGTCCGGTCACGCCGAGCACACCGGTGACCGCCCATGCGACGGCAACCACCAGCAGCAGCACTGCGACGACGACGGACACCACACTCACGAGCTCAACCATACGACCGTGCGTCGTACCACACCGAATCGCACCGGGTTTCTGTCCCACGATGGACACGATTTACGCTGGTCGGGTGACTTCAGAATCCGCGAGCAGGTCGTTCCGCTACACCGCCGAGATGGCCGGTGAGATCGAACAGCGGTGGCAGCAGGAATGGACCGAGCGGCACGCCTACGAGGCGCCGAATCCGGTCGGGCCGCTCGCCGGCGACCTGAGTGCTTTCGACGGGGGTGGTCCGCAGGCCGCCGACAAGCTGTTCGTGCAGGACATGTTCCCGTATCCGTCCGGCGCCGGACTGCACGTCGGACACCCGCTCGGCTTCATCGCGAGCGACGTCTTCGCGCGGTACCAGCGGATGATCGGTCGCAACGTGCTGCACACGATGGGCTTCGATTCGTTCGGGCTGCCGGCCGAGCAATACGCGGTGCAGACCGGAACCCATCCGCGGACGACCACCGAGGCCAACATCGAGCGCTACCTGGCCCAGATCCGGCAGCTCGGGCTCGGCCACGACGAACGACGCCGGGTCGCGACCACCGATGTCGACTTCTATCGCTGGACGCAGTGGATCTTCCTGCAGATCTACAACGCCTGGTACGACGCCGAGGCCGGCAAGGCCCGTCGCATTTCCGAGCTCGTCGACGAGCTGGATTCGGGAGCAAGAACTCTCGACGGCGGCCGGAAGTGGGCCGATCTGTCCCCGGCCGACCGCCGAGGCGTCGTCGACGGCTATCGCCTTGTCTATCAGAGTGATTCGCTCGTGAACTGGTGTCCCGGATTGGGCACGGTGCTGGCCAACGAGGAAGTCACTGCCGACGGGCGCAGCGATCGCGGCAACTTCCCGGTGTTCCGCAAGCATCTGCGGCAGTGGATGATGCGCATCACCGCCTACTCCGACCGACTGCTCGACGATCTGGATCTGCTGGACTGGCCCGACAAGGTCAAGACCATGCAGCGCAACTGGATAGGCCGATCCCGCGGCGCGCGGGTGGCCTTCCCGGTGCCCGGGACCGACGCACGGATCGAGGTGTTCACCACCCGCCCCGACACGTTGTTCGGTGCGAGTTACATGGTGCTCTCGCCCGAGCATCCGCTGGTCGACGAATTGACCGCTGCCGCTTGGCCCGACGGCGTCGACGCGCGGTGGACATATCAGTCCACAGACCCCGCCGAAGCGATCAAGAACTACCGTGCGGCGATCGCGGCGAAGTCGGATCTCGAGCGCCAGGAGAACAAGGAGAAGACCGGTGTCTTCACCGGCACCTACGCCACCAATCCGGTGAACGGTGAATCGATTCCGGTGTTCATCGCCGACTACGTGTTGATGGGCTACGGCACCGGCGCGATCATGGCTGTCCCCGGCCACGACGGCCGAGACCACGAGTTCGCGACCGTGTTCGGCCTGCCCATCCGGGAGGTCATCGGATCGGAGCAGGGCGTCGAATCCGAGGCCTTTGTCGGTGACGGTCCGCTGGTGAATTCGTCGTTCCTGGACGGACTCTCGGTCGACGACGCGAAGGTCAAGATCGTGGATTGGCTGGAGTCCGAAGGGGCCGGCACCGGGACCGTGCAATACAAACTGCGGGACTGGCTGTTCGCGCGGCAGCGGTACTGGGGGGAGCCCTTCCCGATCGTCTATGACGAGGCCGGAAACGCGCACGCGCTGCCGGAATCGATGCTGCCGGTGGAGCTCCCGGAGGTCGACGACTACGCGCCGGTGTCCTTCGACCCCGACGACGCCGACAGCGAACCGTCCCCACCGCTGGCAAAGGCCACCGATTGGATCACCGTCGAACTGGATCTCGGCGACGGTGTGAAGACCTACACGCGCGACGCCAACGTCATGCCGCAGTGGGCGGGCAGTTCGTGGTATCAGCTGCGCTACATCGACCCCACCAATCAGGAAACGTTCTGTGCCAAGGAGAACGAGGCGTACTGGATGGGTCCGCGTCCGGCGCTGCATGGGGAGAACGACCCGGGCGGCCTCGACCTGTACATCGGCGGTGTCGAACATGCTGTTCTGCATCTGCTCTATTCGCGGTTCTGGCACAAGGTGCTCTTCGACCTCGGGTATGTGACCAGTCGCGAGCCCTACCGAAAGCTGTTCAACCAGGGCATGATCCAGGCTTACGCCTACACCGACGCGCGTGGTGTCTACGTGGCCGCCGACGAGGTCACCGAGCGCGACGGCACGTTCTTCTACCAGGGCGTCGAGGTCAACCAGGAATACGGAAAGATGGGCAAGTCGCTCAAGAATTCCGTTGCGCCCGACGACATCTGCCGTGACTACGGCGCCGACACCTTGCGCGTGTACGAGATGTTCATGGGTCCGCTGGATCAGTCCCGGCCGTGGGCAACCAAGGACGTGGTCGGGTCGCAGCGGTTCCTGCAGCGCATCTGGCGACTCGTGGTCGACGAGGAGTCCGGAGTCGTTCGTGTCTCGGACGCCGCCCTCGACGACGAGACGAATCGTGTGCTGCACAAGACGATCGACGGGGTCCGTGAGGACTACGCCGCGTTGCGCAACAACACCGCGGTCGCCAAGCTGACCGTTCTGACCAACCACCTCACCAAGAACTTCGAATCCACCGGCGCTCCACGGGAGGCGGTCGAGGCGTTGGTGATCATGCTCGCGCCGCTCGCCCCGCACATCGCGGAGGAACTGTGGCGCCGGCTCGGCCACGACGAACTCCTGGTGCGCGGCCCCTTCCCGACAGCCGACGCGGCATGGCTGGTGGAGGACACCATCGAGATCCCGATCCAGGTGAAGGGCAAGGTGCGCAGCCGAATCACCGTCGCCGCCGACGCCAGCGAGGCCACCGTGCGGTCGGCCGCGCTGTCCGACGAGAAGATCGCAGCGCTGCTCGACGGCGAGCCCCGCAAGGTGATCGTCGTACCCGGCCGCATGGTCAACGTCGTTCCCTGACCCACGCCCCGCCGGTCGTCCGGTTTTGTAGCAAGAGTGCGCGCCTGGCACGCACTATTGCTACAAAACCGCCCACGGGATCACTTCGGGGGCAGTTTGCGCGCATAGTCGGCGCCGATGGAGACCCATCGGCTCAACGCGCGGTCGCCGGCGATCCCTTCATCGGATACGCGGAGCCAGCCGCGCGTCTCGCGCCCGGACATGATCATCGGCTCGGTGTGTGGATGCTCGAGCAACCCCTCGGTGTCCTCGGGCTTCACCCGCACCATGAGCCCGCCACGGCCGCTCGCGGCGACCGCCATGTTGCCGTTGATCAGGAACGCGAGACCGCCGAACATCGACTTCTCGTCGAGCCCGCATTCCGTCGCGAGCAAAGCGCGTATCCGGTAGGCGAGATCCTCGTCGTAGGCCACGGGTACGAGGGTAGGGGCCGCGCGTCCGTGCGGCCAGAGGGTGCACACGACTGTGACCTTCAGACCGCACAGCGGGGACCTCAAGACGCCGCGAGGTCGGGACTGGTGCCTGATCTTACTCTGGAGTAAGGTAGCCGCATGGCGATCAACCTGGAGCTCCCGAAGAAGTTCGATTCGACGGTCGAGCGCACCCATCTGGCGGCGGAGCACATGTTCCGGCCGATCACCCGCAAATACGACAAAGCCGAGCACGAGTACCCGGTCGAACTCGATGAGCTGGGCAAACTCGCCAAGCAGTCGCGTTCCGCGGAACGTTCCGACGACAAGGGCGGCGACAAGAAGGATGATGCGCCGTCGGTCAACGGCGCCAACCTGCGGTCCCTGATCGCGGCGCGTGAGATGAGCTGGGGCGACGTCGGGCTGTTCCTCACGATCCCCGGCCAGGGGCTGGGCAACGCGGCGATCGCTGCGGTCGCCACCGAGGAACAACTCGACCGCTTCGGCGACGTCTGGGCCGCGATGGCGATCACCGAGCCCAGCTTCGGGTCGGACTCGGCGGCGGTGTCCACCACCGCGACCGCCGACGGTGACGACTATCTGATCAACGGCGAGAAGATCTTCGTGACCGCGGGTTCACGCGCCGACCACGTGGTGGTCTGGGCGACCCTCGACAAGAGCATCGGCCGTGCCGCGATCAAGAGCTTCGTTGTCCCGATGGACACCGAGGGCGTCAGCATCGCGCGCCTCGAGCACAAGCTCGGCATCAAGGCGTCCGACACCGCGGTGGTCCGGTTCGAGAATGCCCGCGTGCCCAAGGAGAATCTGCTCGGCTCGCCGGAGATCGACACCAAGAAGGCCTTCGGCGGCGTCATGCAGACCTTCGACAACACGCGACCCGTCGTCGCCGCGATGGCCGTCGGCCTGGGCCGCGCGGCCCTCGAGGAGATGCGCCGCATGCTCGAAGAGGCCGGCCACACCATCGACTACGACAAGCCGGCCGCCGCTCAACACGCTGCGGTGAGCGAGTTCATTCGGATCGAATCCGATTGGGAGGCTTCGTGGTTGCACACCCTGCGGGCTGCCTGGATGGCGGACAACCGCCAGCCCAACTCGGCTGAGGCGTCGATGTCGAAGGCGAAGGCCGGCCGCATGGTCACAGAACTGACCAACAAGGCCGTGGAAATCGGTGCGACAGCCGGCTTCTCGGAGACCTCGCTGCTGGAGAAGTGGGCGCGCGATGCCAAGATCTTGGACATCTTCGAAGGCACGCAGCAGATTCAGCAGCTGATCATCGCGCGACGCGTGCTCGGCAAGTCCAGCGCCGACCTCAAATAGGGCCACACACTCATCGCAACAGACGCTCCCGAAGCCGGTTCTCTCGTTCGATCCGCGCTGCGTCGCGCCGGCTGCGTTCGGCCATCACCGCGCACAGCACCGCCTCGTCGGGAGCAGGCGGTGGCGCGGGCGAGACGAACGGTGCGACGTCGAAGATCAGTTGACGTGCCAGTCGCTCTCGCGGTTGCGGCCGCATGTTCTCGCGGTGTCCGAGGAATCGGCGCAGCATGACGGCCAGCGGCGCCGGAAGTGAGCCGATGTCGGCCGACGACGCCCACGTCGCGAGCTCGGCGGGCATGACGACGGGGTCGGGGATCTCCAGGCGTCGGCGATCACGGATGACGTAGGTTCCGGCCACGAGGTCGCCCATGCGTTTGCCCTTGGACGTGATCGCCGCGGTGAACAGCGCGGGCAGGCCAAGACAGCCGTAGATCTCGACGACCCCGATCAACGCCCGCGCCAGTGCATGGCGAAAGCCCACCGGTCCGGCGTCGTCGCGCACCGTCCGCAGGCCGACGATGAGATGACCCAGATTCTTTCCCTTGGTGGCGGTCTCGGCCGCTGTCGGTACCGCGACGAAAGCGATCACCACGGCCACGGTGCTCAGCGCATCCTTCAACGCCGAGTCGGCCTGCGCAAACACACTGCCGAACACCCAATTGAGCAGCACGTACAGGCCGACGCCGACGATGACGTCGACGATGCCGGACAAGATCCGCAAACCGAGATTGGCGGGCGGCAACTCCAAGGCGACCGCCTCACCGGACACCTGATCGTCGCGCCCGACGCCGACGGTGGCGCTGCCACGTCCCCAGGCCAGAGCCGCCGGCGGTCCGACGACCGGGCCGAATCCAGGCGGGTGCGGCGGCACAGGTCCGTACATAGCGCCACCCTAATGGTGTGTCTCGGAAATACGTAACTAGTCTCCGGCGTTCGATCGACGCCTGGCCACGTTGTCGTCGGTCACGATAGCGCCGCTATCGCTCCCTCCTCCGCCTTGCCAGAACGCCGATCGCTCCACCGAAGACTGGTCACGTATTCCCGAGACACACCACCAGCGTGGACCGCCGGGTCCACCGCCCTCGTCACAAGCGGTTGTGCAATCAGCGAATGACCTATCAGCGAATGACCAACCAGCGAATGACATCGTCCCGACAAACGACTCGATACCACTAGGCTGGCCGAGTGGATCTCGATGCCTATGTCAACGCGCACCGCGCGACGTGGGAACGACTCGACGAGCTGTCGAGGCGACGCGGACTCTCGGGGGCCGAGGCCGACGAGATCATCGACACCTATCAGCGCGTCGCGACGCACCTGTCGGTGATTCGTTCGGCCGCGCCCGACGCGTCGCTCGTTGCCTACCTGTCTGCGCTGCTCGCCCGGGCCCGCTCCCGTGCCGCAGGCACCAAGGGGGACACCTGGGCCGAGATGGCGAGGTTCGTGACCCAGTCGTTTCCGGCAGCGCTGTACCGGATGCGGTGGTGGTGGCTGTCGGTGATGGGCGCGTCAATGGTCCTGACCGTCGCGGTCACGTGGTGGTTGCTCGACCATCCGCGCATCGAGAGTTCCCTTGCATCGGCCGACGAGATCGAGCGGCTGGTCAACAATGACTTCGAGGGCTACTACAGCCAGCATGCCGCGACGTCCTTTGCGGCTCAGGTGTGGACCAACAACTTCTGGTTGGCCGCGCTGTGTATTGCGCTGGGAATCTTCGGCTTTCCCGTCGTCTTCATGCTCGTCTTCAACGTCATCAACATTGCGATCGTCGCGTCGATCATGATCCGGCACGGTCGCGGTGACCTGTTCTTCGGACTGATTCTGCCGCACGGATTGCTCGAACTGACCTGCCTGTTCATCGCGGCGGGAGTCGGGCTGCGTCTGTTCTGGGCGTGGGTGGCGCCAGGGGCGAGATCCCGCGCGACCGCGCTGGGCGAAGAGGGCCGCTCGGCCATCGGCGTCGCGTTGGGACTCGTTGGGCTGCTGCTGATCAGCGGCGTGATCGAAGCGTTCGTGACGCCATCGGGCCTGCCCACCTGGGCACGAGTCGGTATCGGTATCGCCGTGTGGGCGGCCTTCTTCGCCTACGTCTTCACGCTCGGACGGTGGGCCTACAACGCGGGCGAACGCGGCGACGTGAGCGAGGCCGATCGAGGGTTCGCTGCCCCGGTGGCGTAGGCGTCAGGCGCAGCCGAGACGCACTGCTGCAGCCTGGAACTCGGCCTTCGACGGCACCGAGTCAAATCGGCCGGGAACGTCGTTGCGCCCCCGGATCGTGACGATGGTCTTCTTGCCGACGCCCGGTGCAGACACCCGGCTGAAGTACACCAGGCAGTTCTTCCGTGTCCGCATGGTCAGCTGATCCGGCCCGGACTTGGTCGGCCGCGACAGACCGTAGCTGTAGCCGAGGTTCGTCGTTGAGGTGAACCAGGTTTGGGGTGCCGCAGTGGCCATGGACTCAACGCCCAGTACGGTCGGCGCCGCGACCACACCGACGGACGCAGCGCCGACGATGAGGGACCCGCTCACGAATCGCGCAATGATGCCCATGAGCGCAAAGGTACCGGCCACTGTCGTCACTGGGTGAAGTGCACAGCCGATTTCGTCCGAACAGGCTACCCGAGGCGCGTCAGAGTAGGCCGCGCGACTTCAGCGTCAGGTAGTGATCGGCCAGTGCGGCCGGTAGCTTGTCGGGTTCGGCATCCACCACGTCGACGCCGAGCCGCCCGACGGCGGTCGCGGTCCGGTTGCGCAGCAGCGTGGTTCGAGCCGCGGCGGCAGCACCGTACACCTCTCGCGCATCGTCGCGCTGTTCGATGAGGTCGCCGAGCGCGGGGTCGGCGACCGATCCGATCACCACGCGGTAACGCTGCGCCAGCACCGACAGCGGCGGCAGCAGCGACTCCTCGACGGCGGCCGGCTCGAGCGGGGTGAGCAACACCAGCAGTGCCCGCTGCCGGCTCAGCTTGGTGACCTCGGCGCCGAGCATCGGCCAATCGGCTTCCAACAGCGCGGGTTCGAGCGTCGACATCGCGTTGACGAGGGAACTCAGCAAGTCCGATCCGGTGACTCCGACCACCCGGGAGTGCACGCGACGATCGCCCGCGATGAGGTCGACCCGGTCGCCGGCATGTGAGGCCAACGCGGCCAGGAGCAGCGCGGCGTCCATTGCGGCGTCGAGACGTGGCGTGTCGCCGACGCGCCCTGCCGATGTCCGCGAGGTGTCGAGCACGATGACGATGTGCCGGTCCTTCTCCGGCTGCCATGTGCGCACAACCACCGAGCGTCGACGTGCGGTCGCACGCCAGTCGATGCTGCGCACATCGTCACCCTCGACGTAGTCGCGCAGCGAATCGAATTCGGTTCCCTGACCGCGGATTCGGACCGCGGACCGGCCGTCGAGCTGACGGAGCCGGGCCAGTCGCGACGGCAGGTGTCTCCGAGATCCGAACGGTGGCAGTGCCCGGATGAACCCGGGCATCGGCAGGCCACGTTGTCGTCCGGCGAGGCCCAACGGTCCGCGCCGCCGCACCGTGACCCGCAGGCCGAGCCGATCGCCGCGTCGGGTCGGCGTCAGCACGGTGTGCACGGCCCGACGTTCGCCGGCGGGGATGTCCAGTGCGTGGACGTTGCCGGTTGCCCCTGCCGACGGCTGCCAGGCGTCGCGCAGTTGGCCCCGGAATCGGCGGGTGCCGGGATTGTCGACAACGATTGTGCTGGAGGTGGATTGGCCGAGTCGGATCGGATCGGTCGGGCTGCGCCGGACGGTTACCGCCGTCGTGGAGCCGGCGGCGAGTACGTCGATGCCGAGCAGCACCAGGCACCCGAACACCCATGCCAACGCGGTGAGGTAGTGGGGCCACACGATCACCGGCACCGCGCCGAGCGCCACCAGCGCGAAGAACCGCCCGGTCAGATACATCAGCGCGGGACGGGTACGGACCGGATGGCGGTGTCGAGTACCGCGGTCACCGACACCCCCTCCAACTCGGCTTCGGGTCGCAGCGAAAGGCGATGTGCCAGTGTCGATTGTGCGAGTGACTGCACATCGTCGGGCGTCACGAAATCACGACCGTTGAGCCACGCCCATGCCCGGCTGGTTCCCAGAAGTGCGGTGGCACCGCGGGGGCTCACACCGAGCGAGAGCGACGGCGACACCCGAGTGGCCCGCGCGATGTCGACGATGTACGCGGCGACCTGTGGTGAAACACTCACGTGCCGAACCTGATCCGCACCCGCCTCGATGTCGGTGGCCGAAGCGACCGGCCGCAGTCCGGCCGCGGCCAGATCGCGCGGATCGAAACCCGCGGCATGACGCGCCAGGACGGTGATCTCGTCGTCGCGAGGCGGCAGCGGCAGCGTCACCTTGAGGAGGAAACGGTCGAGCTGGGCTTCCGGCAGCGGATAGGTGCCCTCGTACTCCACCGGATTCTGGGTGGCTGCGACGAGGAAGGGGCGGGGGAGAGGACGGGGAGCCCCGTCGACAGTGACCTGCCGCTCCTCCATGGCCTCCAGCAGCGACGCCTGCGTCTTCGGCGGCGTCCGGTTGATCTCGTCGGCGAGGAGGAGGTTGGTGAACACCGGACCTTCGCGGAAGGTGAATTCCGAGGTGGCGCTGTCGAAGACCAGTGATCCGGTGATGTCGCCGGGCATCAGGTCGGGCGTGAACTGGACGCGTTTGGTGTCGACGGCCAGCGCGGTTGCCACCGACCGCACCAGCAGGGTCTTGGCCACACCGGGTACGCCTTCGAGCAGGATATGGCCGCGGCACAGTAGTGCGATGAGGATGCCCGCGACGGCCGGATCTTGCCCGACAACGGCTTTGGCGACCTCGCCGCGCACAGCGTTGAGCGCGGCCCGTGCCGGGTCGGCGGGCGGGATCGGCGGCGCCTGCTTCGTGAACTGTGGGGGCTGATGGGGGAACTGTGGGGGCTGATGGGGGAACTGTGGGGGCTGATGAGGGTCGATGGTCATGGTGTGCGGTGAACCTCCTTCTCGAGGGCGGTCAGTTCGGTGGTGAAGACGACCAGCGCGTCCTCTGTGTCGGGTAACCGATCGGCAAGTAGGGCGCTCACCTGCGCCGGATCGCGGCCGGTCGCGGCGACCACTGCGTCGATGATCGCGCTCACCGCGGGACCCGGCGGGGCGGGGTGACCCGCCAGCGCGTCGAGCTCCCAATCGGGCTGGGCGAGTACGGTGATCGCGACCGACGGGTCGTAGGGCAGGCCGAGATAGCGGGCCAGGTCGGTCAGTGTTTGGATGCGAAGGGTGGCTGCGGATCGGGTGACCGCTCGCGCACGGTGGTACATGCGTCCGCGTGCCTGCGTGGTCTCTATCGCCTTGACCACAGCGGGAAGCGGCTCGGTGACGAGCGGGCCGAATCGCCTGCCGCGCCACAGCATCAGAGCGAGAACCACAAAGACCGACAGCAGGATGAGTGGCCCGATCGCGCGCGGGATGTCGGACGACTCGTCGTCGGATGTGATCTCGTCGGTCAGGTAAGGCACGTACCACAGCACACGGTCATTGCCGGCGATCATGCGAATCGCGACGCCGGCGTTGTCGTACTGGTCGAGATGGGCGTTGACGAGCATGTCGCCGCCCATCAGCACGATCTCCGGTCGGCTCGTCATCGCCGGCATGATGAGCACACTCGATGCAATCCCGTCGGTGAAGCATGCCACCGCACCGGGTTCGGTGGTGGTGTAGGCGATGGGTCCGTAGGTGGTGGCGTCGCCGGGGGCGATACCGGACGTGGTGCAGCCGGCGTAGACAGCACTGGTGGCCGAGCCGTACACGGCTGTGGCGTTCACTCCGAACGCGGCGAGATCGCCGGGCGGCCCGACCAGGACGATGCGACCCGCATTGGCTACCCGGTCGAGAAAGTGTTGCCGGGTACCGGGATTCAGCAACGACGCCGACGAAACCACCACGGTGGTGTCATAGTCGGGCCGATCCGCGTCGTCGAGTCCCTTGATGCCTCGCGCCACCTCGACATCCACACCGTGGTCGTCGATCACGGACACGAGCGCTTTGGTGCCGCCGGGGCCCGCGCTGCCGGGATCGAAAGGGTTGTCGGGAGACTCGGTGGCCAGGGAATTCAGCCCGGCACCCAGGAATGCCACGACGACAACCCCGACGACCACGACGACGATTCCGACGGCCAGCCAAATCCATCGGTCCAACGTCCTCTTCGGAGTCGACGACACAGGTGTGGTCACCGTCATCGAGGCACCGCGAATCGGTCATCGGCGACCTCGGTGTCGTCCTCGGGCCGGGTCGATGCGAGCTCGGATTCCAGTTCCAGTGCCCGGTGGGCCTGATCTCGAGAGGCGTGCCGATCGCCGTAGGCGATCGCGTCGAACAGATCGGCGCAGTCGCGCAGGCGGGTGGTGTGGTCGGGGAAGCGTCGCACGAGTCGTGTGGCGACCTCGTGGGCGGTCAACGAGGGTGCGTCGTCGAGCAGCCGGCGCTCGAATGCCCGCTGCGCCACCGCACGCATCGCGGCCACGACGCAGGCGTCGAAATCCCCGCCGTCGAGGGCTTCCCGAGCCTGCTCGCGTAACTGCTTGGCACTCAGGGGTTCCGAGCCGAGTACCGATTGCGCGGTCTCGGTGTCGGTCGTCTTCTTCTTGGGAGTTCGACGAACGAACCGGGCGAGGTAGATGATGAGCCAGGTCGCGACGGCCGCGACCAGAACCCAGAAGATGATCGTGAGGGGCTGCGAGACGTCGCCGAGGCCGGTGAACGTGTTGGCGAACCACTCGAGAATGTTCTCACCGGCACGCTGCAACCAGTTGGGTTCCTTCGGCTGATACTCCTGTTTGGACAGCTCGTCCTTGGCCCATTCGCGGGCCTGCTCGTTGTCGGGGTCCAGCCCGGCCGCGAGGGCGATCATCGACCTTCTCCCCCTTTGGACGCCGGGTCGGCGCCGTGCCTGTGGGCCGAACCTACCAAATCCGCGACGGCCCGTCGGGAAGCGTCGTTCGCTCGAAGCATCTTTCTGACCGGCGGGCGGCGTGCTAGCGTCACGACTAGAACACGTTCTAATTTCGGAGGATGAACATGACCGTTGACCAGGCAGGGCTCGCGGAGAAGATCGACGCCGTGGTGGACTCCTACATCGAGTACCTGACGACCGGCACGGCCGAGCAGATCGCCGACCTCTACGCGGCGAACGCGACCGTCGAGGACCCGATCGGCGCGGACATCCGCGACACCCGTGAGCAGCTGATCGAGTTCTACTCGATCATCACCGGCATGGACGAGCGGACCGCGACCCTGAAGTGGAAGAAGGTCGCCGGCGACACCGCGGTCTTCGAGTTCACTCTCGTCACCGGCACCGCAGGAATGCGCTTCGAGATCACCCCGGTCGACATCATGGTGTTCGACGCCGACGGCAAGATCTCGACCATGCGCGCCGTCTGGCAGCAGTCGGATCTCAAGCAGCTCTGATCCCCGAGGAGTCAGGTGACCAGCCCCGCTGACCTGGGAAAACGCATCAGCGCGGTGCCCGCAAAATCTAGGGGAAGAACTTCTTCCCCGGGTTTCATAGTCGTCCGCTAGAAATTCCTAGGGGACGACACCAAGGGTGGGGGAAGAAGTTTCTTCCCCCACTTTGTGTGCCACCCGCCCCCGACGACGACCCGCTGCCCGCTTCCACGATCGCCGCCGCAGACGGCGGGTGGGTCGCTGATCCGAGGAGTACTGCTTTCCGGCTCCTGACCTGTGGAAACTCTTACGCCCACCGCGCCGCATCGGTCACCACGTCGAGCGTCGGCTGTGGGCGGTTCCGGATGCGGCGAGCGGCCGGACGTCGATCATCTGGTCCGCCGACGATTTCGATTGACGACCCCTCAGCCGCGACCCGTCGGCCGAAGCACGATGTCCTGCGGATGCGCGTCGGCGGGGGTGTGGATGGCGTGCGCCACCGCGGCGGCGACCGTCTCGGGCCGCAGGAACTGGGCGGCGTCGTAGTCGCGCCCTTCGATGGCGACCAGGTCGCGCTGCATGTCTGTGTCGATACGGCCCGGGTAGATGGATGTGACGCGCAGCGTCGGCTCTTCGGCGCGCAGCGCGTCGGCGAGTGCGCGCAGCCCGAACTTGCTCGCGGCGTAGGGCGCCCAGTGCGCACGGGCGTTGCGGCCCGCGCCGGAGTTGATGAACACCACGTGTCCCTGCGCGGAGCGCAGCGCAGGCAGGAGCAGCCGCGTGAGTTCGGCCACCGCGACGAGGTTCACCTCGAGCACGTGGTGCCACTCCTCGACGGGGGTGTCGGCGACCATCTCGAGGCTGCTCCCGACACCGGCGTTGTGCACCAGGACGTCGAGCTCGGAAACAGCTTCGACGGCGGCCGCGACCTCGTCGTAGTCGGTCAGCTCCACGGGAAATGTGCTCGCCCCGTCGAGTTGCGTGGCGAGATGGTCGAGCTGCGGTGACGGCCGTCCGCCGAGCAGCAGGTCGTGGGTTGGCGCGAGCTGGCGGGCGATCTCGGCCCCGAGGCCGCGGCTGGCCCCGGTGATCAATGCGGTGGGCACCCATCCGACCCTACCGATGCTCAGTGGCCCGACGAAGACACTCGCGCAGCGGACGCACAGGAGTCAGTGCAGAATCGACGGGTGGCACGGTACGGATTCACCCCAACGCAGTTGTCGGCCCGCGCCGCCTATCTCCTGCGCGGCAACGACCTGGGGACGATGACGAGCGCCGCGCCCCGCCTCTACCCACACATGTGGAGCTGGGATGCCGCGTTCGTGACGGTCGGGCTGGCGCCGCTGTCCGTCGAGCGTGCCGTCATCGAGATGGACACGCTCCTGTCCGCGCAGTGGCGCAACGGCATGATCCCGCACATCGTCTTCGCCAATGGCCGGGATGGCTATTTTCCCGGACCGTCGCGCTGGGAGTGCGCCCGGCTGGCCGACTGCTCGCCCGATTTCCCCGACACCTCCGGAATCACCCAGCCGCCCGTCCACGCGATCGCCGTGCAGCGCATCCTCGACCACTCACGTCGGCACGGTCGTACCACTCGAGCCGCGGCCAACGAGTTCATCGACCGCCGTTGGGGTGCGCTGATGCGGTGGCACCGGTGGCTCGCCGACGCCCGCGATCCCAGCGGCCGCGGCCGGATCACCATCTTCCACGGCTGGGAATCCGGCATGGACAACTCGCCACGGTGGGATAAGCCCTATTCGAATGTGGTTCCCGGAGCTGACCTTCCGCCCTACAAGCGGGCCGATCTCGACCACGTCGGCGGCGACGCGTCGATGCGACCGTCCAACCTCGAGTACGACCGCTACATCTGGCTGGTGGAGCAGATGAAGCGCGCCAACTACGACGACGCGGTGCTGCCCAAGACGATGGACTTCGCCGTCGAGGACGTGTTCGTCAGCGCCATCTTCTCGGTGGCCTGCGACGTGCTGGCCACCATCGGCGAGGACTACTCGAAGCCGCGGTCGGATGTGCGCGACCTCCGCGCCTGGTCGGATCGCTTCCGCGCCGGCGTCGTCGCGGCCGCCAACGATCGCAACGGCGCGGCGCGCGACTTCGATCTGCGAGCGAATGCGTGGATCAACACCGACACCATCGCGGTGTTCGCCCCGCTCCTGTGCGGCGGGCTCTCCCGCGAACGTGAGCGGGCTCTGCTGCGTCTGTTCGACGGTCCGCGGTTCTGCGGGCACCCCGACCTCCGGTACGCGGTACCACCGTCGACGTCGCCGATCTCGGCGGACTTCCGCCCCCGCGAATACTGGCGTGGGCCGGTATGGCCGGTGATGACCTGGCTGTTCAGCTGGGCATTTGCTCGGCGTGGCTGGACGGAACGATCCGCCCGACTGCGTGACGAGGGATTGCGACAGGCCACCGACGGCTCGTTCGCGGAATACTACGAGCCCTTCACCGGCGAGCCGCTCGGCAGCATGCAGCAGAGCTGGACGGCGGCGTCCGTGCTCGACTGGCTCGACTGAACTCCCCACAGGTGGCCGGGTAACGAAGCACGGCCACTGTGTCCGTTTTTTCGCGAATGCACGAATGTGATGTGAGTCTCACTGTAGAAGACGATGTTTCTCACGCATAAACACACATGTCACACGTTCGAAACAGTCACTATGTTTCATAGCATGCAACGAAGTCCACTGAGATGATCCAGCGTTCTTCGAGCCCGTGAAACCCCCGAAGGAGCCAATGTGACCGTCGAGAGCACCACCCAAGCGACCGAATTCCGTGTGACCAGTGACGCCTGGAAGGGCCTGCCCAGAATGCCGGAGGCGGAGTACCCCGGCACCGAGGGCTTCATCGGAGACGCGTATGAGAACCCGGACGGCAGCCCCATGTGCAGCGGCTTCTTCGAGCTCCGTCACACCGATGCGCCGCTGTACTACGAGTACGAGTACGACGAGATGAAGGTCGTCCTGGAGGGTGAGTTCCTCCTGGAAAACAAGGAGACCGGGCAGAAGTCGGTCGCGAAGGCCAAGGACGCGATCTTCTTCCCGAAGGGCTCGAAGATCTACTTCAGCACACCGAGCTACGCCCTGGCCTTCTACACCGGTCAGCGCGACGCGACACTGCTCTGACGCGGAATGACCGAGCTGGTCGATTCGCCGGCTTCCGCCGGCGAGGAATACACACAGATCGCATACTCGAGCATCCCGAGCTGGGCCCGGCCCGCCATCGCAGAGGACGCCGCGTCGCCGGCCGATCTGCCGATCCCGGCTGGTACCTCGTATGTGCTCGTCGGCATCGGCGATGAGGGCTGCGCGAACGTCGACACCTGGGCGCGCGCCATTGGCGACGCGGCACCCGTTGCGCAGGTCACCCACGCCGACGCGTCGGGCGCTGCGGCCGGACTGCGCGCGGCTGTGTCACGCAGTGTCGTCGGCGTACGGGTTCTCGTGTCCGGTCCGGCCGGCGCGTGTCTCACCGTGCGCGCCTCGGGTGTGAATGCCGGTCTCAACGACGACGAGATCCACGTCACCGTCGCCGGTTCGGGCGCCATCGACGTCTTCTGCTCCCATTGTCGCGTGGTGAATCAGGTCGTGGCCGAGGTCGACGACGTGATCACCTGCAACGGATGCGCACGCAATCTGCTTGTCTACTATCACGTTTCGCGCAGAACGGGCTCGTACCTCGGCTACATGGTCGATGCCGAGGAGCCCGCCCGCGCGCCCGGGACGCATCAGGAGTCCGACCGATGAAACTCGCTGTGAGCGCCGAGTCGAGCGAGGTGAACACCGCCGCCCCGAGCATTGGTGCGCTGACGCTGATCGTCACCGGGATCACCCAGTCCGGCAGGTCGATCCGCACGTTCACTTTCGCCGATCCGCAGGGTGCACCGCTACCCGGCTTCATTCCCGGCAGTCATCTGGTGGTTCACGCAGGTCCACACACCAACGCCTACAGCCTCACCTCCGACGGGACCGACCCGATCGAGTACTCGATCTCGGTGCTGCGCGTCGCCGACGGCGCGGGCGGTTCGGCGTGGATGCACGACCACGTGCGGGTGGGCGACCTGGTTCGTGTCCTCCCACCTCGCAGTGCCTTTGCCCCCGTCGCACGTGCGGCCAAACATCTGCTGTTGGCCGGTGGGATCGGGGTGACACCGATCGTGTCGCACCTGCGTGCCGCCGCTCGATGGGGGCGAAAGGTGCAGGTGCTCTACACCTTCCGTCCCGACAACGCGGCACACGTCGACGACGTCGTCGAACTGGGCGGGACCGACGCCGAACTGTTCACCGCGCGAGCCGATTTCGCCGTGCGACTCTCGGTGGTGCTGTGCGAGCAGCCGGTCGGCACCCACCTCTATACCTGCGGCCCCGGACCGCTCATCGACCACGTCGTCGAGACGGCCGTGGCGCTGGGCTGGCCCGAATCGCGCATTCACTTCGAGCGCTTCGAAATCGACGCACTCGATGCCGGCGACCCGTTCCGCCTGCGGTTGACCGAGAGTAGTACGACCCTGGACGTGCCGTCGGGCACCAGCATGCTCGAATCCTTGGAGGCCACCGGGATCTCGATCCCGAATCTCTGTCGACAGGGTGTGTGCGGTGAGTGCCGCATACCGCTGACCGCCGGGGAGGCCGTCCACCGCGATCTGTTCCTCAGCGACGAGGAGAAGTTCTCGGGAGAAGCGATCATGCCGTGCGTCTCCCGCGCCCCCGACGGCTGCACCCTGGAGGTTCCGCTGTGACCGTGTCACTCTCGCCCGACCTTGTCGCCGGGTTCCCGTTTCCCTTCCCCGAGGATCGCTACCGCTACTCCACCAACGTCGAACCGGCCGGTGAGCCGGTGGTCACCGCCGGAGGCGGCTGGGGCGCCGCGGTCGTCGACATCGACTCCGAATACCGCCACGAGCTCGCCGAGCGAGCCGCGGTCCTGGCGGCCGACCCCACCCGTCACGCGGTGCTCCCGCACATGGCACCGGCGGCGTGGGATGCGATGCTGACCTTGATGCGCGCGCTGTCGGCGGCCTACCCCGACACCATGCACCTCACCTCGACCGGCACCGACACCTGGCACTGGCGCAACGACCTGCTCGACGTCGAGCAGACCTTCCGCTACGGGGATTCGACGACACTTCCGGAAGAACCGCTGCGCTACATCGCATCTCAGGTTCAGGAAGACATCGCTGTGCTCGATCAGCGCTGCGACACGCTGTTCGTCGACGCGGGTGTCATCACCTTCGCGGCGGACTGGAGCTTCGGCTTCGACGTCGGCATGAGCTTCCTCGAAATCCACGGACCGGTACCCCGGGTCCGCAAGATGGGCGTCATCACCCGCGCACACGAGTTCCTCAAACGGTTGCAACCGCACAAGCCGTACCGACGCACCAACTGGACGATGACCATCGGCCGTCGCCTCGACGTGTCGACCGAGGGCTACCCGGAGTGGGGACCCGACCGCGAGATGATCGGGCACGTCGACGACGCCGAGTTCGGACGCCTCGTCCACCTGCGCGTCGAGGTACAACATCTCATCCGCCTGCCCGACTCCGGTGCGCTGATGTTCCTCATCCGCACCTACATGTTGCCGCTCGAGCAGCTGGCGACGGTGGAGGCGTGGCGCCTGCGCGCGGCCGAGGTGTTCGACGAACTGCCCTCGGACATGGCCGATTACAAGGGCGTGATCAAGTACAAGGAGCGCGCGGCGGCGTGGCTGCGGGCCGCAGCTCCCGAGCCGGGGCCCGGGATGCCCATCTGGCCGACGACACCACCTGCCGTGGACACCACCGGAGCCGCGTTCCTCGTCGTCGGCATCGGCGAGGACGCCCAGACCGGCCACGTGTCGCGCCTGTGGGTCGGTGCCGCCGAGGCTGCCGGCCCCACGCGGCTGCTGGTCCTCGACTCCCTTTCGGAGGAAACCGATCTCGCCGTGCTGCTCGATGCCCTCGACGATGCACGCACGGGAACAAGAATTCTGGTGACCGGCGGCCAGTACGACGTGATGATGGCTCTGGCGCTGGCCCGTGAGGCCGGGGCGACCGACGCGGAGCTGAGCGCGTTTGTCACGCACACCCGTGACCTGCCGATGTACTGTGCGCATTGCCGCGACACCTTCCGGGTCGAGGCCGCGCCGGGGAGTGTCGTCGAATGTCCCGGCTGCGTAAGGATTCTGGAGATCCACGCGCATCATTCCGCAGTGCGGGGAAGCTTCCTGGCGTCGGCGGCCGAAGTCGGCTCGGAGCGGTCATGACGGCGGTCGCCGAGCCGGGACATCCCGGACACCTCCATCCGTCGTATGACACCCGCGCCCGGCCGATGCGGGTCACCGAGGTCCGGTCGTTGACCGAACGCATCAAGCACTTTCGTTTCGCGCCGGTGGATGTGGGCTCGGTTGCCGTGACACCCTTCGCGCCCGGCAGTCATCTGATCGTGTCGGCCGGCGAGCATCGCAACGCCTACTCGCTCGTGGACGACGGGATGTACGCCACCGGCTACGGCATCTCGGTGCTGCGCCGTGGAGCCGACGGCGGGTCGGACTGGTTGCACGACAACCTCTCTGAGGGAGATGTGGTCGAGGTCGAGGGGCCGCGATCGATGTTCGCACCCGTTCTCGACCAGCGGCGCGCATTGCTGGTGGCCGGTGGGATCGGGGTGACGCCGGTGCTGTCGCACGCACGGGCAATCGTCCGCGATGCTGGTCAAGCGGAGATCGTCTACTCCTATCGGCCGGGACAGGCAGCGCATGTCGACGATCTGCGCGACCTGGCGACCCGGGCCGGCATCACGCTGCACGAGGTGCACGGTGCCGACGCGACCGCCGCGCTCCTACGGACCATGTTTCGCCGGCAACCACTGGGCACTCACGCCTATGCGTGCGGACCGACCGCTCTGCTCGAGACCTACCAGCGGATCGCCACCGAGGCTGGATGGCCTTCGGCGCGAGTTCATCTGGAGCGGTTCACCGCACCCGAGCAGGATCCCGGGGAGCCGTTCACCGTCGGCCTGCGCTCTGGTGAGCAGGTCGAGGTCCCGGCGGGAGTGTCGCTCTTGGAGCGACTCCTCGAGCACGGTGTCGCGATCCCCAACCTCTGCCGCCAGGGGGTGTGCGGAGAATGCCGAATCCCGGTGCGCGCAGGGCAACTCGAACACCGTGACTTCGTGCTCACCCAGGAGGAGAAGACCGCCGGAGACGCGATGCTGTGTTGCGTGTCCCGCGGCGCTGATATCGAGGTGGACCTATGAGCATTGCACCGCACGAGATCTCGACTCACGGGGAGGTCGCCCGGTATCTCGACCAGCCCGTCGACCATCTGGCCAACCTGCCCTGGCCGTTCCCCGACGAGCTCGCCGAGTTCACCTACACCGTGAACGTCGAACCGGCCCGGGTGCCGCGCCGGACCCGTGGTGGTGAATGGGGCAGGCACCTGGTTGACCTCGGCGGCGCCGAGTACCTGCACTACATGACCGAACGACGTCGGATACTCGACGCCGATCCGTCGCGTGTGCGAGTGATGCCCGGCATGGAACTGGCCTGCTGGGATCTGCTCCTCTACTACCTGCGTGACCTCGATCTCACCTACCCCGACCTGATGCATCTCACCGAGCAGGGTGACGGCCGATTCCGTTGGCGCAATGATCTTCTCGGCACCGACCAGGAGTTTGTCCTGGGCGAGTACGACACGCTGCCGAACGGCCCGTTGGATTTCCTGGCCCGGGAGGTGCCCGACGATCTGTTGCTCGTCGTCGAACGGGACGGCCGCCTCTACTTCGACGCGGGCGTGGTCACCTTCGCCGCCGCGTGGTCGGTCTCCTTCGATGTCGGTATGGACATGTACGAGATCCACGCCCCGGTACCGGGTCTCACGCGGGACGGGATCGTGGCCCGAGCCGAGCAGTTTCTGCGGCGCCTGCCCGCCGACCAGGTGTACCGGCGCGTCAACTGGACCCTGTCGGCATCGGACTCCGACAAACTCGACGTGAGTCTCGAGGAGCTGCCCGAATGGGTGAACGACGTTCCGCAGATGGTCACCGAGGGAGACTTCGCTCGAGCGCGCCTCCGCATCGAGCTCGAACACTTTGTCCGGCTGCCGATGTCGGGTGCGGTCACCTTCAACATCCGCACCTTCATGGCATCGCTCGAGGAGGTGCGCCGGATTCCGGAATGGTCCGCTCAACTGGCCACGGTCATCGAGACGTTGAGTCCGGACATCGCATCGTACAAAGGCTTTCTCGACTATCGCGACGACGTGGTCGCGTACCTCCGCGGGCAATGACGCCCGCTGCTGTTTGAATCACCCACCCCGACACACCCTGTCGTCAACCCGAGGAACACCCTATGGAACCGGTAATCGCCGCCAACGCCGATCTGGCGTGGATGCTCGCGGCATTCGTCTTTGTCCTGCTCATGTTTCCCGGCCTCGCCTTGTATTACGGCGGCATGGTCGGATCGCGGAACATCCTGAACATGATGACCATGGTCCTGTCGACCCTGGGCATCACGGCCATCATCTATGTGCTCTTCGGATACGGCCTGCAGTCGGGGCCGTCGGTCGGCGGCTGGGGCATCATCGGCGACCCGACCGACTACTTCGGATTGACCAAGTGGATGTCCGACGAGGGCACCGGTACCACCGAGACCCTGTACTACGTCGCATGGTTCATTCTGTTCGCGGCCATCACCATCGCCATCGTGGCCAGCGGTGCAGCGGGCCGGATGAAGTTCTCCGCCTGGCTCGTCTTCGCCCCGATCTGGCTGATCCTGGTGTACCTGCCGGTCGCGCACTGGGTGTTCAGCGCCGACACCGACGACGCGCAGGGCGGATTCCTGCTGAACGACCTGAAGATTCACGACTACGCCGGCGGTACCGCGGTGCACATGAACTCCGGTGTTGCTGCGCTGGCACTCGCGCTGGTTCTCGGTGCACGCCGGAAGCGTCTGGAGCGACCCAACAATGTGCCCTTGGCGTTGCTGGGTGGCGGCATCCTGTGGTTCGGCTGGTTCGGGTTCAACGGCAGCTGCGCGCTCGGTGCGAGCTTCTTGACCCAGGTCGTCATCCTCAACACGCTGCTGGCCGGCTGCTCGGGCATGATCGGCTTCCTCATCATCGAGAAGTGGCGCGAGGGACATGCGACGTCGCTCGGGCTCATCACCGGCACCGTTGCCGGCCTGGTCGGCATCACGCCGTCGGCCAACACGATGAACCCGTTGGGTGCGCTGATGGTCGGCCTGATCGCTTCGGCCGTGGTCGCCCTGCTGCTGAGCTTCAAGTCCAAGTTCAAGGTCGACGACACGCTCGACGCCTTCGCCGTGCACGGTGTCGGCGGCATCGTCGGCACGCTCTGCATCGTGCTCTTCGCGGCCGAGTCGGCCCCGGCCGGTGTCCAGGGCATCCTGTTCGGCGGCGACTTCGACATCCTGTGGCGAGAACTCGGCGGCATCGCGATCACCTGCACGTTCTCCTTCGTCATGACCTGGCTGATCGCCAAGGCCCTCGACAAGACCATCGGTCTGCGCGTCGACGAGGAGACCGAGACCACCGGCCTGGACTCGACGATCCACGCCGAGAGTGCCTACGAGATCCCGGCGTCGGGTGTAGGTCACGGTCCCGGCCTGGGAGCGCAGTCGCGTCACACCACAGAGAGCGTGGAACAGGCTGTGGCTCAATCAGTTCCGGCCGGCCAGTCCTGATCGGCAGTAGCGGCAGGGGGTCCACCGACGCGGTGGGCCCCCTGCCGTCGTTTCCGCAGGCCAAGTGCTCAGGGAAACGACACCGACCGCTCACGACCGAGAAACACGATCGTAACAACTCGGGGGTCTACTTCAAGTAGACAAAGGACACCAACAGTAGACATACTGGTTACCAACACCACCGACCGGAGAAAGCCATGACCGAAACCCCCACCCTCGCCAGTCTCTGCGAGGCGCACGGCACCACGTTCATCCTCGCCATGTTCGTCGACCTCCGCGGCAAGCCTTGCGCCAAGCTGGTCCCGGTCGAGGCCGTCGACGAACTCGCCACCGACGGAGTGGGTTTCGCCGGCTACGCGGTCGGTGCGATGGGCCAGGAACCCAAGGACCCGGACCTGATCGCCATCCCGGACGTCAGCTCCTTCCTGCCGATTCCCTTCATCAAGGACGGCCTCGCGCTGGTCCACTGCGATCCCCATGTCGAGGGCAAGCCGTGGCCGTTCGCACCACGCAACATCCTCAAGTCGTTGATCGTGCAGGCCGGTGACGCGGGATTCGAGCCGTGGGTGGGCGCCGAGGTGGAGTACTTCCTGCTGAAGCGGGCAGCGGACGGCTCGCTGGTCACCGCAGACGATTCCGACGACTCCGATCAGCCCTGCTACGACGTACGCGGCCTCACCCGCATGTACGACCACCTGACCGCCGTGTCCACCGCGATGAATCAGTTGGGCTGGAGCAACTACGCCAACGACCATGAGGACGGCAACGGCCAGTTCGAGCAGAACTTCGCCTACTCCGACGCACTCACCACCGCCGACCGGGTGGTCACCCTGCGCTACCTGCTCTCCACCATCGCCGCCGAGCGCGGCATGATCGCCACCTTCATGCCGAAGCCCTTCGCCGAGCGCACCGGCTCCGGACTGCACTTCCATCTGTCCCTCACCTCGGCGGACAAGCCGGTCTTCCCGGGCAACGTCGAGGAGGACGAGCGCGGCCTGGGTCTGACGGCGGAGGCATATGCCTTCGTCGGCGGTGTTCTGGAACATGCTCCCGCCCTGCAGGCGGTGATGGCCCCGACGGTCAACTCCTACAAGCGAACCGGAGCAACCGCCACCCGTTCCGGAGCTTCCTGGGCACCCCGCAAGGCGACCTACGGCGGCAACGACCGAACCCATTACGTCCGCATCCCCGACGAACAGCGGGTGGAGTTGCGCGGCGGCGACGGCTCGGCAAATCCCTACCTGGCCATCGCGGCCGCACTCGGCGCGGGCCTCGATGGCATCAAGCGCAGTCTCGATCCCGGCGCCCTTGGGACCTGCCCCGGCCACATCTCGGACCTGCCGCTCACCCTGCTGCACGCGGTCGAGGCGTTCGAGTCCGACGACGTGATCCTCGGTGCGCTCGACGCTGCGCTTCCCGACGACTGGGCGGTAGATCACCGGCCGTCGAGCTACTTCTCCAACCTCAAGCGTGAGGAGTTCTTCAAATGGCATTCGTCGGTGTCCCCGTGGGAGGTCGACGCCTACCTCACCGCCTTCTGATCACCCACCCACCCATCTCGCTGGTCGAGCCGACACCGAGCCGCTAGGCGAGGCGTCGTGTCGAGACCACACATACCGAACCCACCACAGCAAAGGACCCAAATCATGTGTGGCATAGTCGGACTCCATCTCCGCAACCCAGATCTGTACCCGCGCCTGGGCGCCCTGCTCGCCGAGATGCTCGGTGAGATGCAGGACCGCGGCGCCGACTCGGCCGGCATCGCGGTCTACGGCAACGAGGCATGGTCTCCGTCGGGGCACGGCTGCGTCAGCCTGCTCGCGGTCGACGTGACACCCGCCGATGCCTCGGCGAAGATCGGCGCGGCACTGGGTGTTTCGGTCGCCGCACAGAACGTCGACGCCACCCTCGTGCTGTCGGCGCCGGTGAGCTCCGAAGAACTCCTGGGCGCTGCGCGTGCGGCATATCCCGGCGCACTCGTCGCCGGCTTCGGTGCCGACCTCACGGTACTCAAGGGCGTGGGCGCACCCCGCGACCTCGCTGCAGATTGGGGCCTCGCACAGGCGTCGGGCTGGCAGGGCGTCGGGCATACCCGCATGGCAACCGAGTCCGCGGTCACCCCGTCGGGCGCACACCCGTTCGCCGTCGGGCCCGAGCAGTGCCTGGTACACAACGGTTCGTTCTCCAACCACGCGAGCATCCGCCGCGACCTGCGTGCTGCCGGTGTGGAATTCGACAGCGAGAACGACACCGAGGTGGGTGCCCGGTTCGTCGCCCACCAACTCGCCGCCGGCAAGGACGTCGAGACCGCACTCAAGGAGGTCTGCGCCACCTTCGACGGCTTCTACACCCTGCTGGTGTCCAACCGCGACTCCTTCGCCGTGGTCCGCGATGCTATCGCCTGCAAGCCCGCGGTGATCGCCGAGACCGACGACTGGGTTGCGATGGCGAGCGAATACCGTGCTCTCGCAGGACTTCCCGGCGTCGAAAACGCGCGCATCTGGGAGCCCGAGCCCGAGGTGGTCTACGCATGGACACGCTGACCGCAACCCTGGAACCACAACTTTCGATCCCGAAGGAGGAGACCATGAATCCCGCTCATCATTTCGATCTCGCCGAGACTCCTCTGCGCGAGGTCAATTCGGCCCTGCACGGCGACGTGTCGGGCGAGATCGTCATCGACAACCCGGCCGGCGCACACAGCGTGGCCGCCGGCGTCAACGCGCCGGTCAAGATCACCGTGAACGGCCATGTCGGCTACTACGCCGCCGGGATGAACCAGCAGGCCGAGATCACCATCGACGGCAACGCCGGCACCGGTGTCGCGGAGAACATGATGAGCGGAACCGTCGTGGTCAAGGGCAACGCTTCCCAATCGGCCGGCGCCACCGCGCACGGCGGACTGCTCGTCATCGAGGGAGATGCCGCGGCCCGCTGTGGCATCTCGATGAAGGGCATCGACATCGTGGTCGGGGGTAGCGTCGGCCACAACAGCGCCTTCATGGCGCAGGCCGGACGCCTGGTGATCCGCGGCGACGCCGGACACGGGCTCGGCGACTCGATCTACGAGACGCGAATCTATCTGCGCGGCAACGTCGAATCCCTCGGCGCCGACTGCGTCGCCAAGCCGATGCGTGCCGAGCACCTCGAAGAGCTTGCCGGACTGCTGAAGGCCGCCGGCTACAAGGACGACGATCCCAGCACCTACACCCGCTACGGCTCGGCCCGTCAGCTCTACCACTTCCACAGCGACAACACGTCCGCGTACTGACGCCTTCCGGTCCCTGAGGTGCGAGGAGCGCTAGCGACGAGCCTCGAAGGGCCGCTACACCTTTCCACAGAAAGAACATCATGACCGACAACCTGAGCATCGAGCAGCGCGGGCTCCGTGAGTCCGCCACCTTCGACCGCACCACCATCGCAGCCATCCAGCGCGCCGCCGACACCGGTGTCTACGACATCCGGGGCTGGGGCGCCAAGCGAAAGCTGCCGCACTTCGACGACCTGCTGTTCCTGGGAGCGTCGATGTCGCGGTACCCGCTCGAGGGCTACCGCGAGCGTTGCGACACCGACCTACTGCTCGGCACCCGAAATGCCAAGTACCCGTTGCACCTCGACACCCCGGTCACCATCGCCGGCATGAGCTTCGGCGCCCTGTCCGCCGGTGCGAAGGAGGCTCTCGGCCGCGGCGCATCGGAGGTCGGGACGTCGACCACCACCGGCGACGGTGGCATGACGCCGGAAGAGCGGGGACAGTCCAAGAACCTCGTCTACCAGTACCTGCCCTCGCGGTACGGGATGAACCCGGACGACCTGCGCAAGGCCGACGCCATCGAGGTGGTGCTCGGGCAGGGTGCCAAGCCCGGCGGCGGCGGAATGTTGCTGGGACAGAAGATCTCCGAGCGAGTGGCTGCGATGCGGACGCTGCCCGAGGGCATCGATCAGCGCAGCGCCTGCCGTCACCCGGACTGGACCGGACCCGACGACCTCGCCATCAAGATCAACGAACTGCGGGAGATCACCGATTGGGAAAAGCCGATCTATGTCAAGGTCGGTGCCACCCGCACCTATTACGACGTGAAGCTGGCCGTGCATTCCGGCGCCGACGTCGTGGTGGTCGACGGCATGCAGGGCGGCACCGCCGCCACCCAGGAAGTGTTCATCGAGCACGTCGGCATCCCGACGCTCGCTGCCATCCCGCAAGCCGTGCAGGCGCTGCAGGAACTCGGTGTGCATCGGGCAGGCAAGGACGGCGTGCAGCTCATCGTGTCCGGTGGCATCCGTAACGGCGCCGACGTCGCCAAGGCGATGGCGCTGGGCGCCGACGCCGTGGCCATCGGTACTGCGGCGCTGATCGCGTTGGGTGACAACGACCCTCGCTACGCCAAGGAATACGAAGCCCTCGGTTCGGCGGCCGGATACTACGACGACTTCCAGGACGGACGCGACCCGGCGGGGATCAGCACCCAGGACCCGGAACTCTCCGCGCGATTCGACCCGGTGATCGGCGGCAAACGCCTCGCCAACTTCCTGCGGGTCACGACCATGGAGGCGCAGACCATCGCCCGCGCGTGCGGGAAGGCACACCTCCAGCACCTGGAACCCGAAGACCTGGTGGCGATCTCGATCGAGGCCGCTGCCATGGCACGGGTCCCGTTGGCCGGCACCTCGTGGATTCCGGGGGACCGATTGTGAGCGAAGGTAATTCGACCGCATCCGTCGTCATCGTCGGCGGTGGACTCGAAGGTGTGGCGACCGCATGGGCGCTGAGCCAGCGTGGCATCACCGATGTCGTTGTCTGCGAACGCGACACCGTTGGCGGCGGGATGACCGGCAAGTCGTCGGGCATCGTCCGCTGCCACTACGGGGTCAGCTCGCTGGCGGCGATGGCCGCCATCGGGCTGGAGGTCTTCGAGAAGGCCGAAGAGATCTTCGGCACCGACATCGGATTCCGTCAGACCGGGTACGTCGTGGGCGTCGGCGAACCCAACGTCGACAATCTGCGCAAGAGTCTCGCCGCGCAGCGTGCGGTCGGGGTGCAGACCGAGGAGATGGACAAGGCGGAGGTCGCCAAGCTGTGGCCCGCCGCCGACCTGGAGCCGTTCGCGGCCTTCGGATGGGAAGAGCGCGGCGGCTACGGCGACGCGTACCAGACCGCCCAGGCCTTCGCGGCGTCGGCACGGGCTGCCGGCGTGCGAATTCGTCAGGGCACCAAGGTGACCGAACTGATCGTCGACGGCGACCGGGCCACCGGTGTGCGGCTGGCCGACGGCTCCACCATCTCGGCGGACACCGTGGTGGTCGCGACCGGCGTGTGGTCGAAGCCCTTCCTCGCGCCCCACGGCGTCGACGTACCGATCTCGGTGCATCGCGAGCAGATCGTGATGATCCACCCGGGTGTGGAACTCGGCGCGGTGCCGGTGTTCTCGGATCTGGTGTCGCTCCAGTACGTCCGGCCGGACGTGCGTGGTGAGATCCTGTTCGGCAACAGCGATCTCGCCGAGCTCGAGATCGCCGATCCGGACAGCTACCTCAATCGCGCAGACGAGGCATTCCTCGATCTCACCGTCGACAAGGTGGGTACCCGCTTCCCGGACTTCACCGAAGCAGCGATCACCAGCAGCTACGCCGGGTGCTATGACGTGACCCCGGACTGGAATCCGATCATCTCGCGTGGACCGCTCGACGGGCTGGTGCTCGCCGTCGGGTTCAGCGGGCACGGCTTCAAGATCTCGCCGGCGGTGGGCCGGCTCGTCGCCGATCTCGTCGTCGACGGCCGTAGCGCCGATCCGCGTATCCCTGAGTCTGACTTCCGCTACACCCGGTTCGCCGAAGGGGAACTGCTCACGACGCGCTTCCCATATGTGGGTGCCGGTGAGATGCGCTGACCTGCACGTGACGGGAGTCTTACCGTGTGTCTCCTGACAGTGGACGCCGGGCGTCACTATCCTGGCGTGGTGGACGAGCCCCTGATCCGGAATCAATCCGGAACCGCGCGAGAACGCCCCGTCGACCAGCCCGTCGAGGAACTGGAACTCGAGGCCGCGATTGCGCGCAACGTGCGCAGGCTCCGTCAGCAGGAGGGGTTGTCGGTCGGCGACATGGCGGCCAAGGTCGGCATCTCCAAGGCGATGCTGTCGAAGATCGAGAATGCTCAGACGTCGTGCAGTCTGAGTACTCTCGCTCGTCTATCCCACGGGTTCGACGTCTCGGTCACGTCGTTGTTCCGTGGCGCCGACCTGGAACGTTCGGCGGTGTTCGTCAAGGCGAACGAAGGCTCCCAGATCATTCGCGAGGGCTCCCGTGAGGGCCACGAGTACGAGCTGCTCGGGTCGCTGCGCGGTGAGCACAAGCGCCTGGAATGCCTGCTGGTGACGCTGACCGAGAAGTCGGTGACCCAGCCGCTGTTCCAGCATCCGGGCACCGAGTTCATCTACATGCTCGAGGGGTCGATGGACTACGCCCACAGCCGCTCGGTGTACCGAATGCGGCCGGGCGACGCACTCCAGCTCGACGGGGAAGGCGCGCACGGTCCCGTCGAGCTGGTCGAACTGCCGTGCCGTTTCCTCTCGGTGATCGCCTTCCCCGACTCCGCCGTCTGACCTCTCGGCGCCTACCCTGGCTCGTCGGGATCTCCGTCTGCTGTTCGAGTAGGAGAGCCCTTGTCGAGGGGCGTCCTGGTGATTGAGTAGGCGAGCCCCCGAGGGCGAGCCGTATCGAAATCCGGTGAGACAAACGTGTCCGCGACCCAGTGGTCTCCGACATCGTCGGCTGCTCGGCCTCGACACCTGGCGTGCTCGGTCACTCCAGCCGTCGCACCGCAAGAAACTAGGGGAAGAAACTCGTCCCCTACTCCTGGAGTCTTCCCCGCGAAACTTCTCACGGACGACTCAACAAGCCGGGGACGAAAGTAGGGGAAGAACCTTCCCCTACTTTCAGTGGCCCGGCGGCTCACTAGTACTCCTCGGCACCGATGAGCGCGGCGTCCTCGTCGACCTCGCGGCTCACCGCCTTGCTTCCGCTGACGAACGACACGGCACAGACGGCGACCACGCAGTAGGCCGCGGCGAACCACCACGGTGCGGCATGCGATCCGAACCACTCGGCGAGGTGCGCGACCAGGACGGCGGCCACGGCGGCACCCATCCAGCGCAGGAAGCTGTAACCGGCGCTCGACACCGAGCGTGGGGTTTCCGGGCCGTTCGCCGACATCGCGACGCCGGTGAACAGCGTGTTGAGCACGCCCGACGGGATGCCGGAGATGATGACCGCGAGCCCGATGAGCCAGACCTGATCGTCGAGGGTGCCGATGCCGGCGAGCGCCATGACCACCGCGTAGGTCGCGATGGCGGTGATGACGCCACCTTTCTGCCCGATCCGCTGCGCGAGCCACGGTGCGACGAAGACACCCGCGAGGGCGGTCAGCAGACCCCAGCCGAAGAACACCAGGCCGGCGTAGATCGGCCGCAGTCCCATGGCGATGGGTGCCCAGGCGATGACGGTGAACAGAGCGCCGGTGTAGAACGCCGAGCCGATCGAGGTGATGAGCAGGGTGCGGTTGCGCAGCGCCTTCAGCGGGTCGACGATCCGGACCGGGACTCGCTCGGTGCGCGGTCCGTCGGTGGGCAGCATGACCGCACACAGGATGGCGCCGATCAGCATCAGGATTGCGGTCCCGGCGAACGGTGCGCGCCACGTCCATTCACCCAGAACGGCTCCCAGCAGCGGGCCGATTGCCAGACCGACGCCAAGCGCGGCTTCATACAGCATGATCGCGCCGTGCTGGCTGCCCTTGGCAGCGGTCACGATGAACGCGAGTGCGGTCGCGATGAACAGGGCATTGCCGAGCCCCCAGAGGACGCGGTAGGCGATGAGTTGGTCGATGCCGCTGGCGAAGGCCGAGATCCCGGCCGCCACGACGATGAAGGCAAGGCCGACGGTGAGGGTCCGCTTGGGGCCGAAACGGTAAGCGGCCCAACCGGTCAGCAGCATGGCGACACACTGCACGCCGACGTACACGCCGAACAGCAGGGTCAGCTTCTCCGGTGGTGCGTTGAGCGCCTCGGCGATGCTGTTGAGGATGGGGTCCACGAGACCGATGCCCATGAACGCGATGACCGCGGCAAAGGCCGTCACCCAGACCGTGCGGGGCTGTCCACGGAACGCCTCGATGAGCGAATGTTCTTGATGGTCAGCTACTTCCGAAGATGCTGGCCGATTCTCGGTGACTGTCATAAGTGATTCCTCGCGTGATCAATCGGTGGGTGCGTCGGCGCGGGCCGGCTGGATTTCGAGTTGCTCGCGCAGACGCTCCAACGCTGGTGCGGCGGCGTCGAGTGCTGCGCGATCGGCGTCGCTCAGTTGTGCCACTGCTTCGGTCAGAATGCTGTCGCGTTGTCCGCGAACCCGGTCGAGAACGTCGACGCCGTGGTCGGTCAGCCCGACCAGGACGGCCCGCCGATCCTCGGGATCCGCATGACGTTCGACGAGGCCGTTCCGAGCCAGACCGTCGATGAGGGCGGTGGCCGTCGGCATGCGGATGGACTCGCGGTCGGCGAGTTCGCCCATCCGCATCGGACCGTGGTCGAGCAGTACGGACAGTGCCGACGCCTGCGCCGCCGTGTACTCACGGATCGGCGTGTGGCGTCGAAGTGCCAGGTAGAGCCGCGTCAGCGTCGGCCGCAGGGCGGCCGCCAGGGCGGAGGGTTCGACATCAGACACATTCGTAAGCCTAATACTTAGGGATACGAAGTAAAAGCCGAACGGGTGTGAGATACCAGACACACCTCGTTGAGCGTGCGTCTCGAATCGTTGACCGTGCGTCGCAAACCGTTCGCTGGGCGCCTCGAATCGTTGACCGTGCATCGGCCGATCGTGAGAGGCCTATCCTGGAGGCATGGCACGTCCCAAGAAGCGATTCAGCGATCTCTCCCCGCGGTCCCAGGCACTGATTCGAATCGGCACGGTCGTACAGATCGGGTTGCAGGTTGCTGCGCTCGTCGATATCGCGCGCCGCCCGGCTTCGGAGATCAACGGCGGCAAACGCAAGTGGGTGGCACTGAGCTTCGTGAACTTCTTCGGCCCGATCGCCTACTTCGTCACGGGACGCAAGACCGACTGAGACACGGGGCTACACCCCGATCGGGCCCGCGTCCCGCCATACCGCGACGACGGCCGGACGCGGTTGGGCGTTGCCGCCGTCGGGCCAGTTCGACGCCGGGTTGTCGGCCGAGTGGTCGTCCTCCTCGCCGGGGTGCTGCACGCACACGATGACGCGGTCGGTGCCGATGATCGGTCCGCAGGTCTCCGCGCCCTTCGGCACGGTCAGGAATTGCTTTGTCTGCCCGCGGTGTTCGCCGTCGAGTGCGACGGCGAACAGACCGTCGTTGCTGTCGAGCGCGTTGCCGTCGGTGGAGATCCAGAGGTTGCCGTGCGGGTCGAAGGCCACGTTGTCCGGGCACGAGATAGGGCTGACCTTGGTCTTGTCGAAGCCGGCGAAGTAGGTGTCGGCCTCGGCCGGATCGCCGCACACCAGAAGTAGGTCCCAGGTGAAGTCGGTGCCTGTGTGGTTGTCGGTGATCTCGATGATCTGACCGTTCTTGTTCTCGTTGCGCGGGTTTGCGGTGTCGGCGGCGGCCTCGCCGTCGGTGCCGCGCTTGGAGTTGTTGGTGAGCGCGCAGTACACCTTTCCGGTGATCGGATGCGGCTCGATGTCTTCGGGCCGATCCATCTTGGTGGCACCGGCGCGGTCGGCGGCGACCCGGGTGAACACCGCGACCTCCTCCGGCGACATCCCCTCGATGTGTGATTGGGCGCTGCCGTCGGGCCGAACGGTGAGTAGCGGCTTCCAACTGCCCGAACCGGCGAATGTGCCTGAGGGCGGGAGCTTTCCGCTGCCGTCGATGGCACCGGGGTCGTTGCCGGTGAACGTGGCGACGTACAGGGTGCCCTCGTCGAGGATTCCCGCATTGTGTGCCCGCGCGGCCTTCGACAGTCCGGTCTTCATCCGCCGCGTCGACACGAACTTGTAGATGTACTCGAACCGTTCGTCGTCGCCGCTGTAGGCGACCACGGTCCCGGCTTCCGGGCCCCTCGACACGACGTGGATGGTCGCGGACTCATGTTTGAGCCTGCCGAGGGCACTGTGCTTGATCGGCGTCGACGCCGGGTCGTGCGGATCGACCTCGACGACGTATCCGAATCGGTTGGCCTCGTTGGGTTCCTGGGACAGATCGAATCGCTTCTCGTATCGGCCCCACTGGTGCTCGTCGGCGTCGTCGTCGAAGCTGTAGCGATCGAGGTTGTCGCTCGCCGTCTTGTCGGTGACCTTGCTCGCGTTGGAGAAGTAGTTGTTGAAGTTCTCCTCGCCGGAGAGCATGGTGCCCCACGGGGTGAGCCCGCCGGAGCAGTTGGCGATGGTGCCGAGGATGGTGGTACCCGCGGGGTCGGCTGAAGTGCGCACGAACTCGCTGCCCGCGGCCGGGCCGGTGAGCTGGAACGGCGTCGACGCCGTGATCCGGCGGTTACGTTCTCCGACAACCGGATCGAGAGATCCCACGCCGGGCGTAGCGCTCACCTCCAGCACCGTGATGCCATGCGCTGCCATCGCGATGCGTGCCTGATCCTCGGTGGGCTGCTTGGGGACGTAGCCGGTGAACATGAACTCTTCGGAGGTGTACTCCTGGTTGCATACCAGGTAGAAGTGGTTGCTCACACCGTCGACCGGGATGAGGCCGGCGAAGTCGTTGTTGTACCCGAACTGCATTGCCTGCGCTTGCGGGGTCTGCGCACCGAAGTCGAATGCAGGCGCACCGGGCAGCACCGGATCGCCCCAGCGGATCACCACCTGCTGCCGGTATCCGTCGGGAATCACCAGTGTGTCTTCGGTATTGGGCGGCACCGCGGTGAAGTTCATGCCGGACGGCGATGCGCCGGAGTTTGGGGCGGCGGACTCCGAAGAGTCGCCACATGCGGCGAGCACCGACGAAGCGCCCACTGCAACGGCCGCACCCGCGGTCGAACGGAGCACCGTCCGTCGAGACACACCGGTACGCGCGATGTCGCGAAAGTAGTTGTTGTCGCTGCTATTTCCGGGCTCATGCCAGCAGGCGCTGCCGCACTTGTACCGGCACGTCACGCGAGCACGGGCCGACCGGCCGACCTCGGCACCACCATTGGTGAACAGTTGCAACGGAATACGCACGCGGAATCCTCCCCGATTTGCGTGGGACAGTCTCCGGGGCTGTTGGAGAACCGGATTCGACGTTAGGTGCGCGAAGGAACGTCCCGGACACCCTGCGGTGAACGGAAGGCGAACAAAACGGACAAGCGGTGGCCGACGGTCAGAATCGACCGCCCACTCCGATCCGACCCGAACTGCTCGAGCCACCGAAGGACCCCGGGCTCCGACCACCGGCTCCGAATCCGCCCCCGAAACCCCCGCCGAATCCGCCCCCGTAGCCGCGTCCGCGGCCGCCCATGCTGCCGCGCAGGAAGCTGTCGACGAGGATGCCGCCGAGTACCGCGCCCGCCGTCGATGCGCCATCGGAGCGGGGCGTCTGCGTGTTCTGCCAGCTCACCACGTCGCCCTGCGCGGCCATCAAAGCCTGGTCGGCGAGGGCACCCGACCGCCGGGCCGCGTCGGCCGCCGCGAGCGGATCGGTGCTCGCCGACTCCTGTGCGGTGGCCAGCAGACGCTCTGCCTCGGCGAGGCGAGTGCGCGCGGTGGACTGCACAGCTCCGCGTCGGGTCCCGATGAAGTCGGCGGCCGTCGACACCTTGGCTTGTGCGGATTCGATTGCGGCGCTGACCACTTGGGTGCGTCGAATCCGCTCGGCCGAGGCGTCGCGGGCGGCGGCAAGCGCGTCGTCGAGGTCGGCGTCGGCGTCGACGAGCGCGGTGAACACCCCCAACGGGTCGGTGTCGAAGTTGTCCCGCGCCGCCTGCAGCGCAAGCTGTGCCGCGGCCACCGCCGTCGCGAGCGCCGGTCCACCGTCGGACGTCAGGGCAGCCGCCTCGGCGAGTTCACCCTCCACCTCCGCGATGAGCGCGGGCATCCGCGAATGGGCTGCGGCGATGTTGGCGTCGGCGTGATCGATCGCGTCGAGCAGTTGGCCGGCCTGTTCGATGGCCCCTTCGGCGGACCGGATGTCGGCGACCGCCGGCCCCTGCTCACCCGCCGGCTGGGCGATGGCCGCCCGGCCCTGGTCGGCACTGGCCTCGGCGAAGGTGATCTGCTCGGCCGCCAGGTCGACGTTGTGCCGGATCGAGGCGAGGGTGTTCTCCCCATGCTTGGCGATGAGGCCGTCGAGCCGCTGACGCGATCCGTCGAGGCGCGCTTGCAGTGCGACGATCCGCTGCGTGATCTGGTCGAAGCGCGCGTCGGCGTTGATCAGGAGATTGCGCATGGCGTCGAACTCGGCGACCTGCGCGTCGAGTGCGTTGTCGACGTCGGTGCATGTGGTGATGATCTGGACCAGCATCGACCGTCGCTCGTCGGCGGTCTCGGGCACGTTGTCGTCGAGCCGCTGACGCAGAGAGAACGAATCGGCGAGGCCTTTGCGGGCTCGGTCGAGCGCGCTGGTGAACGGGGCGCACTGCGCCTCGCCGAACTCGCCGACCGCGAGCTGCAGCTCCTCGGCGCTGGTGCGGATCGCGTTGTCGGTGTCGGTGAGCACCTCCCGTGACCACGGGTCGAGCACGTCGAGTGGCTGGGCGGCGAGTTGGTCGGCGGTCAGCTCGTTGTCGCGCAGATGCGACAGGTCGTCAGAGATTCGACGACGATCACGCCGTCGACGGTAGGCGAGCGCACCCCCGCCACCCACCACCGCGGCTCCGCCCAGCGCACCCGCGATGATCCAGCCCGTGTACGACGGTTCCAACGCGGTGTCGATGCCATTGGCCGCGCCGAGACCGGCGCCCGCCCAGTCGCCGCGCTTCAGGGCGGGCACCACGTCGTCGGACGCGATGGTGTCAAGATCCGACTGGTCGAGGTTCACCGCGTTGGGATCGATGGGGAACAGGTCGTAGGACTGGTATTCGGTTGCCACCGACAACAGCACGTCGTGGTCGCCGAGCCCGCTCGATGTCGCGGTGCGGTTGCCCCACTGCTCGGGGTTGAGCCCGTTGAAGTCGCGAACGTAGACCACCCACAGCTGGACGCCCCGATCGGCATAGAGCCGGTTGATCCGCTCGTCGAGTTGTGCGCGCTGCGCCGAGGTCAGCACCCCCGCGGAGTCGACCACGTGCGTCGACATGTTCACCGGCGCCTCGGCATTCGACCGCCCGCTCCCGAGGAAGAACGCGGCGAGCAGCGCGAGCGCGACCCCCACGCCGGCAATCAGGTGCGACGACGTCCGTACGACATGCATGATCACAAACCTAGTCGGCTCTGCCGGCCGGCCGAAGCAGGATCAGTTCGCGTCGCGCCAGCGGCACACGGCGTCGAGGGTGCTGAGGTCGTAGTCGGGACCGCCGACACCGACGGTGATCAGCGTGACTCCGGCGTCGCGCAGAGCGACCGCCTCGCGCAGGGCGGCGTCGATCGATCCGCCGCGCGCCTCGACCGCCGCCGAGTGTTCGATGGTGGCCGGGTCACGACCAACGGCCGCGCAATGCTCGTCGAGGATGGCGGACTTGCGCCGGTAGGCCTCCTCGTCGACGAAGTAGTGCCAGATGTCGGCGTGCTCGGCGACGTGGCGCAGCGTCTTCTTCTCGCCGCCACCGCCGATGAGGACGGGGATGTCGCGGGTGGGTTTCGGGTTCAGCTTGCCGAGTCGGTCGGCGATTCGTGGCAGCGCGCGCCCGAGGTCGTCGAGGCGGCTGCCCGCCGTCCCGAACTCGTACCCGTACTCGTCGTAGTCGCGCTCGAACCAACCCGAGCCGATGCCGAGGATCAGCCGCCCGTCGCTGATGTGGTCGACGGTGCGGGCCATGTCGGCCAGCAACTCCGGATTGCGGTAGGAGTTGCAGGTCACGAGCGCGCCGATCTCGACATTCGACGTCTGCTCCGCCCACGCCCCGAGCATCGTCCAGCATTCGAAGTGCGCGCCGTCGGGGTCGCCGTACAGCGGGAAGAAGTGGTCCCAGTTGAAGGCGACGTCGACGCCGGTGTCCTCGGCCCGACGCACCGCGTCGCGGATCAGCTTGTATTCGGGAGCTTGCTGGGGCTGGAGTTGGACGCCGATGCGGAGAGGAAAGTCGCGGGAGCTCATGTCGCCAGTCTGCCCGCAGATCCGCTCGGCGTCGATGTCCGATTCGTTGACCGGGGCTGTGCAGCGACTCTGGATCCGGTAGCAAGGACGCCGTGAGTGATTCACCGGTCATCCCCGAGCTCGACGCTCTCCGCAAGCGCACATCGGTCAAATGGACCGCATACCCCGACGACGTACTCCCGATGTTCATCGCGGAGATGGATTTCGAACTCGCGCCCGTCGTCGCCGACGCGATCATCGCCCAGGTGCGCGCCTCCGACCTCGGCTACGCCGGTGACTCCGGCAGCACGGGAACGACTTTCGCCGGCTTCGCCGAACGCCGGTGGGGATGGCAGGTCGATCCGGCCGACGTCTCACTGACCACCGACGTCAGCGTCGTCCTCGTCGAGGCGTTGCGAGTGGCGATCGATCCCGGCGACGGCGTGATCGTGATGCCGCCGATCTACCCGCCGTTCTTCGAGGTCGTGCCAGAGGCGGGCGGGCGCGTGGTCGAGGTGCCGCTGAGCTTCGACGGCGCGCGGTGGGCTGTGGATCTGCCCGGCATCGAGGCCGCGCTGCACGCCGGTGCCCGCGCGATCCTGCTGTGTCACCCGCACAATCCGCTCGGTCTCGTCCATTCCCCAGCGACGTTGTACCGCATTGCCGAGATCGCCGCGAAGCACGACGCGGTGGTCATCAGCGACGAGATCCACGCACCCCTGGTGCACCCGGGCATCGAGTTCGTGCCGTTCCTCGACGTCTCCGACACCGCCCGCCGTGTCGGGATCGCGGCGCACTCGGCAAGCAAGGCGTTCAACATCGCCGGAGTCAAATGCGCGATGTCGGTGGTCGCATCCGACGAGATGCGCGCCCTGATCGCCCGGCAACCCGAGGAAGTTCGTTATCGCACAAGCATTCTGGGCCGAGCTGCAACCGATGCCGCGTTCTCGTCCGGCGATCGCTGGCTCGACGACACCATCACCCGCATCGTCGACAACGTTGATCTGCTCGAGGAACTCCTGGCCGACCAGATGCCCGGCGTCGTGCTGCATCGACCGTCTGCGTCGTATCTGGCGTGGCTCGACTTCCGTGCCACCGGACTCGGCGACGACCCGGCCGAACCGATCCTCGAGCGCGGTCGCGTCGCGCTACATCGCGGGCCCGCATTCGGTGATGCCGGAAAGGGGTTCGCACGACTCAACATCGGGTGCTCGCCGGAGATGCTGCGCGCCGCGATCGCCCGGATGGCCAGCGTCCTCTGATCTGAAGTCGCGCCGGCGCACCCACAGGCGCTCGCGTTTCTCTCATCCGCTCGCAATGCATCACGCGCAGATGGGAGACACGCGAGCAGATCTCAGCAGTCGATGCGCACCTGCGGTTTCTGCGACCAGTTCTTGCCATCCTCGCAACCACTATCGATCTGCCAGAGATTCCGTGACACAGTCGAATTCATGAGCACACCGCAAACCGATGACCACAGCGCTGCCGAATGGGATGCGCGTTACCGCAACGCCGACCGTCTATGGACCGCCGACGTCAACCCGGCGCTCATCGCCGAGGCCGCTGATCTACCTGCCGGCACTGCACTCGACGTCGGATCCGGCGAGGGTGCCGACGCCCGCTGGCTCGCCGATCGCGGCTGGCAGGTCACCGCGCTCGACATCTCGCAGGTGGCCATCGACCGTGCCCTGGAGATCTATCCGCGTCCGGCGATCACCTGGATTCAGGCCGACCTCCGCACCGATGATGTTCCCGGCGTCGACTTCGGACTGGTTGCGCTGCACTACTTTCCGATCACCGCCGAGAATGCCCATGTGGCCCGCAAGCTGGTCGCCGCGGTGGGTGTCGGCGGCACGCTCCTGGTGGTCGCCCACGCACCCGACGGCGTCCGTGCCCACGGATACAACCCCGACGAGTATGTGCAGCCCGCCGACTTCCGGAAGCTGCTCGATGAAGGGTGGGAGGTGCTCGTCGACGAGACCCGCGAGCGTGGTCGAGCAGCCGGCGGCGGTCACCACACCCATGACGTGGTGCTCCGCGCGCGTCGCACGGCATAGACGTCTGTCGTAGGGCCGTGCGAACATATGTTCTATGCGAATCGAGCGTAAGTCCCGGGACGACGCCTCGATCCTGCATGCCGATCTCGACTCCTTCTACGCATCCGTGGAGCAGCGCGACGACCCGGCTCTCCGCGGTAAGCCTGTCATCGTGGGCGGGGGAGTGGTGCTCGCCGCGAGCTATGAGGCCAAGGCCTTCGGTGTCCGCACGCCAATGCCCGGCCACGAAGCGCGGGCGCTGTGCCCGAAGGCAATCGTCGTACGCCCCCGGTTCGACGCCTACATGGATGCCAGCAAGGCGGTCTTCGAGATCTTCCGCGACACGACGCCCGTGGTCGAGGGCATCTCGGTCGACGAGGCATTCCTCGACGTCGGTGGCCTGAAGCGGATCAGCGGCACCCCCGACCAGATCGGAGCCGAACTGCGCCGTCGCATCCGGGACGAGGTCGGGCTGCCGATCACCGTCGGAGGTGCGCGGTCGAAGTTTCTCGCCAAGGTGGCCAGTGCGGTGGGCAAACCCGACGGCCTGCTGATCGTCGAACCCGGTACCGAGCTGTCGTTTCTGCATCCGCTGCCGGTGCGTCGGCTGTGGGGTGTCGGGCCGGTGACGGAGGCCAAGCTGCGCGACGCGGGGGTCTCGACGGTCGGGGAGATCGCGGGCCTCGGCGAGCGTGCGCTGAGGTCGATCGTCGGGCCCGGCGCCGGGCGCCATCTGTTCGCACTGTCGTTGGCGCAGGATCCGCGTCGCGTGGAGACCGGGAAACGACGCAGCTCCATCGGGTCGCAACGCGCCCTCGGCCGTCGGCCCAAGTCGGAATCCGATCTCGAGGCGACCATCGTCGCCATCGTCGAGCGTCTCGGCAAACGGTTGCGTACGGCCGAAAGGGTGTGTCGCACTGTTGTTCTACGGCTCCGATTCGACGACTTCGCCCGCGCCACCCGGTCGCGCACCCTCATCGAGGCCACCGATCGCACCGACGTCATCATGGTCGCCGCGCGTGGCCTGCTCGCCGACGCGATGCCGCTCATCCGCGACCGCGGCTGCACCCTGGTGGGCCTTTCGCTGACCAACCTCGACGATCACGACAGCATCCAACTCACCCTGCCGTTCGAGCCGGATCATGGTGAGGCGCTCGACAATACGATGGATCAGCTTCGGGACAGGTTCGGTCGCGACTCGGTCACCCGGGCCGTCCTCATCGGCCGAAACCACGGTGACGATGCACCGATGCTGCCCGACTGATCCGAAGAGCTTGGTGACCAGTTCTCTGGGCTGCGGAAATCTGTACGTGGCAGGCCAGCCACGTGCACAGTGCGATTGGTTGGGCTGCGGCGTACAGAGATCCGACGGGGGGTGGCGGTGGTGCCCACGCTTCCCGCGTCGAATGGCGAGCGAAAAGCGCAAAACGCGTCTATCGCACGCAAGCGTGACTGTGACGTGGATTACCCGTTGACTTCGATGTCAACGGCCTCACACGGCCGTTCCCCACAACTCACAGCCAGAATCGAGCACGACAATGTTGGTAGCACTCGGTCTCCTGATGGTGGCCACCTTCATGGTCCTCATCATCACCAAACGGGCCACCCCGGTGGTTGCGCTGATCCTCGTTCCGGTCGCGTTCGGCCTCTTCGCCGGCGCCGGTCTCAGCATCAGCGACATGATCAAGGACGGAATCGGAGATCTCGCGCCCACCGCGGCGATGCTGTTCTTCGCGATCATCTACTTCGGCATCATGATCGACGTCGGGTTGTTCGACCCGATCGTCCGCGGCGTGGTCCGCATGGTGCGCAACGACCCAGCCCGGCTCGTCGTCGGCACCGCGGTCCTCGCGATGGTCGTCTCCCTCGACGGTGACGGCTCGACCACGTTCATCATCACCACGGCGGCCCTGCTTCCGCTGTACCTGAAGCTCGGCGTCAGCCCCGTGGTCCTCACCGTCACGGCCGGTCTGGCCAACGGCACGATGAACATCCTGCCGTGGGGCGGCCCGACCGCCCGCGCCGCCAGTGCCCTCAACATCGACACCAACGACGTCTTCATCCCGATGCTGCCCGCGCTGGGTGCCGCGCTCGTCGTCGTGCTGCTGTTCAGCTATCACCTCGGGGTGCTGGAGCGTCGTCGCATCGGCAAGATCGAGATCCGCGAATCCATCCTCGCCCCGCAGCGCGACGAGGTGCTCGTCGGAGCCGGCGGGTCCGGCACCACACCCCCGAACTCGGGTCGACGCAGCCGCCCGATCGGCGGAACCGGCGACGCCCCCGATGCCGACGATGCTCCCGCGACTCGCGACCTGCATATCGAGGAATACAATGACGACGGCGAGACCACCTTCACCGGTGTCCTCGATCCCAACCGAAAGACCCTGCGGCCCAAGCTGTTCTGGATCAACGCCGGACTCACCGTCGCCCTGCTGGCGATCCTCGGCATGGACGTCGTCGCCATCCCGGTCCTGTTCATGATCTTCGCCGGCATCGCCCTCGCAGTGAACTTCCCGCACGTGAAGGATCAGCAGGAGGCCATCACGCGGCACAGCTCGAGCATCGTGTCGGTGGTCGCGATGGTGTTGGCCGCGGCGGTCCTCACCGGTGTGTTCAACGGGACGGGCATGGTCGACGCGATCGCGCACTGGCTCGCCGACGGCATCCCCGCCTGGATGGGTCCGCACATGGCCATCGTCGTCGGAGTTCTGTCCATCCCGCTCACCTTCCTGATGAGCAACGACGCCTTCTACTACGGCGTGCTGCCGGTCCTCTCGGAGACCGCGACGAAGTACGGCATCGATCCCACCGAGATGGCCCGCGCCTCCATCACCGGGCAGCCCGTGCACATGCAGAGTCCGCTGGTCCCCGCCATCCTGCTGCTGGTCGCACTGGCCGGCGTCACGCTCGCCGACCACCACAAGAAGGTGCTCTGGCGGGCCACGGCGGTGTCGCTCGTGATGCTCGTCGTCGGAACGCTGATCGGAGCGATCCCGTTCTGAGCACCGCCTCGCTCCCTGAGGTGCGAGCGGAGCGAGCCTCGAAGGGCCCGTCGACCCGGTCCAACCGACCGGGTCGGCGGGCCGTTGCGTCCTAATCTGAGATCCATGCGATTGCGGACGCAGGTGCTGGTGCTGCAACTCGCGGTGATCGCGGTCAGTCTCGCCGTCGGCTTCGGGTGGGTCGTCGTCGGAGCCGACGACCGGGTCCGCGACGAGTACGCACAACGCGCCCTCGCGATCGCCGAGTCCGTCGCCAGCGATCCCCAGGTCCGGGCCGATGTCGCATCCACTCAAGGAACCGGTCTCGACGCGGCAGCACTCGCCGCCGGACCGGTGCAGACCGAGGCCAACGCCGTCCGGGACCGCACGGGTGCGCTGTTCGTGGTGATCGCCAACCGGGATCGCGTTCGCCTGGCCCACCCGGAGGCCGCCGAGGTGGGCAAACCGGTGTCGACGGATCCGTCGAAGGCGCTGAGCGGTCAGGTCGACATCACCACCGACCGCGGCACCCTCGGCGAATCCGTCCGCGCCAAGGTGCCGATCTACGGGCCCGACGGGTCGGTGGTCGGGCTGGTCAGCGTCGGCGTGTCCACCGAGAGCCTCACCGCCGACACCCGACGTGACGTCGTGGCGACCGCCCTCATCGCGGCGGTTGCGCTGGGCATCGGCGCCATCGGGTCGATCCTGCTGGCCCGACGCTGGCGCCGGCTCACCCTCGGTCTGGAGCCCGACGAACTCACCGCCCTCGTCCGCGAACAGACCGCGGTGCTGCATTCGATGGCCGATGGTGTGCTCGCCGTCGACAGCACCGGTGTCGCGCGCGTCATCAACGACAAGGCGCGAGCGCTCCTCGACATCGACGCCCCGATCGGAACCGCAGCCGACGAACTCGGGTTGACCCCCCGAGTGCGCGCCGTGCTCGACGAGCCGACCGCCGACCCGGTGGCCGCAAGTGTCGGCGATCGCATCGTGCTGGTGAGTTCGCGCCGCGTCCAGGCCGACGGCCGTGACCTGGGCATGGTGCTCTCGGTGATCGACCGCACCGACGTGGAGACCCTCAGCCGCGAGGTTGACTCCATCCGATCGATGAGCTCGGCCCTGCGCGCTCAGCGGCACGAAACCGCGAACCGCATGCACGTCCTGGCGGGGCTGTTGCGGCACGGACACACCGAGGAGGCGCAGGCGTACCTCGACGAGATCACCGGCGCCACCAGCACCACACACCTTGCGGGACTCGACAACGTGCAAGAAGCGCATCTGCACGCCTTCCTGGACGCCAAGACGTCGCAGGCCCGCGAACGCCGGGTGACGCTCCGACTCGGCGACCAGACGTGGGTCGACGGAACACTCACCGAACCCGTCGTGGTCACCACCGTGCTCGGCAACCTCATCGACAATGCCTTGGATGCGGCGTCCGAGGACAACGGTGAGGGCGTTGTCGAGGTCGACGTCATCGGCGACGGCAACGCGCTGGTCATCGCGGTCGCCGATTCGGGGTCGGGTATCGAGTTCGACACCCCGGACGAGGTGTTCGCCGAAGGTGCCACCACCAAACCCGGCGACGGCGTACCCGGTGGCCGCGGTATGGGACTCGCGCTGACCCGGCAACTCGCGCGCCGTATCGGCGGCGACGTGTGGATCGCGGACCCGGGCGGCGAACGTCGCGCACCCAGCTCGCTCGGCGGAGCCGTGTTCGTCGCGCATCTGCCGTGCGTTCTGGAGACAGGGAGTCAGGAGAGCCATGAGTGAGGACCTGACCGTGCTGATCGTCGACGACGACTTCCGGGTCGCCGCGCTCCACACCGCCATCGTCGACGCGGTGCGCGGCTTTCGGGTGGTGGCGCGCGCGGGATCGGTTGCGGCGGCGCGTGCCGCGATCGCCGACCACCCCGACATCGACCTCGCGCTCCTCGATGTCTACCTCCCGGATGGATCGGGTATCGACCTGGTCGGCGAACTCCCCTGTGACAGCTTTGTAGTGGGTGCGGAGACCGAGGCGACCGCCGTGCGCACCGCCATGCGATCGGGCGCGCTGGCCTACCTGATCAAACCGTTCGACGACGCCGAACTCGCGCGCCGGCTCGCCGGGTACGCGCAGTACCGCCGAGTTCTCGACGCCGACAACGTCGATCAGCGGGCCGTCGACGCCGCGCTGTCGGCGCTGCGCTTCGGCACCCGCCCCGCCGACCGCGACGACGGCGGTTCGCCCACCGAGAAGCGCATCCTCGAACTCTTCGCCGACGCCGACGGACCACTGTTCGCCGACGATGTCTCGACCGCCATCGGCGTCGCCGCACCGACCGCCCGCCGGCATCTCGCCAACCTGGTCACCGCCGGCCGCCTCACCATGACCCTGCGCTACGGCTCCACCGGCCGACCGCGCCAGGAGTACCGCCTCGCCCTCTGACTCCAACCGTGGGACGAACGCTGAACCCACACCCTGCCGACCCCGCTCGAGGTCGATCCCACCGCTCCCGGTCGATCCCCCCGCTCCCTGAGGTGCTCGCAAGCTCGCACCTCAGGCAGCGTAGGGTAACTCCGTTTCCACGGATCCAGGCTCAGGTAGCGGAACTTCGGCCCAGAAAGACCCCAGGATCAGGGACCAGCGGAAGAGACCAGCTGGTCGAGCTCGCAGTCGGGCACGTGTATCCAGCCCTCGCGCATCGCGGTGTCGCGAACGTCGTCGGGCGGTGCAGGGGTCAGTCCGAGATCTGCCGTTCGCGCGATCAGCGCGGTGATCACGGCGTCGAAGGCGTCGTCGTCGGCGATCATGGCATCCGCGTGGCTGTTGAGATCGAGCCAGGGCGCCGCCTGACCGAGCTGCTCGACCATCACTTCGCGCGCAGATACATTCGCGGCGGTCTTGTAGCCGCGTGACTGCAGACCCCAACGTCGTAGCGCTGCAGCGGGGTACGCTTCGATCGCCCAGCCCGACGCGCGGTCGGTGATGCCGAGATCGGCCAGCAGGCCGGCACACCGGAACGCGACGTGGGCGATGTTGTCGGCCGACACCGAAAGCGGGCGTCGACCGCCGGCGAGTGCGGCCACGTAGAGGTCGGTCGTTCGGTAGGCCAACGGGCGCCGACGCGAGACGTCGTCGAGGCCGCTCCCCGCCGACAACTCGCCTCGATGTTGCGCCACAACGAAATCCACGAAGTCGTCGGGCCAGCCGAACGGCGAGTCAATACCTACGCGGGCTGCCCCCGCGACCATCGTGTGGATCCGTGCATCGTCGGCCGGCATCACGAGCTCTGTCACCCGAGCCGAGCCGGATCGCCACTCGATCACCGCGACAGCGGTTTTCACCGGCGACGCTGCCAGATCGACGCCCACGGTGTACGTCAGAAGGAGCCCTCCAGGAACTCGGCGTAGGCGGGAAGGTCGAGCTGCCCGTGCCCGGACAGACCGATCACGACCACCTGCTCGGTGTCGTTGTCGGCGACGTGCGCAGCACAGGCGGCGATGGCGTGGGTCGATTCCGGTGCCGGCACGATGCCCTGCGTGCGGGCGAACTGGACGCCGGCGGAGAAGGCGTCGTGCTGGCTGATCGCCACCCCTTCCACGAGGCCGAGCTCGACGGTGTGACTCAGGGCGGGGGCCATCCCGTGATAGCGCAGACCACCCGCGTGGATCGGGTCCGGGACGAAATCCATTCCGAGCGTGTGCATCTTGAGCAGCGGGGTGAGCCCGGCCACGTCACCATGGTCGTAGCGGTACTCGCCCTGTGTGATCGAGGGACATGCAGCCGGCTCGGCCGCCACCACACGGGGGTTGGACCGACCGTGCAGCTTCTCCCGCAGGAACGGGAACGACAACCCACCGAGATTGGAACCGCCTCCGGCACAGCCGAAGACGACGTCGGCGCCGTCGGGCTCGACGGCCGCGAGCTGCTCGACCGCCTCCTGACCGATCACACTCTGATGCAGCACAACGTGATTGAGCACGCTGCCGAGCGCATACCGGGTGTCGGGGTTCTGCGCGGCCACCTCGACCGCCTCGCTGACGGCCATACCCAGGCTGCCCGTCGTGTTCGGGTCCTTGGCCAGCATCGCGCGGCCGGATTCGGTGAGATCGGACGGACTCGGGTGGATGGTGCCGCCGTAGGTGCGGATGAGGTAGCCGCGGTAGGGCTTGGAATCGTAGGAGGCACGCACCTGCCACACCTCGACGTCGATCCCGAACTGCGCCCCGGCAAACGCCAGTGCGCTGCCCCATTGTCCCGCACCGGTTTCCGTCGTCAGCTTGGTGACGCCGTCGACGCTGTTGTAATACGCCTGGGCCACTGCCGAATTCGTCTTGTGACTGCCGACGGGGCTCACGCCCTCGTACTTGACGTAGATGCGCGCCTTGGTGTTGAGCGCCTGCTCGAACTTGCGTGCTCGGAACAGCGGCGAAGGACGCCACATCCGGTAGATGTCACGGACCGGTTCGGGGATCTCGATGTAGGCGTCGGTGGACACCTCCTGCGCGATCAGTCCACTCGGGAACAAGGCCGCGAGGTCGTCGGGCCCCACCGGCTCCTTGGTTCCCGGATGCAGATGCGGTGGGATCGGAGAATCGAGTTCGGCAGCCAGGTTGTACCAGTGCGTAGGAACATCGACGGTGATCAGATCCGGATTGCTGGCGTCCACGTGCATCGTCATGCGATTCACTGTAGTGCGCCGGGGTTGAACGATCCCTTGATTCGCGTGTCCGCTGCACGGTCAACGGATTGCGACGCACGATGAACGATTTGGGACGCACGGTCAACGATGTGCGTCAGAACTCGAGCCGCATCAGTACCCGCGGGAATCCGTTGAGCACGGAATCGGTCTGCGCTGCCAATTCGAACCCGGCATCTTCGAACAGCTTCCGGGTGCCGACGTAGGCCATCGTGAGGTCGACCTTCTCGCCGCGGTTGTCCACCGGATACCCCTCGACCGCCGGTGCGCCGTGCTCGCGTGCGAACTCGACCGCACCGGCCAGCAACGGGTGCGAGATCCCTTGTTTGCGATGCCCGGGCCGCACGCGCAGGCACCAGATCGACCACACGTCGAGGTCGTCGACGTGCGGGATCTTCCGGTTGCCCGCGAAGGTGGTGTCGGCGCGCGGTGCCACCGCGGCCCACCCCACCACGTCGTCACCGTCGTAGGCGAGCACACCGGGCGCCACCGTTCGTCGGCACAGCTTGCGGACGTATTCACCACGGGCTTCACGGGCGAGTTCCTGGTTCAACTTGTTGGGAATCCGATAGCTGAGGCACCAGCAGACGTTGGCGTCGGGCCGCTTGGGCCCGACCATCGTGCGCACATCGGCGAACCGCGACGCCGGTCGTATGTCGAAGGCCATGTCACCACCCTCACGGACGGGCGGTGCACTCGCAACCGTGTCCAAGCATCCTCAAGACCTTGTGGTTTTCTGAATCTGAATCTAGCATCAGAAAAGTTGATCGGTACCGAGAGTCTGACCCGAAGGAGACGTAGAAGATGGCGATGATGACCAGGGAGGATTACCTCGCGTCCCTCGACGACGGTCGCCGGATCTTCGCGGAGGGCGAAGAGGTCAAGCAACTGGCCGATCATCCGCAGTTCGCGACGGCGATCGAACTCGTCGGCGACGGCTATGAGCAGAACTACCGGCCGGGCGACGACGCCAGCGGACAGTACTTCCAGATCCCGAAGAGCACCGCGGATCTGAAGGAGATCCTGACCGAACTCCTGCACTGGGACATGGTCACCGTGACCACCAGCCAGGGCCTGCTCGCACTACTGACCGCGGCCGCGCGGATGCGTGCCGACAACCCGGCGCTCTCCCAGCGCATCGAGGAGTACTTCGAGTACTGCCGCCGCAACGACCTCCGTTGCGTGCAGGCGATCACCGACGCGAAGGGCGACCGCAAACTTCCACCCGGAGCGCAGGACGACCCCGACGTCTACACCCGCGTCGTCGAACGCCGCCCCGACGGCATCGTGATCCGAGGGGCCAAACTCCACATCTCGTCGGCCGCCATCAGCCACGAGCTGGTGGTGATGCCGACCAAGAACATGAAGCCCGGCGAGGAGGACTACGCGGTCGCGTGCGCGGTTCCGGTCAACGCGCCCGGCGTCCGGATCGTCAACACCAGCTACGCACCGCGCGAGCGCGAGGGTGATTTCCCGGTGAGCTCCAAGCACAACATGCCGGAGGGCTTCATCATCTTCGACGACGTGTTCGTGCCCAACGAGCGTGTGTTCCTCGACGGCCAGATCGCCCACTCGGCGACCTTCGCGCACGCGCTTGGGCTGTGGGAACGGCTCGGCAGCACCGCGCACATGTCCGAATTCGCCGACCAGCTGGTCGGATTGGCGCAACTCATCGCCGAGGCCAACGGCACCGAGAAGATCAATCACATCCGGGAGAAGATCGCCGAGATGGTGATCTACGCGACGATGGTGCGGTCGGGTCTCGAGGCGGCCATCGCCAATTCCGAGGAGAGTCCGGAGGGCTGGTACTTCCCCAGCGAGTTGTACACGAATGCCGCAAAGCACTACGCCGCAGCCGATTACAGCCTGATGGTGCGCCATCTCCATGACATCGGCGGCGGGTCGATTCTCACCGCGCCGTCGGTGGCCGACCTGGAGAACGACGAGGTCGGGCCGCTGATCAAGAAATACATGCGGACCAAGGACGGCATCGACGGCGAGTACCGCACGCGGCTGTTCCACGCGATCCGCGACTTCACCGCCGACGCCTACGGTGGCTGGCAACTGGTCACCATGCTTGCGTCCGGTGGCGGTCTCTATGCGCAACGTCTCGTGGCGCGCAAGCACTACGACATGGACAAGGCCAAGCGACTGGCACTTGAACTCGCGGGCCTGGCATGACCGTTGAGACCGTCGAGGTGCCGGGGGATCTCGGGGCCTTCGCCGAGTACGTCCGAACCCGGGTCGGAACTTTCGTCAACGAATTCGATTCGACGACAGAGGATTCCGTCGACTCCAGCGACCGCATCGCGGCGGTCGAGGAGTTGCGGGACGGGCACGACGCTGCGGTCGCGACGCAGCGCCGGCTGCAGCGGGCACTCTTCGACGCCGGAATCGCCTGGCCCAGTGGACCCCTCGACCTCGGCGGTCTCGGTCTGACCTTCGCCCACGACACCGTCCTGGACACGGTGCTCGACGAGCTCGGCTTGCCTTCCCGAGAAGCTCTGTTCGTCGGATTGAACATCGTCGCACCCGCTGTGGTGCATCATGCGTCAGCCGACCTGCGGAGTAGCGTCGTGACCGGTCTCTACCGTGGCGACCTGATCGGATGCCAGTTGTTCAGCGAACCCGGCGCCGGCTCCGATCTGGCCGGCGTGAGCACCAAGGCGGTACGCGACGGTGACGACTGGGTGCTGACCGGCCAGAAGGTGTGGACCTCGATGGGTCATCTCGCCGACGTCGGGGAGGCGCTGGTCCGGACCGATCCGAATGCCCCCAAACACGCTGGGCTGACGATGTTTCTGGTCGACATGCACGCGCCCGGCGTCACCGTACGACCGATCCGGCAGATGACCGGCGGCGCGGCCTTCAACGAGGTGTTCCTCGACGAGGTGCGGGTTCCCGACTCCCATCGGATCGGCGGGATCGGGGACGGCTGGACGGTGGCCTCCACCAGCCTCGGCAACGAGCGCAGCACCATGAGCGGTGCCGCAGGGCCGCTGACGCCGTACGTCATGGAGCGCGTCGTCGGGCTGGTGCGCCGGCTCGAGGCGGAGGCAGATCCGTTGCTGCGACCGCAGATCGCTCGAACCGTCGCGGCCGTGGCCGCGATGCGCGCCGCGTCGGGACTGTCCGCCGGATCGTGGTCGCACCGCATGGAGCCGGTCGCGGGGTCGGTGCTCAAGATGCTGATGGCTGCGGCCGCCGACGAGATCTCCGCGCTGGCCGCGGCGGTCCTCGGCGAACGCGCCTTTGTCGATCACGGCGAGAAGGATGCGTTCGCGTGGTCGGAGTTCGTGTTGGGTGTGCCGGCACTGCATCTGGCCGGCGGCACCGACGAGATCCAATACAACGTAATCGCTCAACGCGGACTTGGGCTTCCGCGAAGATAGTCCTCAATCCACCACAGCAGAAGGAGATCGAGATGGAATCGTTCATCCAGCACCGCAAGGGACGCACACCGCGTCAGGTTCACCGCGACGTGGAGGACCTCAAGGACGACGAGCTCGGCCGCTACGGATTCGTCGGCCGCACAGCACACTTCTACCGCCGCAACGATCCCACCGCGTATCGGGCCGTCGGCGACTTGTCCGGCGTCGACCGGCTGACCCATGATCTGACCCCCACCGATCAGATCGATCCGGCCGGCGAACCGCTGCTGATGTTCTACAACGACGACTGCCGCATCCTGCTGAGCCGGCGCAACGAGGTCGCCCCGTTCTACACCCGCAACGTCGACGGTGACGAGTTGATCTTCGTACACGAGGGAACCGGCCACTTCGAGACCGAATTCGGCCGTCTCTCATACCGTCCCGGAGACTACGTGTACATCCCCAAGGCGACCACGTACCGCCAGATCCCGGACAACCAGTGCATGTTCCTCATCATCGAGGCCGTCGAGGAGTTCCGGGTTCCCGACGCCGGGGTACTCGGGCGTCATCATCCGTTCGACTCGTCACTCGTCGTCGTACCCGAGGCCGAGGTGTTCCCCGACGACGGCCGTGAGGAGTACGAGGTCCGGTTCCGGCAGCGCGAGGGCAAGACGTCGGTCTTCTACAAGTTCAACCCGCTCGACGTCGAGGGCTGGAAGGGTGACAACTTCGCGTTCACCTACAACCTCGAAGACTACGATGTGATCACCTCGGACACAGTGCATCTGCCGCCGACCGTGCATCTGTTCATGCAGGCCACCGGGGTCTACGTGATGAACTTCCTGCCGCGACCGGTCGAGAGCCGCAAGGGCGCCGAGCGGCCGCCGTGGTATCACCGCAACGTCGACTTCGACGAGATCGCCTTCTTCCACGGTGGCACCATGTTCGGCATCGAGATGCCACCGGGGCTCATCTCCCATGCGCCGCAGGGCATTCACCATGGCATGCCGGAGCGGGCCCGGGAACGTGCGCGTCGTCGCTTCGACCAGGACGAGCGTGTCGAGTGGAAGGTCATCTCCATCGACACCCACAAGCGTCTGACCCCGACGCCGGCGATGATCGAATCCCTACAGGTCGAGGTCCAAGAGGAAGTGCGGGTATGAGCGAGAAGAAGTTCGAGTACGAGCGCGTTCCCTACCTCGTCGTCTTCGACGACACCTCGGCCTATCGCGACACCTACGGTGGCGTGACGGAGAGCGTGGTACTGGAAAGTTATCTGTTGCGCCCCAAGGATGTTCCGTCCGACACGGTCATCATCTTCATGCATCCGATCGGTGGCGGTGCCTACCTGCCGATGTCGAATGCGTTGCCACGCGCCGGGCATCACGTGATCTATTGCAACAGCCGGTATCGCGGCGTCGACAGCGCGCTCATCATGGAGAAGGTCGTGCAGGACCTCGGTGCCTGCGTCAAGGACGCCAAGGAGCGACTCGGCTACGAGAAGGTGATCCTGGCCGGCTGGAGCGGCGGTGGCGCACTGTCGCTGTACTACCAACAGCAGGCGCAACACGCGACGGTCACCGCCACCCCGGCGGGTGAACCACCGGATCTCACCCAGCTCGACCTGCCCGCCGCCGACGGCATGATGTTGCTCGCCGCTCACGTGAGCCGCCACGGCACGCTCACGGAGTGGATGGATCCGTCGATCCTGGACGAAAACGACCCGGAGAAACGCGATCCCGAGCTCGACCTGTACAACCCCAACAACCCGAATCAGGCGCCCTACACCGAAGAGTTCGTGACGCGCTACCGGGCCGCGCAGATCGACCGAAATCGGCGCATCACCGCGTGGGTCAAGGATCAGCTCGCCGATCTGCGTGGTCGGGGTGAGCCGCTGATGGAGCGCGGGTTCGTGGTGCACGGGACCATGGCCGACCCCCGCTGGCTCGACCTCACTCAGGACCCCAACGACCGCAAACCCGGCTGCTACCTGGGTGATCCGCGCATCGTCAACATGGGCCCGGTCGGCTTGGCCCGCTTCACCACCTTGCGAAGCTGGTTGTCGCAGTGGAGCTATGACGATGCCAACGGCGACGGCCCGCGCTGCGCGGCCGATCTCGAGGTGCCCACCCTGGTCATCGGCAACTCCGCCGACAATGCGTGCACCCCGAGCCACACCCAGCGGCTCTTCGACGCCGTCGGGCATCCGGACAAGACGATGCACACGATTGCCGGTGCGACGCACTACTATTCGGGCCGCGAACAGATCCCGTACCTCAAGCAGGCCGTCACGACGATCACCGACTGGTTGGGTGAGCGGTCATGGACCGGCGTGTGACACCCATCCGCTCCCTGAGGTGCGAGGAGCGCAAGCGACGAGCCTCGAAGGGCGGCCGCAGCCATGCATGACATCTCCACCGACGAGGTGCGCACCTCCCTGCGCACCTACTTCGCCGACCATCCGGGAATCGCCGAGGTTCGACACAACCGGGACGCGACTGACCAGACAGGTCGCACTGCAGCGGGATTCGATGTCGCGGGCTGGCGCACGCTGTCGGAACAAATGGGCATCACCGGTCTCGGTACACCCGAATCCTGGGGTGGCCTGCAGCTTCCGGCTGCACATCTCGTCGCGGCGGCCGAAGAGTGCGGGGCCACCCTGTATCCGGGGCCAGTTCGCGCCACTCTGCTGCTGTCGGCGGCGCTCGTCGGTGTGGACCCCGACACTGTTCCCACCCAGGAACGTGAGGTTGTGGACAGCGTCCTCGCTGGCTCTGCGGTGGTGGGAACGCCCACGGGTGACAACACCCTCACCCATGCCGATGGGCGAGTCAGCGGACGACTCGGAGCGGTCACCCACGGAGCGGTCGCGCATGTGATCGTGGCGTCGGTGTCGACGCCGCAGGGTCCTGCGGTGGCGCTGATCCACCCGGGGGACACGCGGATCGAACGCACCTCGGTGCCCAGCGTCGACCTGGTAGTTCCGTTGGCGGACATCGCATTCTCTGACACACCTGCGTTGCTGCTGACGACTCCCGCGGACGCCGGTGCCCTCGCCCGGCACCATCGGCTCGAGACCATGCTCCTCGCGGCCGAGCAGGTAGGTGGCGCGCAAGGCTGCCTCAACGGGATGGTGGAGTATGCCAAGGTCCGTGAGCAATTCGGTCAGGTGATCGGGACCTACCAGGCAATTTCTCATCGGTGCGCCCACACTGCTGTCGCCACTGCTGCGGCACGGGCGCTCGTCGTCGCAGCCGCAGACGCCCATGACGCCGACAATGCCAGCGCGGCGGAGCAGATCGTGCTGTTGGCGCGGGCTCAGGCGGCCGACACCTATTCCGACGCATCCAGCGCATTGATCCAGGTCTCCGGCGGGATTGGCTTCACGTGGGAGCATGACGCGCACTTGCACTTCCGGCATGCGCGCGCAACCGCTGCCATCGGTGGCACCCCGGATCAGTTCCGTGATCGCGCGGTCACCGCAGGTTGCCTCGACCTACTCACCCCGGGAGCCGCGTGACTCTGGAATCTGCCCCAGATTCCCGCCCTCGTCAGCTCCCCTGTTTACGCACTGTCGATGACGTACGTGGTGAGGGCGGATATCGGCGGCAGGTTTCTGGGGCGGTTTTCAGCGGCCGACGCGCAGACCGACTGTGGGCACCCGATCGGCACACTACGTGCATGTGCGTCCCAAACCTTACACAGGCGGTGGTGGTTCTCCACAGGTGCATCGTGAGCGGCAATGCAGGCACGATGGCCGTGCACACTCGCGTTCATGGACTTCGACGACCTGGCCAAGGCCTACGGGGGCGTGCTGGCCACGCACCAACTGCTCGCGTGCGGCCACAGCACCGAGGACATACGTCAGGCGAAGTTCGACGGGATGCTCAGCCCTTTGCGCCACGGATGGTACGCGGTTCGCGACGCTGATCCCGGAGTCGTTGCCGCAGTGCGGGATCGCGGTGTCGTGACGTGCGCATCGGCGCTGCGGCGCTGCGGACTCTGGGTGCCTGACCACTCGAAGGAGCTGCACAACCGGGTGACCCGGCACGAGCGGAGGCAATCTCATGACCGCTGTCGCCGCTACGGGCGACCGTCGCCCGCCTTGGTCGCCGTCGACGACGTATTGACGTCGCTTCAGTACGGTGCGCGGTGTTTCGACGAGGAGGGATTCGTCATACTCTGCGACTCGGCGCTCAACCTCGGCGAGGTGACTGTCAAAGAGCTCGAGCACGCGTTTCGCTTGGCGCCGGAGAAGATTCGACGCTCGATCGGAAAGTGTGACGAGGGAGCGGCGTCGGGCACTGAGACCGCGGGTCGCCTCCGCCTGAAGTCCAGAGGGGTGAAGGTGGAGGTTCAGCACGAGGTGCCCGGCGTCGGACATATTGATCTGCTGGTGGGAGATCGGCTCGCGATCGAGTTCGACAGCAAGGCGCATCACACCGGCGAGGAGAACTACGAGGCCGACCGGACTCGTGACCGAAAGCTGGTCGCCCGCGGCTACATTCCCATGCGGGTCACGTACAACCAGGTGTTTCTGCGGTGGAACAGCACCTATGCCGATATCCAGGCGGCTCTGCGGAATGGGTACCACCGGAAGCGTTCGGCCTGAAATCTGTCACCGAATTCCGCCCTCGTCGAGGTCGGCGCTGACGATATGTCAACGACGGCCCTGGCCAGGGTGGAAATCGGGGACACATTTCAGGGTGGTCACTTCGCCACCACAATGCCAGGCCGATCTCGAGCACGCCGACAACAGCGATGACCGGCTGCAGGAAGAAGAACACCTGCAGCGTTGCGATCTGCACGACGATCCAGAGCAGCAAGGTCGCACCCGCGAGCACTCCGCCGAGGACGCCGAGGCGTGGCGAACTCGGTACGAGTGCGGCAATGGCAGCCGCCAGGTGTGGAACCGCGATGAGCGCGATGAGCATCCATCCGGGACCCACCCAGCTGTCAAACGGTGTGCGCTCCAGCCAGTCTCGATTCATCTGCCATGTGTCGGCGATGAGCGAGAGTCCGCCGTACGTTGCCTGCGCGGCGATCAAGAGTTCGATGACGGCCAGCATCCAGCATTGCCACGGCCGACGCCGCGTCGGCGTCCGCGGCGGGCGGGTCTCGGTGCGAGCCGTCGCCTGCATGTCTTCAGCATGCTCCAACTCGACCCGCGACGTCATGAGTCCAAGGTCACGGACCTGCGAGCTCAGCCCAGGAGCTTCTTCTGCACCTTGCCCATCGCGTTGCGCGGAAGGCTCTCCACGAAGCGAATCTCTCTGGGCCGCTTATGATGTGACAGTTCATTGGCCACGAGCTCGATGAGGACCTGGTCCTCCACGGCGTCGCCGACCACATACGCGACGATGCGCTGACCCAGATCGTCGTCGGGTACTCCGACCACAGCGACCTCATGGACGGCGGAATGCGCCATCAAGACGGTCTCGATCTCACCCGCGCCGATGCGGTAGCCGCCCGACTTGATGAGGTCCGTGGCGCGTCGGCCGACGATGCGGTGCATGCCATCCGAGCCGATCACCGCGACGTCGCCGGTGGCGAACCAGCCGTCGCCGACCCACGATTCGGCGGTGGCGTCGGGTCGGTTGAGGTAGCCCGACGACAGCATCGTGCCCCGAACGTGTAGATCCCCGACACTCTCCCCGTCGTGCGGAACGTCGGAATCGGCCTCGCGCAAGCGGGTTTCGACGCCTGCCACCGGTAGCCCGACCCAGCCGGGACGACGCTCGCCGTCGGCCCGGGTACTGACGGTGATGAGAGTCTCGGTCATCCCGTAGCGTTCGACGATCTCGTGGCCGGTGTGCGTACGGATCTGCTCGAACACCGGCACGGGAAGCGGCGCACTGCCGGACACGAGCAGTCGCGCCGATGACAATGCTTGTGCGGCAGCAGGATCGGATGCCATGCGATGCCACACCGTGGGGACGCCGAAGAACATCGACGCTCCCGCCTCGGCCGCCGCCGCGTAGCCGGCGGGCGTGGGTTTGACGGTGTGGATCAGTGCACCGCCTCGTCGCAACGGGCCCAGAACACCCAGTATCAAACCGTGCACATGAAACAGCGGAAGACCATGTGCCAGGGTATCTCTCGAGGTCCAGGCCCAGGCGTCGGCCAGTGCGTCGAGACCCGCTGCGATCGCCCGTCGCGTGATCGGAACTCCCTTGGGCAGCCCGGTGGTGCCCGAGGTGTAGAGGATCAGGGCCGTCGAGTCCGGTGCGGGCTCCGGGTGTGAATGCCACGACCGCGCATAGCGCCGCACCGGGATCGCGGGCAGCATCGGCTCGTCGGGTGCGGGACCGAGCCACGCCTGCGCCCCCGAGTCGGCGAGGATGTGCTCGAGTTCTTTCGCACCCGAATCCGGTGGCACCGGGACCACCGCGACGCCTGCGATCAACCCGCCGACCACTGCGAGCACTGTGTCGATGCTCGGCCGGGCCAGGACGGCAAGGGTGTGTGCACCACGGATGCGTTCGGCGACCGCCGTCGCCGCGCCGACGAGTTCTTCCCGCGAGAGTCGATCGTCGCCGATCACGACGGCGTCGGGCAGATCCGGGGCGTTGGGCAGCAGGGTTCCGAGCAGCAGCACCCACTTACTGTGTCATGCCGGTCAGATGAGCGTGCCCACGTCCTTAGCGACGATGTGATCGAGGGCGCGTTCGGCGACCGCGGCGATCGTCATCGACGGATTGCAGGCCGCCGAGTTTCCGGGCATCAACGCACCGTCGACGACGTACAGTCCGCGCTGCCCGCGGACGCGGCCGTCCAGGTCACACACGGTGCCCATGCATGCCCCGCCCAGCGGGTGCCAGGTGGAGTTGACGATCCCGTTGGTGTCGGTGAGGACGGACCGAGGGCCGGCGATGCGTTTGACGGTCGGGCCGATGTGCCGGTTCTGGATCGACTCGTCGCCGGTGGCCGGCCACCACAGTCGGGCCTGATCGCTGCGGCCGTCGTAGCGGAAGTGTCCGCGCACCCGGCTGGCGCCGTAGCCGACGAGCATGGTGGTCTTCGGTCCGATGGGATTGGGCGGCATCGACGCCTGGATGACGGTGAACGCCGACTCCGGGTCCCGCCAGTTCTTGCTGCTGTAGACCACCGGTCCGCCCTGCTTGGCGCCGAAATCGGCGTCTGGATCGGTCCACATGTAGATGCGGTCGGCGTTGGTGCCCCATCCCTGGCCGAGGCCGTCGGGGAGGTCGGGGATGTGTCCGAGCTTCTCGGCGCGCATCAATAGTCGGGTGGTGTTGACGCTGCCCGCACCCATGATGAGCGTGGGCGTCGTGTGGATCTGCTTCTCGATTGCCCGCCCGGAATCGTCGAGCTTGTCGACGTGGATCACCCACTGTCCGTTGGGGTTACGGAAGATCTCGGTGACGTTGCTCTGGGTCCGGATGGTTGCGTTGCCGGTGGCCTGTGCGGCCGCGATGTAGGTCTTGTCGACGCTGAACTTGCCGCCGTTGTTCACGCCGAGTTGTCCGTCGCCGGTGGTGTACGACGCCCGCATCTTGCCCTGCAACTCGGCGAGTGCGTAGTTCCAGTCGATCGGCATCGGGATCTTCGACAGCGGCAGGCCGAGATGGCGGACGCGATCGGCGAAATGCCGTGCGGCACGGTAGTTTGGCGAATTGACCAGTGCGTCCGGGGCGGTCGCGAGGTGCAGCATCCGGGCGACGCGCGGGTAGTGCACCCGATTCATCGTCGGCCAGTCGAGAGCGTTGGGGAAGTGGGCTTCGAAGACAGCCCGATCGGGCTGCAGGGTCATACCCTGGTAGACCAGTGAGCCGCCGCCCACGCCTGCCGCGCAGACCGCGGTCATGTTGTCGCCGACCACCGTTTCGAGAAGTCCTACATAGGGTTCCACCGAGATCGGCCGACCGAAGATCTGCGACGCCGAGTTGTACCAGAGGATTCGCTTGTCGGGGTTGGTCGGGTTGGGGAAGGTGTTGGCGTTGGGTCCGGTCCGCCACCAGCGTCCCCGCTCGAGGACGAGCACCCGAACGCCCGCCTGGGCGAGCCGCAGAGCTGCGACGCCGCCGCCGAAACCGGACCCGATGACGACGACGCGGTGATCCTCGCGCACCGTCCGCACGCGCTTGGCCGGTTGAGCGGATGCGGTCGGAGCGCCACCGATGGCGCTGCTTACGGCCGCACCGGCCACCACGGCTCCGGTGCCGGCGAGGAAGGTACGACGAGAAATGCGCGTGTCAGCAGACACCATGGCCCCCAGTGAGTGAAGTGGATCTCCCCGAACGAGACCCAAAACTAGACATAGGTGGCCAAATGTGTCAACTAATGGAGGGAATCCTCACCTTTGTGTCCTGTCGCACCACCCGCCAAGGCGGTTTGCGGAGGTGCGCGGGCCTCAGGGAGTAGGCGCGTCGATCCGGATGCTCGCGACCATGGGGTCGAGCCAGCGGCGCAGGAACTGGCGCAGTTCCTTGTCGGGCCGGTCGTCGAACAGAACCACCGACAGGCTGAGGTGGACCATGAGTTCGGCCAGGTCCTCGATGTCGCGGACTTGGCCCTTCAGTGGTGACAGGAACTGCAACCCAACGGGTTTGGCGCGTCGGATCACCCCCTCGTCGAAGAGCGGATTGCCTTGGTCGGCCTGGAACATCGCCTTCAGAACCGGCGTGGTTCGCGCAAAATGCCGTCCGGCCATCACCAGTTCGATGAGGAAGTCGGTGGGGTTGTCGGTCGCCGCGGCATGCGCCTGGATGTCTTCCATCGCCATCAGCGTCAGATGGGCCACCGACTGCGAAACCAGGTCCTCCCGCGTTCCGAAGATCGAGTACACGGTCTGTCGCGACACTCCGGCAGATTCGGCGACGGCCGCGATGGTGACGCCGTCAAAACCCGACGTCTGCACCAGTTCGAGGGTGGCATCGATGATCTTCCCGCGCGACCGCATGATGTCCATTATTCACCGACGGCACATGCCGCCCGGTGGCTTGTTCATCTTTCGAAAGCTGCTGGGTGGCCGTAGAACGTCAGGCAGATTCGCGCATCGCAGCGGAATCGATCCACCCGTCGGCCACGAGCTGCAGCAGCATCTGGGCCTTGTTGCCCACCGGACGTCCTGCGTCCTCATAGCGCCGTGCGACGCGACGATAGTGTTCGCGCACTGTGCTCTCGGCGATGCGATGCAAACGCGATGTCTGCCGAAGTGTGGCACCCAGGGTGTAGGTGTGCAGAATCTCACACTCGCGGGGAGTGACATGGACTCGAGCCGGACGCGGGGCGCGCTCGGCGATCTCGGTGAGAAACCGCTCGAGGTACGCAAGCGACTCGGGTCCTTCGGCCGGGATCACTCTCACGCTGGGACCGCCGCCATATGCGGTGATCCTCCCTATCCGGTCGGGCGTGGACAGGAAGACGGTGGGAATGGGATGTCCGCAGTCGCCGATGCGCGCCTGGCGCAGGTCGTTGGGTTCACGAGCGATGATTCCGTGGGCGACAACGACGTCGTCGCTGGTGGGGGGCACGTGAACAGCACGAAGGCCGGACCGCTCGACCAGCGCGACGAGTGCCGCGGTGGCGATGCTCTCCACACCGACTACCGCAACGGTGGGTTGGACCGGCGCGACCGGGATTCCCGGGGCGGGCATCGTGGACGTCATGCGGTCCTCCTGACGAGATCGGGCATCCATGCTCAACCCTGATTGAACGGATCGCGCAAGTCAGCAGAGTTTGCGACCCGATTCGGACATATCCGGGTGCTGCTTCGCATGAATGACAACCCGCGATGCGTGATGTCGCATGATTGCCGACGATCCGGCAAGATTACGCACGTGCTGAGAGGACTGCGGATGCTGATCGCGTCGCCGCTCGGGCATGTCGTCGAACCGCCGTTGCAAGCCTTTGATGACGTGACCGTGGTGGTGGCCACCGACGAAGATGAGTTCACGCGTGCGGTGGCCGGGCAGGTTCGTTTCGACGTCGTGGTGGCCGACCTGATCTGGAACAGCCCCGAGACGGAATGGACCTTCGACGGTCTCGACGTCATCGATGCGCTCACCAAGCACGACCGCCTGGCACCCGTGCTGCTCGCCACGCAGGGATATGGAATGGAGCAGGACCATCTGGACGAGGCGAGACTGCGTCCCGAGGTGCTCGGCGTGGTCGCCAAGTCCGACGGCCTCCAGGCACTGATGGAATCGATCCGGACCGTGGCCTACGGGCAACGTCTGCCCTTCGAGCCGGCCACGGACCGGCGCCGGACGCCGCTCTATGAGCTCTTCGTGGGGCAGCGTGGCCACACCGCGGGACGGCTCGCAGGGGCCATCGCGTCCGGGGCGTCGTCGGACAACGTCTCACTGGCGCGGGCCGCGAAGGTGTCGCCCAACACCGCCAACAAGGTCACCAGCCATTACCTCGGGCCGATCATCGAACGTCGAGGTGAGCACGACGACCGGCTGCCCATGACTCAGGCAGCCGTCTACCGGTGGTGCGGTCTGCACGCCCGCTACATCGTGAGCTGGTGCCGACGGCACGGCCACGCGGATGTGCTCGGCGAACTGAGATAGTTGCCCGATCAGGCGAGGTAGCGGTCGACCAGCTTCTCGGCCTTCTTCGGTGTCCGGGCTTGGAACCCGTCACCGATCGCGCGCAGCTTCCATTGCGGGCCTTCACGATTGATCACCGCCATCACCACACCGGTGAACGGCATACCACCGGCGAGGGTGAAGCGGGCCAGTTCCGCGTTGTTGGTGTCGTCGATGAGGCGGCAGTACGCGTTCTGGACCTCCTCGAAGGTCTGTCCGCGATAGGAGGTGACGATGAAGACCAGATTGTCCACCGACGGTGCCACCGCGGGCAGTGACACGCTGATCACCTCGTCGTCGCCTTCACCCTCGCCGGTCAGGTTGTCGCCGGAGTGGTGGATCGACTTGTCTTTCGAGTTCAGCCGTCCGTAGTACACGGTGTCGACGCACCGGCCCGCCGAGAACATCAGCACGGACGCGTCAAGGTCGATCGCACTGCCCCGCTTGCGGAGGCCACCCGGCGGCGGCACGGGATCCCAGCCGAGACCCATGCGGATGGCGGTCAGGGCAACTCCGCCGTCCTTGCGCAGCGTCACCTTCTGGCCCTTGGACAGGTTGACCGGACGCGACTTGGTCAGATTTATCTCGGGTGCCGGGGGCGGCGGCTGTGGTGGTGTGTACGCGGGCGGTGCGGGTGGCGGTGTCGGGGCAGCGGGCTGATCGTCGACGCTGACGCCGTGGTCGCGGACGAGATCGGCGAACCCTCCGGCATAGCCCTGCCCGACCGCACGAACCTTCCAGTCACTCCCGCGACGATAGAGTTCGACGGTGATGACCACGGATTCCGTTGTCAGACCGCCGATCACGAAGTCGTAGTGCTCCCGGCCCGACGCGTCGCCCACCCGCGCGACCGGCGGGGCACTGCGCCCGAAGTTCGACGACGGGTCGTCGAGGGTGACGACTGCGCGGACGGCATCGATGTCGGCGGGGATCGCGCCGGTGGCGATGACCAGGCGAGGCCGTCCCGACGCGGTCTCGAGCCGCACCCCGGGGCCGAGCGGCTGGTTGTAGAAGACGAAGTCGGCGTCGGAGCGCACCAGGCCGCGATCGGTGACCAGGAGAGCCGAAAGATCGGCGGCGGCACCAACATCGACGGTGATCGTCAGGTCGGCGGTGGGCAGGGGCGCGTTCTGCCCCTTGCTCAGAGCGGTCATGGGGTGGCCTCCAACTCATTGACGGCGTCCTGATTGATGTCGCGGTCGCCGGCCTCGGTGGCCGAGCGTACATAGTCGCCGAACCAGGTCAGGATCTCTTCACCGGCAAGCGCTCCCGAGTGCTCGGTCACGGCGACGTGGTCGCGGTTCCACCCGAGGTTCTCCAGCTCGCCGTGGCTGGGCCGGATGGCGGCGTCGGAGGTTTCGAGAAGGTCGGCGTCGAGCCAGCCGTCGCCGGCCGAGATGAGCGGGGCGTCGGCGGTGATGCGGTCGGAGTCGACGAGACGGCGCCGTACTTCGCCGATGGCTGACGATTTGGTCACGCACCCGGGTGTCGCATAGATCTTGCGGCCCTGTTGCGACACGGTCCAGCCGTGACGGCCGCACCACTGCGTCCAGTCCGCCAGGAAGTCGGCGGGCTGGGATGCGAGGTCGACCACCAGGTAGCAGAACAGGTCGTCGGCGATGCGCAGGGACTTCACCCACGAGTCGTCGGTGCGCCTTCTCAGTTCGGCGACCACGGTGTCGAGATCGGCTGCGGTGGAACGCACTGCGTGATCGATACTGGCGCGCCACGTGGCGTCGTCGGTGCCGTCGACCAGGATCCGGCCGCCGTTGGAGACCACCGCGTACGGAAAAGGACTGCCCGGCAGCGTGACTCGATCGAACTGGGCCTGGGTTCGGGTGGTGACCGGCACCACCGGCACGGTGGCAGCAAGGTGGGCCAACAGCTCTTGGCTGTGAGCCGTCATGTAGGAGATCGGCGCGTCCTGGTAGATCTCCACACACTGGGGCGCCAGCGTCGCGAACTGTTCGTCACCCATCGCCGACCGTGAGTAGATCATCGTTCGGTCGAGGTCTGTCGCGACGAGAACCCGTGCCGGCCCGGCGATCACGCGCCCTCCTTGATGATGCCGACGCACGAGTAGGCCAGACCGTCGACGACCTCGATCGGGACCCCGCGTTCGGCTGCGAGCAGACGGATGTGCGCATGATCGGGCTGCTCGGCATCGCTCACCAGCACACGCCATGGGATGCGACGCAACAGAACTCGGGTGGTCTCCCCGATGCCCGGCTTGACGAAGTTGATCGACGACAAGCCGTACGACTCCTGGATCTGTTCCACCGCATGCCAACCCGCCCAGGTTGGCGTCCGATCCGATGCGACGATCTCTTGTACGCGCTCAGGCACTCGCTGCGCGACCGCCGAGAACTGCGCACTGATGGTGTCGAGGAGGACGCCGGAGACGTCGAACGGGGCGAGTTCGCGATAGAACTTGGCGCCGTGGTAGTCGTCGGGACCGATGTGGTCGCGATTGAGCACCGTGCGCGAAACAAGGCCCGAGACCGTCGAATTCAGGCAGGCCGACGCAATCAGGAAGTCGTCGCGGGTGCCGTAGGTCGCAGTGCAGTGTCCGGTGTCGGCGAGTACCGCCAGCTCGTCGTTGAGCGCGGGACCGCCGGCCTGCTCGAATTCCCGCAGGGCGACGGTGAGTTCACGCTGGATGGCACCCTTGCCGGTCCATCCGTCGATGAACGCCACCGACTCCGGATCATGGTCGGAAACGATGTGCCGCAGGGCATTGGTGTCGATCCCGCGACCACGGACGATCGACACCGCGTAGTGCGGCGAGGAAATACCATGGGCGAATTCGATCCAGCGTCGGATCAGCACGCCGACGGGAGTGCCGGCCCGAGCCAGTGAGACCAGCGTCGGACGTGAATGACGCTCGGCCAGAATCAGTTCCGCCACCACACCGACGGCCTCGGCAAGGCGCTGAGCCGACGCCGCCAGGGTCGTGTGGAAAAGCCGCTGATACTCCTCGCCCGGTTGATACTCGATGGGTAGCGATTCGGCGTAATGGGCGGCACCGGACTGGATTCGCCGCTCACGCTCCTCGATAGCGCCCTCGAGGGCGATGTCCGACAAGTCCTTGAGCAGCCAGGTCACCTCGTCGGGCCGGTAAGAGCCGAAGTCGGGGCCGCGCAGTCCCGATGTCCGAGTGGTTGTCGTTCCGGTCATCGGGCACCTCGTGCTTTGGCGATCACGGACTGTACGGTCTCGGGCACCACCAGCACCATCACATCGTGCCCGGCGGTGGTGAGCACATCGAGCAGGCCGCCGGGCTCGCGTAGCTCCGCAGAATCCGCCGGGGTATCGGCGACAAACAGTACTTGCGCGGGCGAGGCGCTGACGTTGTACACGTAGCGCCGCGCATCCGGGTCGAATTCCGGTGCGGCGAACTCGAATCCACGTCGCAGCGGATAGCCGTCGACGTCGCGGACATGCGCCGGCGAACGCGTGGTGGTCTGGTACCGAACGTCGAGGCCCGCGCTCTCGAGGCGTTCGGCGATGCACAGCGGCAGGTACATGAACTCTTCGTGGCCGATCACGACGAGCGGTGTGCTCGGGTCGAGTCTCTCGCGGACCGCAGCCGCCACGTCGTCGGCGGCGCGATGAAACGCGGTGGCGTCGGTGGCGAGGTAGCCGTGCCGTCCACCGTCGGGAACGTCGTCCGGCCACTCGGCATGCGTCTCTGTCACAGTACTGCGCGTCGGCGACACCGGATTGAGTCTCGCCGGTGGCAAGTTACAGACCTCGTCGATCAGGTTGTCCGGCAACGTGACCCGGCCCGTCGCCAGGGACACGAACTCGATGCGCACGCTGAGCTCGGTCGCGGCACGATCGGCGGCCGCTACATGATCGGCGTCGCGCATGTCCACCAGCGCGGCGACCACATAGTGCGATCGTGGCGCGAAACGATGCAGCGCAGCGATGGCCTCGATCGCCGTCTTACCGGTGGAGATCTCGTCGTCGACGAGGACCAGCGGCCCAGGACCGGCGATCAGATCCGGCGAACTCGGTTGCAACAGGTGTGTGGTGGCGTGGGAGTGGCCCTCCTCGAATGTCCCGTGCACCTGCGCCCCGGGGCGCGACCGCCGCGTCGAATGCAGGTAGGTGGCAGCAGAAATTCGCTCAGCCACGCAATGACCCAAACCCGTTGCCGTCTCGGCGAATCCGACCACCGTGGCGGACCGCGCGAGATCCGGACCCAGCACACCGAGGACGACGTCGCCCAGATCGTCGGCGGCGCCGCGCACCACGCTCGGGCCGATCGGGATGTGCTTGCCCAGCACCGTCGAGACCAGCAGATGCGCGCGTCGCCGGTTGCGCCGCAACCCCAGTACAACGAGATCGTTGACCGAGCGGCCGGTGGTGGCATCCGCCACCCCGATCACTTCGGCACCGAAAGTACCTGTCACCCAGGAAGGAACGGTTTGTGTCATCCCGGCACCAGCGCCGTCAGCAGATCGACGAAGTCGACACCCTGCCGGGTCACCCCGAACACGGCGGCCCGATCCATCACCAGGTGCGCCCAATTGCGGTGCGGCTTCATCTCATTCATCTTGTTGTGATACGACGACGCACGTACCCCGCCGGTCTCCTGCGCGAGGATGTCGACGGCATCCTGATACTCCTCGTGGGTGACCGCCGACAAGGCGTGCACGGGGGCCACGTGTGCGGGATGGATGACGGTCTTGCCGTGGATGCCGTTCGCGCGGTCGAGCGCGATCTCGCGCAGCAGGCCGTCGATGTCGCGGCTGACCAGTTGCTGCCGGAACATCACCGCGTCGTGTTCGCGAAAGGGGGTCTGGCGCAACGTTGGACGAAAGAGACGTTCGTGGTCGGCGAAGTACTCCCAGACCGGACCGGTCACGATGTGGCCGGTCGCGTCGCGGCGACCCAACCGGTTGACAACGGCGGCGATGAGGTCGGCGGCGACGCGGACGTCGTAGATGGTGAGGTCCCGGTCGCGTCGGATGCCGAACAACCCGCAGATGTCGGTGGCGCCGATCCGCACGGCGAGAACATGTTCGCGGAACTCGTCGAGGAGGGCTGCGATGTCGGTGAGCTGATCGTCACGCGTCTCCCGGTGGACGAGTGCGGGCGACTCGAGGACGGGCATCGCGAACAAGCGTGATCCGGTCGCCACCGAGGCGTCGCGAACGGCCGCGAGGTCGCCGCGCCCGGTCGACGTCCCGAACTTGGGCAAGACGAAGCCGTTCAGAGCCGCACACGATCCCAATGCCGTTGTGATGGAACGGATCTGCTCAACCCGACGAGTGCGGACGAACAGCAGCATCGAGGACTCCGGCGTATCGGCGAGGGTCCGCAACGCATCCACCGCAGACTCGATGGCGATCCGTTCGTCGTCGTCGGCGACGGCGTCCTCGAGGTCGATCACCATCGACGTCACGCCCTCGGCATGGCGTCGAGTTATGGCGTCCGCCAGTCCCGGCCGGGTACCCGGGACATAGAGGGTCGCGCCGAGGGCGAGGGCGAGCCGGGTGCGGGGCGCGTCGAGCGGGATGCGTTCGGGATGCACGCAGAACAACTGGTCGGCGACGGTCGCGTCGATGTGGCGGAAGTGTTGCACCCCGACACCGGCGACCCCGGCCGCGCCACCCGCGGCCGCGGTGGTGGTCATCGTGCTGCCACCTGTCCTCTCATTCGGTCGACGATCTCCGAAATCCGTCGGTCGACGGCCTCCAACTGGGTGAGGTAGGCCCAGTAGTCGGGATGGATTCGTTCGAGCGCCCCGCCGGCTCGTTCGATCCGGTCGGCCTGAGCATCGAGCACCGAACCCCATTCGTCAACCAGGCCGTGATTGATTGCGAACTGTTGGGCATCTCGTAACCTGAAGCTTACCCGGCGTCGAACCGCGGACGGATCGTCGCGCACGCCGCGCAGCAGGCGCAGGCGGTCTAGGACGGCATCGACCGCATCGTCGGCCAAGGACAATTGCTCCCGGGCGGCTTCGGCTTCCGATACGGCCAGATCCGGGGCGTCGGTGAGGTGGCCGCGGGCTGTGGCCAGGGCGTTGTCCGCGCGACCCAGCGCGGCGGTGATGGTCGCGTCATTTCCTTCGAGGTCGGTCGAGCACTCGGCACTGAACTCGCGACGCAAGGTCGAGAGTGTCGGCTGCACCTGTTCGCGGCGCGTCGAAATCGCGCTGCGCAACGTCTCCACCGATCGAATGACGACCTGCGCGCGGTCGGCGTAGCCGGCGGCCTCGCCGAGGACCTGTTCCACCCGGGCCGCCGCGGCGATCACCGCACGCGCGGCCTGCCGTCGCCCGGCCAGCCCCGACGCCTGGGCGAAGGCGGCATCCGCGGCCGCCAGGTCGTCGGTGACTCGCACGACCGACGTCAGTCGGGCCAGTCGGGGATCGGTCTGTTCGAGCGCGTTCACGGCGCGGGTCGTGGCCACCCGCGCGTCATTGCGCAGCACGGCATCTTGCCGAAGGGCGCCTCGGGCGCGTGTCAGTTCGGCGTCATGGTCGTGCCCGAAACGGGTCATCTCCTCGTTGATGCGTCCGAGCGCTTCGGTGCAAGCCTGCACCTCCGATGGTTGCGGACGGAATCGATCGTCCGCGTTGCCCGTCAGACGCAGGTACTCGGCGGTGATGGCCGAGTGCCGCTCGCGGATCGCGACCCACTGTGCGCGCAACGACGATCGGGGGTCGAGTTCGGCGGCCGCCGACACCGCGGTGTCGATCTCCCCGACGATCCGATCGGACGCCAGAAACTCCGAGGTCATCTGTTCGATGTACCCGCTGGAGTCCACCGCAGGGCGGCTACCTCCGCCAAACCATCGGCGGGCAAAGTTTCTGGGCACGAGCCGATGCTATCGAGTAACTTTCAACCCGACACCCAGGCGCCGACCACCGTCGATGCGCCCGCGTGCCGACGAGGTCGGTCGCGTCGACGGGGAGGATCGAGGTAGAGGTGACGTGCAGCTAGTCCAACGCTCCAAGAGGGTCATCGAGGCCAGGCTCAACAACACCGCCGTACGGGCTCTGAGCGGCTCGATGGTGGCTTACGAAGGTCAGGTCAACTTCAAATCAGCCGGCTTCGGCGGCGGGGCCGGCGTGATGGCCGGTCTCAAGCAGCGCGCGACTGGTGAGGCGCTGTCGTTGATGGAGTGCGCCGGACATGGTGTCGTGTACTTCGCGCACGACGCCGCGGAGGCCACCATCATCGAGATGACGGGCGACACCCTGCAGGTCGAATCCGAACAGCTGATGGTGCTGAACGGCAATCTCAACACCAACATCACCTTCGCCGGCCTGCGCGGCGCATCGTCGGGGCAGGGCCTGTTCACGACGACGGTGACCGGACACGGCCAGATCGCACTGCTGTCGCGGGGCGGCCCGCTGATCCACCTCGAGGTGTCGCCCCAGTACCCGCTCGTGGTCGACCCAGACGCGTTCGTCTGTGCGCGCGGCAACCTCAACCAGTCCTTCGTCACCGACGTCTCGTGGCGCACCGTCATCGGGCAGGACGCCGGCGAGGCGTTCTCGCTGCGCTGGGACGGTACCGGCGTCGTCTCCATCCAGCCCGCGGAGCGGTAGGAGTAGCAGTGTTCACCAAGGTCAACAGCAAGGTCGTCTCGGTCGACATCGGCCAGACCGGACCGGTGGTCGCCCGCAAGGGCGCCATGCTCTACTACACCGGAAACGTCCTGTTCCAGCCTCACCAGATCGCCGGCGCCGGGGGCGGCGGATTTGGCGGAGGGTTTGGGGCGATGGCCGGCCGCGCGCTGGCCGGCGAACACGAGTCGACGATGATCGCGCAGGGAAATGGCAAGGTGCACTACGGCTTCCGTGGCATCGAAGTGCAGATCGTCGACGTCGGGGCGGTCGGCGGAATGATGCGCGTAGAGGCATCACGTCTCCTCGTCTACGCCGCCAACATGCAGGCATCGGTGGTGTCGGTCGCCTCCTCGGGCGGCGGCGGCGGTGGAGGCGGGGGCGGCGGCCTGCTCGGCTCGCTGCGTTCGGCCGCGGCCGGTGTGGTCACCGGCCAAGGCATGTTCACCACCCAACTCTCCGGTGGCGGCTCGGCGGTGATTCTCGGACATGGCGGGGTCTTCGATCTTCAGGTCACGCCGGACAAGCCGGTCATCGTCGACCCGCAGGCCTTTGTCGCGTCGGCGGGGCAGATCAACACCAACCTGAAGTCGATGGTCAGCTGGCGCAACGTCGGCCGAACCGGTGGTGAGGCAATGCAATTGGAGTGCACCGGCCATGGAGTGGTCTTCGTGCAGGCCTCGGAGGAGAAGCTGTGAGCGAGCTCAACACTGTCTGGAATCCGATGAACTTGCCGTCGGACGACAACGTCCCCGGCAACAACTACAGTTTCGCGATCGACCTCAACGCCCCCTGGTTCCTGTCCAAAGGTGCGATGATCGCCTACTACGGCCAGATGAACTTCACCTCACTCACGCACGGCATGCAAGGCCAGATGCTTCAGATGGTGGCCCAACAGTTCTCTGCGCCACTGTATCTCGGGGACTACGTGGTGGCCGAAGGTCACGGAAAGCTGATCATCGGCGACCGCGGATACGACATCAACTCCTACGACCTCGAGGACGGCAACCTCACCATCCGGGCGTCGAATCTGCTTGCCTTCCAGCCGAATCTGACCCTCAACCAGTCGATCGTGCCGGGCTTCCTCACCCTCATCGGGACCGGCAAGTTCCTCGCCTCGTCGAGCGGACCGGTCATGTTCGTGGAGCCGCCGGTGCGTGTCGATCCGGAGGCGCTGGTCGGGTGGGCCGATTGTCCTTCGCCGAGCCACCACTTCGATCAGGCATGGGTCAACAGCTTCATCGCGGCCGCCGGCGCCCGATTCGGGATCAACTCCGGCGAAGAGCGTCAATTCGACTTCGTCGGCGCCGGAACGGTTCTCGTGCAATCGAGCGAGAAGGTGCGCAACGACAAGTCAATTGTGCAGACGATCCGCGGTCAGCTCCCGGGCCTCTCGGCACCCGGTCTGCAGCAGATCAACCAGGAGATCACCGCGCAACTCGGGCAGCATCAGTAGGTAGCGAGCTGCTCCCAGATCCAGCCGTTGCCCTTTCCGCTCCCTGAGCTGAGGTGGGTGTCCCACACGCTCTCATCCGCTGCCTGCCTGGGTGGGTGCCCCTACCGCTCCCTGAGGTGCCTCGAAGGGCTGGTGAGTTGACGTCGCCACGGCCTTCGAGGCTCGTCGACTTCGAGACGCTCCATGCTCGTACCTCGCATGGGGCTCCTCAGCCCGGCGGCTTGCGCTCCTCGCACCTCAGGCAGCGGGTGGGCAGTAGAGGGCGAGCCGTGGCTACACGTACACAGTCACCATCGCCGGCCGCACCGACCGTCCGGCGACCACGAGTCCGGGTCGGATCATCTCGGCCACTCGGCCTTTGGTGGCAGATGCATCGCCCGCCGATAGCGTGTCCGCCGCCTCCATCACGGCGACGTCGAACTCGTCTCCGGCGCACGGGTTTATGACGGCTCCGTCGCGACCGACGATGAGTCGCTCCAGGCCGTCGCGCAATGCAGTGAAAGCGGCGGCCTCGCGCTCGGACTCCGCCGATCGTGCACACACATCGGCGTCCGTGTACAGCGCGAACAGGTCGACGAGCAGCGGCCTGTCGGAGGCTTGCCCGCCCGAGCGCGCCTTGTCCGACGCGACCAGACGGTCGAGCGTGAGTGACTGCCGCGTCACGACGCGGGCGAGGTCGGATACCTGCTCGGCGAGGCGGTCGATGGGCTCGGAAGCGGCCACTTCCGCCACGAGGGATTCGGGTGCCGATGGATCCGCCGATTCGGTCATTCATCGAGCCTACCGGCCTCGCACCGAGGAGCCCGCAGCGTCGATGCGCTGCTAGCATCCGTCTCGTGGGCGTCTATGGAATCGACTTGGGCACGACAAATTCCGGCATCGCCACAATCGGCGCCGACGGCAGGCCCGAGGTCATCTCCGGACTCAGCGGCTCGGTCACCACCCCGTCGGTTGTCCTGTTGACCTCGGCCACCGACCACGTCGTCGGTGAGGGTGCGCGCCGCCAGGCCCGCCTCGACCCCGACAACGTCTGCGCGCTCGTGAAACGACGTATGGGCGACCCCGATTGGCGGTTCGTCGCGCACGGTCAGACGTGGTCGGCGCCGGCCATCTCGGCGCTCATCCTCAAGTCGCTCGTCTCTGATGCGGCGTTCGCGGGGGAGAAGGTGGAGCGCGCCGTCATCACCGTGCCCGCCTACTTCGGCGACGAGGAGCGGCGCGCCACGATTCAGGCGGGGAACTACGCGGGCATCGACGTCGCCGGTGTGCTCTCGGAACCGATCGCGGCCGCCTTGTCGTACGGATTCAGCCGTTTGACCGACGGACTTGTCGGGCGTACGCCCGACGAGACGGTTCTCGTCTACGACCTCGGCGGTGGCACGTTCGATGCGACCGTGATCGAACTCGCCGATCGGCGGATCTCGGTCCTGGCGGTCGACGGGGATCATCAACTCGGTGGCGCGGACTGGGACGAACGCATTGCCCTGCACCTGTCGCGAACCTTCTGCGCCGAACACCCCGACACCGAGGACCCGCTCGACGACTCGGCCGGGTCGCAGAGTCTGGTTCTTTCTGCCGAGCGTGCGAAACACGAACTGACCGAATCGGATTCGACGTCCGTCGTGGTTGCTCACGATGGTGCTCGCTCGGTCATCACGCTGACGCGCGCACAGTTGGAGGAACTGACCGGCGGGCTGCTGCAGCGCACCGTCGACCTCACCCAATCCTGCCTCAAGGCGGCACGTGCGCGGGGGGTCGACCGCGTCGACCGTGTGCTGCTGGTGGGTGGGTCGTCGCGAATGCCGATGGTGGCCAACGCGATCGGCAAGGCACTGAACATCACCCCGGAGTTGTCCGACCCCGACCTCGCTGTCGCGCGGGGAGCCGCGATCTACGGTGACAAACTCGAAATCGAACGTCTCGTGACCGCCGATCTGCGCACGCGGGGCAGGCTGACCGACGGTTCCGGCGCGCTCGAGGCGAATCCAGCCGACGTGGAGGACTCGTGCCGCCGCGTCGCCGACGCGTTCGGGCTGCCCGTCGCCGGGGTGCGCCGGATGCTGGAGATCTCCGTCGACACGGTGGTGTCGCGTGGCTTCGGTGTCCTGGCTGTGGGTGGACGGTCGGGTGGACTCGAGGCGACCTGGCTGGTGCACCGCAACCAGACCCTGCCGATCCGGGTGGGCCGTTCCTTCGGCACCGTTCGGGCAGATCAGGATCGGATCAATCTGACCGTCCTCGAGCAACTCGGACAGCAGGCGACGCCCCGTCCCGAAGATGCCAAAGTGCTCATCGAGGGCACCATCACCGACATTCCGCCCGGCTACGACGAGGGCAGCGAGGTGCGGGTGACCTTCGAGATGGGATTCGACGGGGTGCTGCATGTGCGGGCCCATCACGTCGACGCCGACATACCACTGACCCTGAGCGCCAAAACCGGTGCGACGCTGTCGCAGTCGGAGGTCAACCGCGAACTCGACCAGGTGCAGCGGTCGCGGCGTCGGGACCGGTGAGGCAGACCGGTGCAGCCGTTCGTCGCCAACGACTATCGTAAGCGTGTCCTCGCCGCGGTCGATCGCCGCGGTGGTGTCGATGCCTCCGATCCCTTTGAGCTCTACGACATTCCGCTCGACGAAGCCGAATCACTCACCGATGCCGAGGTCAGCCGCCGGATCGACGAGGTGTGGGCGTTCTGGCAGAAACAACGCGACCATCCCAAGTACCGTGTCCTGGTCGGTCAGCTCGTCGCCGAACACGAACAACGCAGTGAGTCACTGCGTTTCGCCAACCGGCGGTCCGCGCTGGCACGCACCGTCACGGCGACCCGGGACCAACGAGATGCGGATCGATTCGAGTTGCTGGACAGCGCGATCGAGCGGCTGATGCAGCGTCACGGAGGCATTCCGGCGTCGAAGCGGTCGGGACTCGACGACATCGGCGCGATGGGTGGCCTGACGCCGGCCGAGATCGCGACACGTCTGCGGCGCTACCGCATCCTCGACGATTCGTCGGCGTTGACGCCGCTACCCGCCCCGACGCCGGAACTCAGCTCGGCACGGCTGGAACAGATTGCCACGCTGCTGGGCGAATTCGACCGTCTGCAGGTCGACGAGCGCACCCCGACATTGCTGTCGTTGCTGCGCCTGACCCTCGACGACGCCACCGATCTGGACGAGATCGGGAGACGGACAGCGCAATTGGGGGAACGGTCGCGCGAACTACCGGCCGGCCGGTTGCGTGCCGTCGTCGACGAACTGCTGGTGCACATACGGGAGATCCTGCTCGGTGATGTCGGCTTGGCGCGCGCGTATTCCGCAGCCGTGATGACCAGGGTCCGATCCCATCTCGAGCCTCGTATTCGTGCTGCTGTGCTCGTAGAAGACGAACTGCTGGAACATGATCGCGAGTTTCTGGTCCAGGAGGCGCTCTCGTTGGGCCTCGGCCCGGTCGGTGCGCGAGCGATGGTCGACGAGATCGCCACGGATTTCGGCGCCGCGGCACCCAAGCCGACGGTCGAAGCCCGGCCGGCGGTCGGGCCCGAACCGGCGCGTCGATCGAGGGAGTGGGAGGCTCCGCTGCGTTCGGCGCGCGCGATGCTGCGTCAGGGCAAGCCGGTGGCGGCCCGGACGCTGTGCCGCGAGGCACTCGACCTGGCGGGCGACGACTCTGACGCGATCCGCCAGATCCGTTCGGTGACAGAGGAAGTCGAGAATCTGCTGGCCGATGCAAAGGCGCGTTGGCGACGTGCACTCGACGATGCGGGAGCCGACCGTCACGTCGCAGCGTTGGCGGCGCTGGATGAGCTTTCGCGCACGGCATCGGACATCGACACCCTCGACGTCCACGGACCCCAGCTGAGTGCTGCGCTGGAGGTCTCCCGGCGTGCCGTGGCTGCAGCGGAAAGCGTTGTCGCGCAGTCGAAGGCCGGAGGAGTCGGCCCGGCAGTACTGGCCGCTGCTGCGCGCGCCTGCGCCGACCACCCGGAACTGGCGCGGATGACCGCGCAGGTCAGCGTCGAACCCGCGACCGATGTGCGTGTCACGGTGCTCGGTGGCGTGGCCTGCCACATCACGTGGCAACCGTCGGCGACGCCGGGCGTGGTCTACCGTGTGCTCCGGCTGCGGGCCGACGGATCGTCGCAGACCGTGGGTCGCACATCGGCAACCGAACTCGAGGACGGTGGCGCGACGCCCGGGGCGGTGCCGCCCTCCTACGGCGTGGTCGCGCTGCTCGGTGGATTGTCGTCGGATATAGCCCGTTCCGACGGTGGGGCTGCCGTCGCGAGAGTCTCCGAATCACGGAGTGCGCCTTCGAGTCCCGACATTGTGGTCCGGGGTGTCGTCGACGGTCGACTCCGTTTCGACTGGCCGGTCGGGGTCACCGAGGCCATGGTGGTCATCCGGCCCGACCAGCCGCCGTCCGACCCCGCCGACCCGCAGGCCCGCGGAACCAAGATCACCAACACGCGGTACGAGATCGACGGTGGCTTTGTGCTGCCCGCCGGTGCGCGCCATGTCGCGGTCGCGAGTTGTCGGCGCGACGAACGTGGAGCGCTGCACACCGCAACAGCTTTCGGGCCACAGGCGAGGGCTGTGGTCGATTCATCCAGATTGGAGTGACGAACAGAGAAGTCGTCGTCGAAACATCAGTACCGTTGACATAACTCAGCAACCGATACGCGAAGGATCGCAATCATGGGCATCGACTACACCAAACGTCCGAAGGCGCAGCCGGCACCACCGCCGCCGCCTCCCCCCGTTCAGCCGTATCAGCAGCCGCCGGCCCAGCCGTATCAGCAGCAGCCGTATCAACAACAGCCCTATCAGCAGCCGCCGGCCCCGCAACAACCACCCGTGTCGCTGTCCAAGGTCACGTTGACCAAGTCGGCGCCGAGCGTGTCGCTGACCAAGCAGGGTTCGACGACCGGGCAGATGCGGGTCAACCTCAACTGGACCTCCGGGTCCAAGGGTGGGCTGTTCAAGCGGTCGGCGGGCGTCGATCTCGATCTGGCGTGTCTCTGGGAGTTCAACGACGGTGACCGAGGCATCGTGCAGGCGCTGGGAAATTCGTTCCAGGCGCCTTACGACGGCCAGCCCATCATCTACCTCGACGGCGACGACCGCTCCGGTTCGGCCGTCGGCGGCGAGAACATGTACATCGATCTCTCCCAGACCCACCGCATTCGCCGGGTGCTGATCTTCGCCTACATCTACGAGGGCGCACCCAACTGGGCGGCCGCGAACGGTGTTGTCACCCTGTTCCCGGCCAACGGCCCGCAGATCGAGGTCCGGCTCGACGAGTCGGATCAGGGCGCCATCTCCTGCGCCATCGCCCTGCTGGAGAACCGCGGTGGCGAACTCATCATCAACCGCGAGGTCCGCTACATCCGTGGTTCGCAGTCCAAGGTCGACGAAGCCTACGGCTGGGGCCTGAACTGGAAGGCCGGCCGCAAGTAGGCGGCGGCTTCCTCCCGCTGCCTGTGGGTGGTCGCCCTCCCGCTGCCAGAAGGTGGTCGCCCTCCCGCTGCCTGAGGTGTGAGGAGCGCTAGCGACGAGCCTCGAAGGCCCTGGTGAGATGACATTGTTGTCTCACCACGACCCTTCGAGGCTCGCTTCGCTCGCACCTCAGGGAGCGGTAGGGACCCCTCGGTCGGTTTCCGGGACGGTCAGGCCGGTGCGTCGATCTCCGACGGCTTCGCCTCGTCGTCGCCGGCCTCCTCGCGCCGCTTGCGCAGGACGCTGGAGGTGAACGCCGCTCCGATCAGCACCACGCCCACCAGGCCGGTGATGATCTCGTTGACGTGTGTCCCGATCGAGTACAGCAGGATGACCGCCAGTGCGCCGATCGCCCAGTGCGCACCGTGCTCGAGGTACACGTACTCCGACAGGGTGCCCTTGCGGACGAGGAACACGGTCAGCGAACGCACGAACATGGCGCCGATGAAGCCCAGGCCGAGCGCGATGATGATCGGGTCCGCGGTGATCGCGAAGGCGCCGATGACACCGTCGAACGAGAACGACGCGTCGAGGACCTCGAGGTAGAGGAACAGGAAGAATCCGGCCTTACCGGTGGCCTTCGCCAGTTCCGTCGGGCCCGACCGCTTCGTCTCGGAGGTCGCGCTCTCCTCCGACGCCTCGCCATCTTCGTCGTCGTCCTCGGTCTCGATGTTGAACAACTCACCGAGCCCGTTGACCGCGATGAAGGTGATCATGCCGAGCGCGCCGGCGATCATGACCGTCGACACCTCGTCTTCGGGTGCGATCCATGTGGCCGTGATGACCAGCAGGCTGGTGGCGATGACGACCTCGAGCATGTCGAGCTTGCCGATGCGTTCCAGCGGCCGTTCGATCCAGGTCAGCCAGGTGATCTCCTTCTCCTCGAGCACGAAACCGAGGAAGAGCATCAGCAGGAACATGCCGCCGAAGGCCGCGATCTGCGGATGGGCGTCGGTGATGATCGTCTCGTAGCTCGGATCACCGTTGGGGAAGTAGGCGGCGTCGTCGGGCGGCGGGTTGAGTGCGAGGTCGAGTGCCTGGACAGGGCCCAGTCCCGACGCGAGCCAGACGATCACCAGCGGGAACACCAGACGCATGCCGAAGACGGCGATCAGGATGCCGATGGTGAGGAAGATCTTCTGCCAGAACTCGCTCATCCGGCGCAGGACGGTCGCGTTGATGACGGCGTTGTCGAAGGACAGCGACACCTCGAGGATGCCGAGGATCACGGTGAGGAAGACGGCCTGCCACCCGCCATAGAGGAAGGCGACGATGATGGACAGAATCGTCACGACAATCGAGATGCCGAATATTCGTATTACCAAGGTGTACAGGGCCTTTCATCGAGGCGAACGGTCGGTGTCAGAGCCCTCGCGGATGGAATGCTCTCGGAATGCGCCATGCCGCACCCGAAGGTCGGGTGCGGCATGCGCGGGCACTGCTGCGGAGTCGATCAGACGTTGACGCCGAAGTCGCGGGCGATACCCGCGAGCCCCGACGCGTAACCCTGGCCGACAGCGCGGAACTTCCACTCGGCGCCGTGACGGTACAGCTCACCGAACACCATGGCGGTCTCGGTGGAGGCGTCCTCGGAGAGGTCGTAGCGGGCGATCTCGGCGCCACCGGCTTGGTTGACGACGCGGATGAACGCGTTGCGCACCTGGCCGAAGGACTGGCTGCGGGCGTCGGCGTCGTAGATCGAGACCGGGAAGACGATGGAGTCGACGTTCGGCGGAACGGCCGCGAGGTCGACCTTGATCGCCTCGTCGTCGCCCTCACCCTCGCCGGTCAGGTTGTCGCCGGTGTGCTCGATCGAGCCGTCGGGCGAACGCAGGTTGTTGAAGAAGACGAAGTGCGCGTCCGACAGCACCTTCTTGTCGGCGCCGAGCGCAATCGCGCTGGCATCGAGGTCGAAGTCGGTGCCAGTCGTTGTGCGCACATCCCAGCCGAGACCGACGAGCACCGCGGTCAGACCCGGGGCCTCCTTGGTCAGCGAGACATTGCCACCTTTGCTCAGGCTAACGCCCATTACGAGAACCTCTCTGTTTCGTGTCCACATTGTGTGGTTTGACGCTCGGACGCCACTCTATGTCAGTTCGCTGCGGGGGATCCTCCGCAGATACTTGCTGAATGACTCAGGTGGTCAGGACGACCTTCCCGCCTGCATGGCCGCCGGCCACCAGACGCAGCGCCTCGACAGCGTCCTCGAGTGCGAACGTCCGAGCGACTGGCACCACCAGGTCACCCTGTCCGGCGAGGCGAATGAGATTGGATCGCACCGAGTCTCGGAACAGCTGACTTTCGGGCTGGGCGCCACCGAGCGCGATGAATCCGTCGGCGGCGGCGCGCCGGGGTGCGGCGATGGTGACGATCCTCGACCGGTCGTCGACGAGTTCGAGTGAGGCGTCGATCGCGTCGTCGGTGCCGGAGGCGTCGAGTGCTGCCTGGATGCCGAACGGCTCGGCCGCCTCACGTATGTGGTCGGCGAGACCCGGGCCGTCGTACGAGACAGGCACGCCGCCGAACTCGCGGATCCGGTCGAAACCCGCAGGACTTGACGTCCCGACGACGCGGATGCCGCGCAGTCGCGCCAGTTGCAGGACCGCGACCCCGACTGCGCCCGACGCGCCATGCAGCGCCGCCGTCTCGTCACGATCCAAAGATGCGGCCCGCAACATGTCGGCGGCGGTGCACCCGGCCAGTAGCAGCCCGGCCGCTTCGTCGAAGGTCAACGACGCCGGCTTGGCGAACACCTTGTCGGCGGACACATTCAGCGCTGTTGCGTAGCCGCCGCGAACCCGGAAGGCGAGTACATCTCCCCCGATGTCCACGGAATCGACCTGGGGGCCGACGGCCTCGACCGTACCCGACACCTCGTACCCGATAGGCAATGGCAGCAGCGTCGAATCCGATTCGCGTCGAACGTGTTTGAGATCGGCCGGGTTGACTCCCGCGGCGCGTACCGCGATGGTCACCTCGCCTGGGCCTGGTTTGTCCAACTCCTCGTCGACGAGTGCGAAGTCGCCGAGACCATCGAAACCCGTTGCCACCCAGCGTTGTGCTCGCAACCGATTCACCACCGTGGCGTCGAGGTCGCACACTTGGTCCACATCCCTCGAGGATAGTTCCCGAGCCGCGAAAGAACCGTCGAACATGGCTTACCCTGGGCGTCGATGAGCTCGAAGAACAAGAAACCCAGGGGCGCCAAGCGCGCCGAGAAGTCGCGTAAGCGCGCCGCCCGGCGCAACAACGTCATTCCGCTGCGGCCCGGTGCCGACAACCTGGATGCCCTGATGGATGGTTTCGACGACTGGCTCGAAGAGACAAACTTCGAATCGGACGTCGAACGCCGTGCCGATCTGGTTGCGGCCGTCCAATTTCTGTACGAAACCCTCAGCCAGTCGCAACCCGGGTTGTCGATCACCGACTGGTCGTCGGCCGAGGACCTCGACGCCGCGTTCGACACGGCTGAGTTCATCGAACAGAACGACGTGGGCGCTCCGCCGGCCGTGGTGTTCATCTTCGCGCTGCGTGTGTTCGTCGACTTCCTCGTCGCCACCGGGAAGTGGACGGGCGGCGAAGATGGCGCCGACTTCGCAATGGGTGCGTGTGAGGGGTACGTCGCCGACAAGATGGACATGCCCACGAGCGTCGAGGTCCCCGACGTCGAACCGAACCTCGAGTTCGCGGAGCTGTCGGCGACACAGATCGTGCTCTGGCTCGACGCGCTGCTCGACTGGATCGGGCCGGGGCAGCCGACGACGGAAGAGTCGTTGCCAGAGCCGGAACTCTTGCCCGAACTCTTCGAGACGCTCGGCGTCGACCCCCCCGAAGAAGAGCTGACCTCGTTGAGCGGTCACCCACTCGAGTCCCAGGTGTGGGATCTTGCGGAGGCCATCGGGTTGATCGAGGCCGACACCTCGCAGGTACGACCAGGTGAGTTCGCCGAAGACTGGCGCCCCGAGGCCAACGGACTCACAGCGGCTCTCGACATACGGCGTCGCGCAGTGGCTGCCTCGGTGACCTTCTTGCTCACCGACCCCCGGATTCCGAGCGACGAGCCCGACGAAGTGGTCGCCCGCATCGTTTACCAGGGGCTGATGCCGGTGAACATACCGTTGGAGGCGATCGACGAGATCGAAGAGGAAGACGAGTTGCTCGGTGCGCTCGTCAAGGCACGTCTGACGGCGATCCTCGTGGACGGTTGGCTCGTCATCGACGACGACAAGTACGTGGTCCCCGAGGCCCTACGACCGGCTGTGTGGGCGGGATTCCCCGACTACCTCAATCCGGAACTGGGGAACGACCAAGCGATGATCACCGTTCGCGCCGACATGCCCGGGATCACGCCGCCCGTCTGGCGCACGCTGCGGCTGCACTCATGGGTGCGCCTCGACGAACTGCACGACGTCCTGCAGATCGTGTTCGACTGGGAAGATGCCCACCTTCACCAATTCATCGTTCGCCACACCGGGCACGTGCATCGGTACATGCCCGAGCATGCGATCCGACAGGGACTGCACCCGGCTGCGGATACCGAAGTCGAAGAACGTATCCGAATTGGCGAGTTGCTGGCCGCCCCAGGCGACGAACTGATCTACGAGTACGACTTCGGTGACGATTGGACGGTCCGGCTCGTCGTCGAGCAGATCGAGCAGATCGAGCCGGAGAACGACGATCCGTCGGCCACAGTGCTCGACGGCTCAGGGACAGCGCCGTTCGAGGACGTCGGCGGTGCGGGCGGTTGGGACGAGTTCCTCGAAGCGATCAACGATCCCGAACACCCTCGCTACCAGGAACTCCGTGAGTGGACGGGAATGCCCGAACGCATCCAACTTGACCCGACCCTGTTCGACGTCGCCGACGTCAATCGTCTTCTCCTCGATCCGGACATGTGACCGAACCCTGGCGACGGGTAGACGAGCCTGACACCATGAGGTGAGGTCACGGATCGAGCGCCCAGTCCGACGCCGCGATTCGCGTAAGGGTCCAGCCCCGGCCCGTCCGCCGGCGACCGAGAAGAAGCAGCGCTCGGTCCGACGTCGTCTGTGGTGCGCGAGAGGTCGCGGTGACGCGTGAGGACGGCCGAGGACCCGACATGTCAAACGAACCTCGAAACATCGCACAGAAACTCATCGGAGCACACCTGGAGTCGGGTGAGATGACACCCGGATCCGAGATCGCGATCCGCATCGATCAGACCCTGACACAGGATGCGACGGGCACCCTGGTCATGCAGGAACTCGAGGGCCTCGAGCTCGACCGGGCACAGACCGAGGTGAGTGTGCAGTACGTCGACCACAATCTGCTGCAGACCGACGAGAAGAACGCCGAGGATCACGACTATCTGCGAACCGCTTGTGCGCGTTATGGATTGTGGTTCTCCAAGCCAGGTAACGGTGTCTCGCACCCAACGCACATGCAGCGCTTCGGAATTCCCGGCAAGACGATGGTGGGATCGGATTCGCACACACCTGCTGCGGGTTCGCTGGGCATGCTCGCGATCGGCGTCGGCGGGCTGGAGGTCGCACTGGCGATTGCCGGGCACCCACTCAACATCCGCATGCCGGAGATCTGGGGAGTGCGCCTGGAAGGCGAACTGCCGCAATGGTGTTCGGCCAAGGATGTCATCCTCGAGATGCTGCGCCGCCATGACGTGAAGGGTGGGGTCAACCGCATCATCGAGTATCACGGTCCGGGGCTGGCCGGGCTGAGCGCGATGGACCGCCACGTCATCGCCAATATGGGTGCCGAACTCGGAGCCACCACCACCGTCTTCCCCAGCGACGACGCCGTGCGCGAGTTCCTGCGGGCCGAAGGGCGCGAGGACGATTGGGTCGAGCTCGTCGCCGACGACGATGCGACCTACGACGTCGAAGACACGATCGACCTGTCCGAGATCGTGCCGTTGATCGCCAAACCGTCGTCGCCCGGGAACGTCGTCCCGGTGTCCGAGGTTGCCGGAGAACCGGTGTCGCAGGTGGTCATCGGGTCGAGCGCCAACCCCGGTCTGCGCGACTTCGCCATCGCCGCCGCGATGGTCGAGGGCCGTCAGACGCTGGGCGAGGTCAGCTTCGACATCAATCCCACATCACGCGAGATCCTCGCCGACCTGACCACGATGGGGGCGACGGCGAGTCTCGTCATCGGTGGTGCGCGTATTCATCAAGCGGGCTGTATGGGCTGTATCGGTATGGGTCAGGCACCGGCGACGGGTCGAAACTCGTTGCGCACCATGCCCCGCAACTTTCCGGGACGGTCGGGGACAAAGGAGGACGCGGTGTGGCTGTGCTCGCCGGAGACTGCCACGGCGTCGGCCCTGACCGGGGTGATCACCGATCCGCGCGACTGGGCGCGCGACGTCGACATGGCCTACCCCGAGTTGGCATTGCCCACCGAACATGCGATCAACACCGCGATGCTGGTGGCGCCGCCGGATGCCGACGAGGCACTGGAGATCGAACCGGTGAAGGGCCCCAACATCTCCAGCCTGCCCGAGCTCGACGACCTCCCCGACGAGATCGAGGCCCCGGTGCTGCTCAAGCTCGGTGACAACATCTCCACCGACGAGATCTCACCGGCCGGAGCGCGGGCGTTGCCGTTTCGTTCGAACATCCCGAAGCTGGCGGAGTTCTCGTTCACCCGCGTCGACGAGACTTATCCCGATCGGGCTCGGGACGCCGAAAGCACCGGGCACATCATCGTCGGCGGTGAGAATTACGGTCAGGGTTCGTCACGTGAGCACGCCGCGATCGCGCCGCGCCACCTCGGTCTGCGCATGGTCATCGCGAAATCGTTCGCGCGCATCCACTGGCAGAACTTGGCCAACTTCGGTGTTCTCGCAGTCGAATTCGACGATCCCGCCGACTACGACGGCATCGACCAGGACGACGTGCTCCACGTCGAGAATCTGCGCGATGTGCTCGAATCCAAGGACGAGATCAGCGTCCACAACGTCACCAAGGACACGACATTCACGGTGCGACACCGGTTGTCGGCGCGACAGGTGGCCGATGTCCTCGCGGGAGGCATCATTCCGCGGCTCGCGGCCGAGCATGAGTCGGATCACCAGGAGGCGCGCGAGACGACCGTCGCGACCAATCCATCCGCTTCCTGAGGCGCACGAGACCATCCGCTGCCTGAGGTGCGACGAGCGAGCGAAGCCCTGTCCGGTGCCTGAGGTGCGACGAGCGCTAGCGAAGCCCTGTCCGCTGCCTGAGGTGCGACGAGCGAGCGAAGCCCTGTCCGCTGCCTGAGGTGCGACGAGCGCTAGCGAGGAGCCTCGGCCCCGGTGACCGTCGCTACGGGGTTGACCAATTGCCTTGTCTCACCGGCCCTTCGAGGCTCGCAGGCTCGCACCTCAGGGAGCGGACAGCAGATGGCGCCGCGATGGAGCGAAAACAGCCGTGCCGCACACCTTTTCGGTGTGCGGCACGGCTGTCAGAGCGGAAAGACTCAGCCCTCGATGATGAACGCCTCGAGCTGCTGACGCGCGACTTCGTCGGCGAGCTGCTGCGGGGGGCTCTTCATCAGGTAGGCCGAGGCCGGGATGACCGGTCCGCCGATGCCGCGGTCCTTGGCGATCTTGGCGGCGCGCACGGCGTCGATGATGATGCCGGCCGAGTTGGGGGAGTCCCACACCTCGAGCTTGTACTCCAGGTTCAGCGGCACGTCACCGAAGGCGCGGCCTTCGAGGCGGACGTAGGCCCACTTGCGGTCGTCGAGCCACTCGACGTGGTCGGACGGGCCGATGTGGACGTTCTTGTCCTGGACCTTGCCGGCGAGCGGGCCGGTGAGATTCGAGGTGACGGCCTGGGTCTTGGACACCTTCTTGGACTCCAGGCGCTCACGCTCGAGCATGTTCTTGAAGTCCATGTTGCCGCCGACGTTGAGCTGGTAGGTGCGGTCGAGGGTGACGCCGCGGTCCTCGAACAGCTTGGCCATCACGCGGTGGGTGATGGTCGCGCCGACCTGGCTCTTGATGTCGTCGCCGACGATCGGGACGCCGGCGTCGACGAACTTCTGCGCCCACTCCGGGTCGGAGGCGATGAACACCGGCAGGGCGTTGACGAACGCGACATTCGCGTCGATGGCGCACTGCGCGTAGAACTTGTCGGCCTGGTCGGAGCCGACGGGCAGGTAGGAGACGAGGACGTCGACCTGGTTGTCCTTGAGCGCCTGCACGATGTCGACGCCGGAGCCCTCGGCCTCGGTGATGGTCTCGAGGTAGTACTTGCCGAGTCCGTCGAGGGTGTGGCCGCGCTGCACGGTGACGCCGGTCGGCGGCACGTCGGCGATCTTGATGGTGTTGTTCTCGCTCGCGAAGATCGCGTCGGAGAGGTCGAAGCCGACCTTCTTGGCGTCGACGTCGAAGGCGGCGACGAACTCGACGTCGCGCACGTGGTAGGCGCCGAACTTCACGTGCATCAGGCCGGGCACGGTGGAGTTCTCGTCGGCGTCCTTGTAGTACTGCACGCCTTGCACCAAGGATGAAGCGCAGTTTCCTACGCCCACGATGGCAACGCGCACCTTGTTGGGCTCACCCATGGTCGGGTTCTCCTTCTTCTCGCGGCGCCGCAGACGTTCGCTGCGCGACCGGTGTTTTCACTTGCTCAGTTTCCGCATCGAAGACATCGCCCTCAAAGGCGTCATCATCGAAGACATCGCTGTCGGTTGCGGTGTCGGTGGCATCCACGTTGGTGCCACCCGGATCTGTCACAGACGTGTCGTCGGCGGCAGATCCTGAGTTCTCGGCCGCGATCAGCTCGTTGAGCCAGCGCACTTCACGTTCGCTGGATTCCAGGCTGAGCTGATGCAGTTGCCGGGTGTAGCGGTCGACGGTCCGGTTGGACCTTCCGACGATCTCGCGCAAACCCTCGCGGCGTTCTTCCACTTGCCGACGGCGACCTTCCAGGATGCGCATCCGCGCCACGGCCGGGGTCCGGCTGAAGAACGCGAGGTGCACACCGAATCCGTCGTCGGTGTAGTTCTGCGGACCGGTGTCGGCGACGAGCTCGCTGAACCGGGTCCGCCCCTTGTCGGTGAGCTGGTAGACACGGCGTCCGCGTCGAACCTTCATCCCCGACGGCGTGGCGGCTTCATCGATGAGACCGTCCGCCTGCATGCGGCGCAGCGTCGGATACAGCGACCCATAAGAGAAGGCACGGAACGCACCGAGCAGACCGGTCAGGCGTTTGCGCAGCTCGTATCCATGCATGGGGGATTCGATCAGCAGTCCGAGAACGGCCAGTTCGAGCATTCCTCACCCCCTTCCGGGGTCGTGTGGTCCGACGCATGTGTATCGATGACGTGTCGGTGCACACTGACGCTCCGACACCTCGCTTCGATGTGTCCACCAATGTATCGCACCGATATAACAATCGTCCATGCAACTCGACACATTGCTGCGGCCGCACGTCGCGCGGGCGGTCCACCAACGCAGGACGTACGCTGAAACACGTGCAACGCCAGATCGTCGACTACGCCCTGCAGCGGCGCGCGCGGTTGGCCCAGGTTCACTCGGGCCGGACCGCCGTCGCCGATGTCTGCGATGCGAGTCCGTATCTACTGCGTGCCGCCAAATTCCATGGCCGCCCGTCGAAGACGGTGTGCCCCATCTGCCGAAAAGAGCAGGTCACGCTGGTCTCCTGGGTGTTCGGCGAGCGTCTCGGACAGGTGTCGGGCTCGGCCCGCAGCACCGAGGAGATCGCCAAGCTCGACGCGAGTGCCGAGGAGTTCTCGGTGCACGTGGTCGAGGTGTGCCGGACGTGTAGCTGGAACCATCTCGTCCAGTCGTACGTTGCGGGGTTGCCACCGCGGTCGACGCGGACTCGTCGCGTGGCCAAATAGTCAGCAACTCACCATCGAACGTTGGTCTTGGTCGTCGTCGCAGGAGACTGTGTTCTGCGCGACGATTTTGCCGTGAGGCGGGCCGATACGTCACGATGGGATAACGAAACACGATCGAGAAGTACTGTGGTGGCGGTGAGACAGCCCGCGTGGCCCGGTGGGAAAGGTTGACGATGAGCGAGGCACGAAGCACTTCGCCCACGTCGCGTGGTGCCGGAACTGGTCCGGCCCGGGGGAGCAACAGCGCGAATCACAAGAAGCACACGCGGTTCGCGTGGGCACTCGGCATTGTCGGCGCGGTGGTCCCGGCCATCATCCTGGTGCTCGTCATGGCGTTCGCTTGGACGTACTACCACGCCGAGATCCCGGAACCCGAGGTCAGCCAGAAGGCGACCATCGTCGACTCCGGCGGAAACATGATCGCCGAGGTCAAGCAGGCCGACGGCGACCGCAAGGTGATCCCCTACGACGAGATCCCGCAGACCATGACGCAGGCCATCGTGGCTGCCGAGGACCGCGAGTTCTGGGACAACGACGGCTTCTCGGCCAAGGGAATCTCGCGTGCCGTGATCGGCAAGCTGACCGGCAACGCCGACGCCGGCGGCGGTTCGACCATCACCCAGCAGTATGTGAAGAATGCGATCGTCGGCGACGAACGCAGCTACAGCCGCAAGTTCCGCGAACTGGCGTACGCGGCGAAGATGAAGCCGGGCAACGGGTGGTCGAAGGAGAAGATCCTCGAGTCCTACCTCAACACCATCTATTTCGGCCGCGGCGCATACGGCATCGCCGTCGCGACGCAGGCCTACTACGGCAAGTCCATCAACAAGGGCCTGACCATCGATCAGGCCGCGCTGATCGCCGCGATCGTGCGCGCGCCGTCGTACTACGACCCCGCGATCAACCCGGGCGTGGTGCTCGGCCGCTACCAGTACGTGCTCGACGGCATGGTCTCGACCGGTGCGATCACCAAGCAGCAGGCACTCGAGGTTCGTGACCGTCTCCCCAAGACGATCGAACCGCGCAGCTTCTCCGACGTCACACCCGGTCCGAGTGGCCTGATCAAACGGCAGGTCCTCGCGGAACTGCCGAGGGTCGGGATCACCGACAAGCAGCTTCGTACCGGCGGACTGAAGATCGAGACCGGCATCGATCCGCAGGTGCAGAACTCGGTGGTGCAGGCCGCGTGCCGGCAGAACCGCATCTACAAGTGCCCCGACGGCAAGCTCAACGGCGAACCCAAGAATCTGCGGGCCGCGGCGGTCTCCATCGATCCGCGGACCGGTGCCGTGCGCGGCTACTACGGCGGCGACGAGTCGCTCGGCTGGGACTACGCCCAGGCCGGGCTGCAGACCGGCTCGTCGTTCAAGGTCTTCGCGCTGGTCGCCGCGCTGGAGCAGGGCATTCCGCTCTCCCGCGTCTACAGCTCCGCTCCCTACCAGGCCAGCAACGGACTGACCGTGGAGAACTCCGACGGTGAGAGCTGCGGGTCGTGCAACCTGGCCACCGCCATGAAGATGTCGCTCAACACCGTCTACTACCGGCTGATGATGGACCTCCAGGGTCAGGCGAAGGCCGTGGCCGACGCGGCGCATCAGGCCGGCGTCGCACGGTCCTTCGGCGACATCGAGCAGACGCTGCAGGAGGCCAACGGCTATCCCGAGGGCGGCGTCGTGCTCGGGCAGTACCCGTCGCGCGTGATCGACATGGCGTCGGCATACGCGACGCTGGCTGCATCGGGCATCTATCGCGAGCCGTATTTCATCCAGAAGGTCACCGACTCCGACGGCAATGTGCTGTTCGAGCGGCAGAAGAACTCGGGCCAGCGGGTGTTCCCGGCCAAGGTCGCCGACAACGTGACGGCCGCGCTCGAGCCGGTCGCGTCGTACTCCAACGGGCACGCCCTCTCCGATTCGACCCTCGGCTCGCGCCCGTCGGCGGCCAAGACAGGCACCGTGCAGCTCGGCGACACCGGCAACAACAAGGATGCGTGGATGGTCGGGTACACGCCGCAGTTGTCGACGGCCGTCTGGGTCGGGACCAACGGCGGCGGAGCGATCGAGAATCTCAACGGCGCGTCGATCTATGGCAGTGGTCTGCCGTCCGACATCTGGCAGGCCGCGATGAACGGCGCGCTCACCGGCAAGCCGATTCAGCAGTTCCCGGAACCCGATGCGGTCGGCGGTCAGGCCGGGGTGCCTTACGAGCCGCCGCCGGTCACCTACGACAACACGACCACGCAGCCGCGAGGTCCGCGCACGTCCCCGCGCGGTGGCGATGACACCAACCGCAATGGCGGCGACGGCAACTGGACCCCGGTGCCCGGGATCACGATTCCGACCGGACCGCCACGCGGTGGCGACAACCAGGGCAACGAGAACAACAACGACAACGGCAACGACGACAGCGGGAACGGGAACAACGACGACGGCGGCGACGTGCCGAATCCCCCGATCGGCTGACCCCGGCAGTGTCGGAACCTGGTGGGTCGGAACCTGGTGGGTCGGAACCCGTCGGCGGTGAAGCACAACCGGACGGTGTAAGCCCGCTCCCACTCTCGGCGGATCGGCGTACCGACGAACACCGAATCGCCCCGTCGCACACGGATCATCTTGTGTGGGAGGCAAGTTCGGTTGTCGGCGGTCCGGTGGGCGCACATGCCGCGGTTGGTCGTAGCCGATACCTGACGCCGATCCGTGTCTTGTTCGGCCTCGCGCTTCTCACGCTCGCGCTCAGTTGGTTCGGCAAGGCGGGATGTCTGCAGCAGGCAGAGCCCGACGACGGGACCGCCGGCCAGCCCGGCGCGGTGGCGCGACTCGACTGGGACGACCAGCGACAGTTCACCGACCTCTGCTACTCGGACGTCATCAGTCTGTACGGGGCCGAACGGCTCGACATGGGCGCGCTGCCCTATCGGGATTACTGGTATCAGGACGACGGCAACGGCCAACAGATCAAGCGCTACATGGAGTATCCGGTGCTCACCGGCATGTACATGTACGGAGCCGCACGGGTGGCCGGTTGGTGGAGCTGGGCGCACGACAACTGGGGAGTTCCCGCTGCGATCGACGTCGTGCTGTTCTTCAACGTCGTCGCGCTCGGTCTGGCGTTGTTCTGGCTGGTCACCATCTGGGCGACCGCTCTGACTGCGGGCGCGCGCATGTGGTCGGTGTGGTTGGCGGCACTCTCGCCGCTGGTTCTGGTGCACGCCTTCACCAACTTCGACGCCATCGCCACCGCCATGGTCGCGCTGGCCATGCTCGCGTGGTCGCGCCGGATGCCCTGGCTGGCAGGCATATTCATCGGTGTCGGCACAGCGGCCAAACTGTATCCGGCGTTGCTCCTGATCGTGCTGGCGGTGCTGTGTCTACGAGCGGGCAAGCTACGGGAGTTTGCCGCCACGGCCGCCACCGCGGTCGCCACCTGGCTGGCCGTCAACCTGCCGATCCTCGTCCTGTACCCGAACGGTTGGCGAGAGTTCTTCCGCCTCAATGCCGATCGTAACGCCGACCCCGACACGTGGTACCGCGTCATCACCGATCTCGGCGGTAGCGCCTGGAATGTGAGTCTGCTCAACGGGCTGACGATGGTGCTGCTGGTGCTCGTCGTGGGCGCCGTGGTGGCCATCGGATTGGTTGCTCCGCAACGGCCGCGGGTTGCGCAGCTCGCGTTCCTGCTCGTCGCGGGATTCCTCCTGGTCAACAAGGTGTGGAGTCCGCAGTACTCGCTGTGGCTGGTCCCGCTCGCGGTGCTGGCGCTGCCACACACGCGAATTTTGTTGAGCTGGATGGTGATCGACGCCCTGCTCTGGATTCCCCGGATGGGCCTGTTCCTCGATCCCAGCCGCCGATGGCTGCCCGACGAATGGTTCACCTTTGCGGTGGTGCTGCGGGGACTGATGGTGCTCGCGCTGTGCGCCCTGGTGATCTGGCAGGTCTGGCATCCCGCCGACGACCTGGTGCGGCGCAGGCGTCTTGGCGGTCACTACGACGACCCGGCCGGCGGAGTGCTCGACGGTGCGCCGGACAAACTGGGACCGAAGGTGATGGGTCGGCAGAGCCCGCAACCGCTGGGCGAGCGAGAGCCTGAACCAGCCTGACCGCAAACCGACGCAAGGGGGTCAACGAATGACATACGACAACGCAGGTGGGCAACCCCCGCCGTTTCCGCCGATGCCGCCCGGACAGCCGATGCAGCCGGGACAGACATGGGGTCCGTACGCGCCTCCGCCGCCACGACGTTCGCGTACCGGCCTGATCATCGGGATCGTCCTGGCGGCTGTCGTCGTTGTGGCACTTGTTGCCGGAGGTGTGATCTGGGCTGTCCTGGCCGCAAGTGGAAACGACGATGAGTCTGGCTTCTCGGATAAGGAGTACACCGAATTCGCCGGCCAGTTCGTGACGGACTTCAGTACGTCGACGCCGACCGATCAGTCCGGATATGAGCGGGCCATCGCGTCAACCTGTCGCGGCTCGAGTGCCCGCACTGGGCTGGAGAATGCGAGAGAAACGACTCTGCAACTGCGTAAGCAGATAGCCGCATCGGCACAGGTACAGCGCACGGCGATCGATTCGGAAAACCGCACGCCCGATGCCGTCCCAGTCATCGTCGTGTTCACGGTCACGCAGACGACCTCCTCCGGACCCACGCCAAAGGTCCCTTTCACCATGGAGATCACTGTCGAGCAAGAGAACTCAGATCTGTGTGTCGCGAAGGTGGACCGGGTCGGACAGTGACCCGCCCATGCGGATCACGACATCCTCTGCAATAGACGTTCTTTCGCCGGCGGCCAATCGTCGTCGACCATCGCGAACTGCGCTGTGGTGCGCCATCCATCGCCGAAACGTCGGTGCTTGCGCAGCAGGCCTTCGAAGGTGGCGCCGAGTTTGGTGATCGCCGCTCGTGATTGGGCGTTGTTCTCGTGCGTGTGCCACACCAGCCGCACGGCGCCGCAGTCCTCGAAGGCGTGACGCATCAGCAGATACTTGGCGGTGGGGTTGATGGTCGTGCCTTGTGCCGCTTCGGTATAGAAGGTGTAGCCGATGGCGCACGTCAGGTGGGCCGCGTCGATGTCGTAGTAGCTGGTCGAGCCGACCAGCGCGCCGGTCTCGCTGTCGATGACGGCGAACGCGACGCGCTGCTCAGGTGTCTTCAGCTTGCTGCTCGTCGCGGGATTCCTCCTGGTCAACAAAGTGTGGAGTCCGCAGTACTCGCTGTGGCTGGTCCCGCTCGCGGTGCTGGCGCTGCCGCACACGCGAATTGTGTTGAGCTGGATGGTGATCGACGCCTGCTCTGGATTCCCCGGATGGGCCTGTTCCTCGACCCCAGCCGCCGATAATTACCCGACGAACGGTTCACCTTTGCGGTGGTGCTGCGAGGTCTGATGGTGCTCGCGCTGTGCGCCCTGGTGATCTGGCAGATCTGACATCCCGCCGACGATCTCGTGCGACGCCGACGCGCCGGACAAGTTGGGACCGAGATCCGTGCGGTCGTCGGCGCAGAACCCGCCGCAAGCGCCGGGACCTGCGCTCGCCCACTCTGCCGGCTGACACCTCCGGGGCCGGCGATTGCCGGCGCCCGGAGGCGCCCGGTGCTCAGTTCTCGCCGTCGTCGTCCGGGGCTGTGGTCGGGGCGTTGTCCTCGGTCGTGTCGTCGTCCTGGGTCGTGTCGTCCTGGGTCGTGTCGTCGTTCTGGGTCGTGTCGTCGGCACCGGGGTCATTGCCCGCGCCGTTGTTGGGATTGGTACAGACCGTGCCTTCGCACGGAACGTACCTGTTGGATCCGTCAGGTGCGGGGATCGCCTTTGGCGCGACGTAGGAGCCGCTCGGGCAGGCCGGATCCTGGTTCTGTGCGCAGTAGGCCTGGGACTTGTTGTTCCCCTCCGACCCATCGGCACCCTGCGGACCACCGTTGACAGGGCGGCCGGCGGCGTCCCATGCCCCATTGCCCGGGCCGCCGCCGTGATTCGGGTTGGTGCATACGGTTCCCTCGCACTTCACGTACGAGTTGCTGCCGTTCGGATTCCGAATGGCGTCAGCTGCGACGAAACTGCCCTTCGGGCAAGCGGGATCCTGATTCCGCGCGCAGTACGCCTGCGTCTTGTTGTTGCCGGTCGATCCATCCGCCCCGGTCGGACCACCCTTGACCGGGTTGCCGTTCCCGTCCCAGAAACCACTTGCCGGATGGGTCGCCACATGCGGGCCGAGATAGGTTCCGGTGGGGCACTTCGGGTCCTCGTTGTGGGCGCAGAAGCCGCGCGTGAGGTTGTTGCCCATCGAACCGTCCGCACCTTTGGGTCCGCCGTTCACCGGCTTGCCGTTGGTGTCCCACGATCCCGCCGCATTGACAATGCTGGTCGACGTGGCGGCCGAGTCCGACGAGGTGTCATCGCTACATGCCGCCAGAAAGAAGCACACAGCGAATAGGGATGCCGCACATACAAGTACTCTTTTCATCACGCTCTTCTCGGATACATTCCGCGGGCGATCACATCGTGACCGCGTGGACATTCTCGATAGGATTCAAGCAAATGCTGACGGATCTCCACCGACGAACAACGAGGCTTTTGGGTAGTGCAAATCAGACTTGTACCGGCAGTGGCCACAGCCCGTGCGCCGTGCGGCACCGGCATCGGACGCAGATGTCGTTCGTGACATCCACCGTTGTCTCGCTTGGAGATCGATGTGAAGGGAGGATGACGTGACCGATCCGATGATGCTGGACAGTAGGCGCCTCCGAAACTTCGTGGTGGCGGCCGAGTCGGACACGTTGTCCCGCGCGGCGCAGAATCTCTTTCTGACACAGCAGGCGCTCTCCGCCTCGGTGCGTCAGCTCGAGCGTGAGCTGAACACCCCGCTCTTCGATCGCTCGCACCGGCACTGGGTGCTCACCGAATCCGGGAAAGTACTCTATGAGGGCGCGAAGGCGATCCTCGCGGGCAACGCGGCGTTGGTCCGGTCAGTGCAATCGGTGGCGACCGGCCGGCCGACACCGTTCGTCGTCGGGCACTCCCCGGCGATCTCTGGTGAAGAGGTGTACCGGTTACTCCGTCCCATCATCGCCGCGGAGCCGGAGCAGCCCATCACGGTTCGTCAGCTCTTCCCCGGAGACCTTCGGGAAGAACTGTTGAGCAACGACATCGACGTCGCCCTTCGTCGTGGAGTGGACGCGCCCGAGGCATTGATGTCGTCGGTTTTCGCCTATCACGAACTGCGGCTGGCGGTCCATGTGGAGCATCCGCTTGCAGGAGAGCGACAGATCGCCGCGCAGGCACTCGCCACCACCCCCATCGTCGTATGGGCTCCGGAACGGCATTCGTTCTACACCGATCTTCTCGTATCCTATTGTCGGCGTTCCGGATTTGAGCCTTCGCTGATCATCAACAACGTTCAGGGAACCCCGCCCTTCACCGCGGTGCTGCGTCACCGGTCCGCCGCGGCGTTCGTGACGGATGCGGCCGGCGAGCTCGCGGGTGGATCGATACGCGTGATCGACTTCGACGAACCGCCGCTCGTGCCTGTGCAGGCGATCTGGTTGCCGCACAGTCATTCGGCGTTGCGATCCGCCATGATCGACGGTGGTTCGCGAGTGTGAGAAGTGGGGGAGCTCTGATCGCCATCGTCACGGTAGTCGTTGCAGAAGTGTCTCCTTCGCCGTCGGCCAATCCTCGTCGACCATCGCGAACTGCGCCGTGGTGCGCCATCCGTCGCCGAAGCGTCGATGCTTGCGCAGCAACCCCTCGAAGGTGGCGCCGAGTTTGGTGATGGCAGCACGGGATTGGGCGTTGTTCTCGTGCGTGTGCCACACCAGCCGAACCGCGCCACAATCTTCGAAGGCGTGTTTCATCAGCAGGTACTTGGCGGTCGGGTTGATCGTCGTGCCTTGTGCCGCTTCGGTATAGAAGCTGTAGCCGATCGCACAGGTAAGGTTGGCTGCGTCGATGTCGTAGTAACTGGTGGAACCGATCAGCGTCCCGGTCTCGTTGTCGATCACCGCGAAACCGACGCGCCTCTCCGGATCGTGCAGGGCTGCTTCGACGAAGCTGCGGGCGCTGACAGCGTCGACCGGGACGCCCGGTACCCAGCGGAATCGGGAAGGATCGCCCACCACCTTTGACAATGCCTCGACGTCGTCGAATCTCAACGGCCGCAACGTCACTCGTTCCCCGATCAGAGGACCGCTACCCAGCCAGGAACTCACGCGGGGACCTTCTCTCTTGTCATCATGGTTGCCAATGGTTCTCGCAGCGGCGTGCGGACGAAGGTCACGATCAGCAGGGCCAGGATGACCGCATGGACCCACACGGAGATAGACACGCCTGCGATCGGCACCCACGACGGCCACCCGTTCTGGATGAAGCCTATGTAGCGGAAGATGGAGATGTCGAGCACCAAGTCCGCGACGAGGTAGACCGCGATCAGCTGCCAGCGCACCTGCAGCAGGACGAAGAACGGTAGAAGCCACAGCGTGTACTGCGGTGAATGCACCTTGTGAAAGAGCATGAACCCGGCCAACATCGATGCAGCCACCCCGATCCACGGGTAGTAGCCAAGCTGTTCCTGGCGTCGTCGGCTGAGCGCGATGGCGACGGCGAACGCGGCGAGGATGAGCAACGGTGACATGACGCCGACCACGGCGTCGTAGCTCGGGGTGTCGTCGTCGAAGAGGAAGCGTAATCCCCAGTACCACACCGAGTTGGTGGTCGCGTCGGCCGTGCGCTTGCCCTGGAACTGCCACGCCGCCTTCCAACCGTCGAAACCCAGTGCGATGAAGGGCAATTGGACCAGCAGGGTGGTCAGAGAAGCGGCGCCGACAACCCAGCCGGCGCTCCTCCAGTCGGGTCCGCGCTTGGTGTCGTCGCCTCGATAGAGCACGTACAGGGCGAGCGGGAGGACGAACAGACCCGGATAGAGCTTGAGGCAGAAGCCGATTGCCAGCAGGATCGCCGCCAGCACGGCCGACGTCCGTAGCGAGAGCCGCCGATCTCCTGTCCGCGGATCGGGGCTCGACCCCCACGCCATCACCGCAATCGCCCCGACCGTGGTGGCCACCACCGGCAGCTCCCAGTTGTGGAAGGCGTAGAGCATCAACGGGGGTGTCGCCACCCACAGCAGCACCCACCACCGCGCCATCAGTGCGAGCAGCACGGTGATCAGGAAGGCGAACGGCGTGAGGAGCCAGATGGTGTGCTGGAAGAACTCGGTGTCGGTGTGGGCGCCGATCGCTCCGAGATAGATCAGCAACCCCGACAGCACCGGGTATTCGACGACCCCGCCGTAGAGGGTGCCGTCGGGGTGGATGCCGCCGTGGATGTAGGGGAAGACGTGCTTGTCGACGTCGCGGTCGAGCCACAGCTGCATGATGTCGGAGTAGCAGGGGATCAGGCGCGTCTGGTCGCCGCCGGGGAAGTTCTGGCTTCGACCGTCCGCGTCGAACGGGTCGCCGCCGCAGCGCACCTTGACGTGATAGCTCCACGCCAGCGACAGGCAGGTGAGAAGCAGGGCCACCACGATGATGAGGACTGTCTCGCCGCGACCGGTGAACGCGGGGAACCGCGAGCGAATCGGAGTACGCGGTCCACCCATGATCACAGCGTATGCGGTGCTCCGCAGCGTCGAGCACCTACGCTGGTCGTGTGGAACCGATCAGCGTTCAGGCGGTCACACCAGGACTGCGATACACCGTGGATGCTGCCGCCGCGGACGTGTCATCGCAGCAGATCACCGTGTACCAGGGTGTGCTCGTGCTGGTGCACAACCAGTCGTTTCGCGGCATTGTCCGGCACACCGACGTCTCGCCGCTCGCCTTCTTTGTCCCCGACAGCCTCGACTACCCGGATGAACCGCTGTCTGTGCACACGGAGGTCTCCGTGCGCCGGTTCCTCAGCAGATCGCAGGCCCCGATGGCATTGGGTGTGGCGCGGGCCGTGACCACCGTCATCGACGATCCGCGCGGCGGTGGCCGACGCTGGCTGCACACCCAGGTCGATCTGTACGGCTACGCGGTCTCGGAACTGGAGCTCAACTATCGCGTCACCGTGGCAACCTGACGCGCATCGCTGTGCACGGATTTTCTTCCAAACCCCCTGGTCGTGTATCTTGGAGCGGTTGCCGACGCAGGCGACCCTCCTGCCACGGAACGTCCGTGGCCGATTAGCCCATAGGAGGTGATGTGGTCTTATGCGTCACTACGAATTGATGGTCATCCTCGATCCGAATCTGGACGAGCGCACCGTCGCACCCTCACTCGATACCTTCCTCAATGTTGTCCGCAATGACGGCGGCAAGGTGGATGGCGTCGACATCTGGGGCAAGCGCCGTCTTGCCTACGAGATTGCCAAGCACAACGAGGGCATTTACGCGGTCATCGACCTGAACGCGGAGCCCAAGACTGTTTCCGAGCTGGATCGTCAGCTCAAGCTGAACGAGTCGGTTCTGCGCACCAAGGTCCTGCGGAAGTAATCCACAGATTCCTTGATCGTCTGAACACGTCGGTACCGGGCCCTAGGGTTGACGCAGTGGTCAAACCCAACTGACTCCCGGTGCACGTCGATCAGCGAGTGCCCACACACGACCCGAGGGGAAACACACATGGCAGGCGACACGGTCATCACCGTCGTAGGAAACCTCACCGCCGACCCGGAACTGCGGTTCACGCCGTCCGGTGCTGCGGTGGCGAACTTCACGGTGGCCTCCACTCCGCGCACCTTCGACCGCCAGACCAATGAGTGGAAGGACGGCGAAGCGCTGTTCCTCCGCTGCAACATCTGGCGGGACGCGGCAGAGAATGTGACCGAGAGCCTCACCAAGGGTGCCCGGGTCATCGTGCAAGGACGGCTCAAGCAGCGGTCCTACGAAACCAAAGAAGGCGAACGACGCACGGTCGTGGAACTCGAGGTCGACGAGATCGGTCCCTCGCTGCGCTACGCCACCGCCAAGGTCAACAAGGCCTCGCGCGGCGGTGGGGGCGGCGGCGGATTCGGATCGTCGGGCGGCGGCGGAAGCCGCAGCGGTGGCGGTTCGAATCAGCAGGTCGCCGATGATCCCTGGGGCAGCGCGCCTGCCAGCAACAGCGGATCGTTCAGCGGCGGGGACGACGAACCACCTTTCTAGATTTTGTAACGACTGGAGCAACACACAATGGCAAAGGCAAAAGCCAGCCGGAAGCCCCGCGTCGAAAAGGTCACCAAGACCAAGGCGTGCAGCTTCTGCAAGGACAAGAACAAGGCTGAGATCGACTACAAGGACACCGCTCTGCTGCGGCGCTTCCTGTCCGACCGCGGCAAGATCCGCTCGCGTCGCGTGACCGGGAACTGCGTTCAGCACCAGCGCGATGTCGCGGTGGCCGTGAAGAACTCGCGTGAAGTGGCCCTGCTGCCCTTCACCTCGACCGGCCGATAAGCGGAAAGGGAGAACTGACATGAAGCTCATCCTCACCGCTGCCGTGGAGAACCTCGGCGAAGCCGGCGACACCGTCGAGGTCAAGGACGGCTACGGCCGCAACTACCTGCTGCCCCGCGGTCTGGCCATCCGGGCCACCCGTGGCGCACAGAAGCAGGTCGACGACATCCGTCGCGTGCAGGCTGCCCGCGAGGTTCGTGGTCTCGAGCACGCCAACGAGCTGAAGCAGGCCCTCGAGGGTCTCGCCGACGTTTCGCTGGGCGTGAAGACCCACGACTCGGGCAAGCTGTTCGGTTCGGTGACCGCGGCCGACGTCGCGGGCGCCATCAAGACCGCCGGCGGCCCGACCGTCGACAAGCGCACCGTCGAGCTGCCCAAGGGCCACATCAAGGCCACCGGTAGCTACCCGGTGATCGTCAACCTGCACCCGCAGGTGGCGGCCACCGTGCAGCTCGCCGTCGTCGCCAGCTGACACCAGCGCACCAAACCCCAAGGGGCCGGATGGAATTCGTTCCATCCGGCCCTTTGTTGTCTACGGCACCCACCGGCCCCTCCGCTGGTCGAGCCGACTCCGCCCCGCCCCCCGCTGGTCGAGCCGACTCCGCCCCGCCCCCCGCTGGTCGAGCCGACTCCGAGCCGCTAGGCCGTTGGGTTGAGGAGCACCGAACGAGCGACAGCGAGTCCGATGCGTCTCGAAACCAGGCGTCGTGTCGAGACGGTGAGCCGACCTCCTCACACACCCCGCTCCCGAAGGTGTGAGCACCGCCACGCGAGCCCACCCGCTCCCTGAGGTGCGAGCCTGCGAGCCTCGAAGGGCCTGGCGCCGCTCCCGGAGATCGGAAACACTTGGCGCCCAGCTTGTTCCGTCCACTGAAAGTAGGGGAAGAGTTTCTTCCCCGTGAAATCGCTTCTTCCCCTATATAATTCGCGGGGAGGACACCAGAAGTAGGGGAAGAAACTCTTCCCCTACTTTCAGTGGGACCATCGGCTGTCCGCGTCTACTTCGGCGCAGGCGGGTTGGCGGGCAACTGATTCCAGTACTGCAGGCGCGGCGGAAGATACCGGGGCGCCGGGTTAGGGCTGTGCCCGACCGCGTCGTTGCCGGGTTTGATGGTGTCCCACGACGGGAAGAAGAACTTGTGCCACGCCGGTGTGAAGATCAGGCCGCGATCAGCGGTCCGGCACGCCACCTCGTTGGCGCGGGGCACCGTGCACGTCACTCCAGCGATCGTGACGCGTTTGCCGACGCCGAGTAGCGGCGGGCGGAAACCGGACTTCGAGCCGAAGCGGTAGTTCTGCCCACCAGGACCCTTGGACGCCACCCACCACGGGCCCTGGAGGTCGAGGGCAAAGATCGCGCCCGTCGCGTTCAACGGAGCCGTCGCAGGACGCCCCTGACAGCCCACGTAGCGGTACTGCGGGCCGATCTGGCACATCCACCGCCCGGTGGTGAAGAACGAGCGCCCGTTGTCGACGTAGGCCAGTGAACGGAAGGTCGTCGGGTTGACAGGTTGATAGCGCGAGAGGTCGAACTCGACCGGCAGCGGCGGTCCGGCGGGGGCTGCATCAGCGGCGGGCGTCGACAAGGCCGCTCCCGCGGACACGAGCAGCGCGGCGGCGAGAGTGCTCGCCAGACGTCGTCGGAGAGTGATCCATGGCACGATCGACATTGCATCACAGCGTCGCGCGGTTCGGGACGGGAACGTCCACATCTGGGACGCTCGCCCCACATCGAGCCTGGTGCTTCCCACCGCGTCTACCTGCTGTAACGCAGATCACATCTGATGTTCACCGAAATGTTGGGCACTGGGGGTTGATTCTGGTCCGCAACACGCCCGATATCGACATTCGCATGACACGCCGTGCTATCCGAAATCGGTTGCTGTGGACAGACGTCAACGCCCTGACCAGCGAGTTGGCATGTACTCACAGCGCAATTCCTCATCGTGTCCACAGTCGCTGCACAACGGCTCCTGCGTCGTTCACACTCGGTCCACAGTTCGCTAACAGATTCATCAACAGTCCGGTTTGAGTGCGCCCGGGTGAGGTCCTAGTGTCCTGCCTCAGCGCCTCGATGTCGCTGCGCGCACCGCGAAAGATGGGTTGTCGGTGCCGCCGGGTAAGACGGGGCTGACAACAACAAGGCGTTCCGAGAGGTGTGCACGCGTGGCCGTTGTGGATGACCGTGGGCATGACGCAACACGGAGTCGGGGCGAGGGGTCGGGCAATGGCAGTGGTCGCTTCGATTCGGAGCCGCCACCCGAGGAGTTCGGTCGGCAGCCGCCGCAGGATCTCGCTGCCGAACAGTCGGTGCTCGGCGGGATGCTGCTGTCCAAGGACGCCATCGCCGACGTCGTGGAGAAGATCCGCACCAGTGACTTCTACCGTCCTGCCCATCAGGCGGTGTACGAGGCGATCCTGGAGCTGTACGGCAAGGGTGAGCCTGCCGACGCCGTGACCGTGTCCGCTGAGCTGGAGCGCGCCGGCGAACTGCGTCGTGTCGGTGGGGCTCCGTATCTGCACACCCTGATCTCGACGGTGCCCACCGCGGCGAATGCCGGCTACTACGCGGAGATCGTCGCCGAGAAGGCCATTCTGCGTCGCCTCGTCGAGGCGGGCACCCGCATCGTCCAGTTCGGTTATGCCGGTGCCGACGGCCAGGATGTGGCCGAGGTGGTCGACCGTGCGCAGGCCGAGGTGTACGAGGTTACCGAGCGTCGCACCGCCGAGGACTACGTGCCGCTCGAGGAGCTGCTGCAGCCGACGATGGACGAGATCGACTCCATCGCCTCCCGCGGCGGTATTTCCCTCGGTGTGCCAACGGGTTTCGCTGATCTGGACTCGGTCACCAATGGTCTACATCCGGGCCAGATGATCATCGTCGCGGCCCGTCCCGGTGTGGGCAAGGCGCTCGCCCTCGATACTCCGCTGCCGACGCCGTGCGGGTGGACGACGATGGGCCGGGTTTCGGTCGGCGATGAGTTGATCGATGCGCTGGGTCGTCCGACCCGCGTGGTGGCCGCGACCGACGTCATGACCGACCGCCCGTGCTTCGAGGTGGAGTTCAACGACGGCACCGTTCTGGTGGCCGACGAGCAGCACCAGTGGATCGTCGACATCGACAACGAGCCTCAGGTGGTCACCACCGAGATCCTGCGCTCCCACGCCGGCTGTGCCGTGGTGCCCAACGCCAAGCCATTGGAGTTGCCGCGCAAGCGATTTGCCTACGGCCCGTACACCGTCGCGGCGCTGGCCGGAATGGCCTTCGACGATCCCGAGATCGCCATGCGCATCGACGCCGAAGGCCCGGTCGACGTGATGACGCTGATGGCCGATCTCGGTGGACGCATTCCGTACGAGTATCTGCGCGGCTCGATCGCCCAGCGTCGGGCGCTGCTCGCCGGGCTGCTCGACGCGCGCGCCACCGTCGACGACGACGGCTGGATCACCGTGCCCGCCGCGACCCGCCACATGACCGCGGTGATCGCCGACCTCGTCGCCGGGCTCGGTTACAGCTACAAGCGGTCAGTGACCGGCTGGCTGCGCGTCGACGCCGACGACGACGTATTTACCGTCCACCATAAAGCGGTGCGGCACAAGGAACTTCGACGCGCAGCCGGCGTTCGACGCGTGACCGCGGTCCGCCCGGTGGCGTCGGTTCCGGTGCGCTGCGTGCAGGTCGACAACCCCGACGCCCTCTACCTCGCCGGTGAGGCGATGGTGCCCACCCACAATTCGACGCTCGCCATGGACTTCCTGCGTTCCGCGTCCATCACCCATGGTCTGACCAGTGCCATGTTCTCGCTGGAGATGAGCAAGACCGAGATCGTCATGCGACTTCTCTCGGCCGAGGCCAAGATCAAACTCGCAGACATGCGGTCCGGTTCGATGAGCGACGACGACTGGACCCGCCTGGCCCGGCGGATGGGCGAGATCTCCGAGGCGCCGCTGTTCATCGACGACTCGCCGAACCTCACGATGATGGAGATCCGCGCCAAGGCCCGCCGCCTCAAACAGCGCAACGACCTGAAACTCGTTGCGGTGGACTACATGCAGCTGATGACGTCGGGCAAGAAGGTCGAATCCCGCCAGCAGGAAGTCTCCGAGTTCTCCCGCCAATTAAAGTTGCTCGCAAAGGAACTCGAAGTACCCGTCGTCGCCATCAGCCAGCTGAACCGCGGACCGGAGCAACGGACCGACAAGAGGCCCCAGGTCTCGGACCTTCGCGAGTCGGGATCGCTTGAACAAGATGCGGATATGGTGATCCTGCTGCATCGCCCCGATTCAATCGAGCGGGATGACCCCCGTGCGGGCGAAGCGGACATCATTTTGGGCAAGCACCGTAATGGACCGACAGCGACGATAACCGTTGCGCACCAACTACATTTGAGCCGGTTTGTGGACATGGCTCGGGGTTGAGCTGCTGCCGCGGCGGCTGCCGCGGCTGCTGCTACTGCGGTCGCGAGGGCCGGCGAACACGATGGTGAGCCGTCGCGGCGCACATCCGCACGCTGCTCACTCACCGACCAGGGACTCCTGGACCGCGGCGCGATGCACGATCGCAATGTCGCGGAGTGCCTGGGCTAAGTCGTAGCTGCAGCGTGAGACCAACAGCGCCGCAGCAACCAGCAAGCAGTACTTGACAGGCAGTGCCGCGGCATCGCATTCACTGATGTGATGCCGCGGTGTCTCATCTACCGGCAGTCGTCGGGAACAACCCAACGCTGATGCTTGGATGCCGGTTGGCGATGGTCTGACGCGAATGATCGTCCGTCTCCGTAGTCAGCGTGAGGATCCACGGAGTGATCTCCTCGGTGAACTTGCCAGGGTGAGGCTCGAGGTCGGCTAGGACATCTCGTGCAACGGAATCGAGCCGCGCTGCGGTGAGTTGTCCGCGGAATCCCGAAAAGGCAAGGCTCACATCGCGCGTGAGAGGACCTGGGACGGTATCGGGACCGTTGTCGTCATCCCACTGGCTACGTAGCATCGGTGAGACGATGGGCTCCACTGAGAAAGAATGGCGTACCCGACGGGAAAAGGACCGTGCCCCAACAGTTTTAGCGTGGCGGATGAAACGGTCGATTCGACGTGGCGAAGCGCATACGAGGATACGGCACTCCATCACAACAGGTTTCACGGCTGACTCACTCCTTGACGGCTAGATGTCCCTCCGACCATAGCCCACAATCTGAAAAAAGCCAGTTCACAGCCGTCTGGCAACACGTGCACGTGCTGTCGCCACGGTGCGCCGCAGCCTGTAGTGGTGGGGTACCAGCGTTCAAACACTCACCGTTCCTGTCGCCACATCACCGGCGCGTTCATACGTCGCGCACACCACGCCGTTGGGCGTCACCAGACTGCCGGTCATCGCGAACTCCGCGGCAATGGTTCCTACCAGCACTGGCGAACTGCCAGATCTCCACCTTCAGCCCCGACGGCGCCCGGTGCTGATCATCCCGACCCACGACCACGACGCGGGATAGCGCGAGACGTGAAGCTCCAGCGCGCCGCTCGACCCGCAGGCCGCTTTCGCGGATGCTGATGATGCTGGGGTAGGTAGGTCCATGACCGTAGTCCTCGCTGTCATTGCTTGAAGTTGGGAGAGTTCTTGACGGCGCGGATCGTGCGTGTCAAGTGCTTGTCGTGCCGCCGCTGCTCGGCGCGCAGTCGCGCGTCGGTACGCGATGCGGCGTAGGCGTTTTCGCGCTGCAGCCGTCGGTAGCTGTCGAGGCGCCGCTGAGTGAGACGATCGGTCTCGACGGCCGCGAGGACAGCGCAGCCCGGCTCGGTGATATGGGCGCAGTCGGCGAACCGGCAGTCTTGCGCCAACTCGGTGATCTCGGCGAAGGTCTGGTCCAGACCCTCATCGACGTCGTGCAGACCCACGCCGCGCAGACCGGGCGTGTCGATCAGAACACCGCCGTGCGGCAGCGGCACCAGCTCCCGCCAGGCAGTGGTGTGGCGGCCCTTGCCATCACTGGTGCGTACCGCACCGGTGGCCAGGAGGTCCTCGCCCAGCAATCGGTTACCGAGCGTCGACTTGCCCGCGCCCGACGGGCCGAGTAGCACGACCGTGCCAAACAGGGCGTCGGTGAGGGCGTCGAGGCCCTCACCGGTGGCGGCGCTGGTGACCAGCACGTCCACCCCCAATGCGGCCTCGGCCACCTCGGCCTCTGCCCGTGAAACATCCTCGCACTCATCGGCTTTGGTGAGGATCACCAGGGGAGTGGCGCCGCTCTCCCAGGCGAGGGCCAGCATTCGCTCGATTCGCCCGGGACGGACTGGATCGGCGAGGGAGACGACCACCACCACGGTGTCGACGTTGGCAGCCAGCACCTGGCCATGGGACGTGCGCGACGCGGAGGAGCGAACCACGGCGGTCCGACGCTCGAGAACCTCGGCGACGGTGGCGGCGTCGGACGTGGTGGACGGTCGCAGCGCGACCCAGTCACCGGTGCACGTCGCCAACCGATCCTTGCCGGAGTGCGCGGGAACCACCGCGCGAACCGGTCCGGCCGCGGTGACGAGTTCGCACAAGCCGCGTTCGGCCCGCACAACACGGCCAGGAATCAGCCCGTCGGCACGGAATGGTGCGAACTGGAGGTCGCGGTCGGCGTCCCAGCCGTAATCGGTCAGAGGCAGTGCTCCCACAGGGGAAGCGTGACGATGTTGACGTGAAGTGGGGTGTGAAGACATTTGTGGAGACCTTTGCGGAAGGGGCCCTCCGTATCGCACGCGCAACCAGAACTCCCGCTAGGGGAGAACAAGAAGGGTGCTGATCAGGACGAGGCCTGTGAGGTGTGGATGACTCGGGCACTGCGTACAGCAGTGATCGCCGCGACGGTCATCGGCTCACCTCTATCAGGCTCCGCAGCACACAAATGTGTCTGCTGGTTGACTCAGTTTAGCAGCCTGTGTTGTCGTCGGGCAGCTCGCAATACAACGGAAGGTTTGCGCTGGGCGACGACCTCGGACAGGCTGCAGGAGTGACGAACACGGATACCGATAAGAGCACCGAAGTGCGGTTGACCGAGCAGGAAGCGCTGGCCAACCTGCGCACGGTTCTGGAGTTGTGTGCGTCCGGTCAACTCAAGTGCAGCGCGAAGACCTCCCGCGCGTCGGCGGCGACGGTGGGTCTCGTGGCCAGCCACCTGATCAACGGCGACTTCTATCCCGACGACGCGATCGCCGCATTCGCCTGGCCCCTGCTGATCCAGTCCGGCGGCCTGGCCAACCTTGATGGCACTCGCCTGGCGCTGACGCCGAAAGGTCGTGCGGCGCTGGGTAAACCGCCGGCCGACGTCATCCGCGACCTGTGGCGCCGATGGCTCACGCACGGAGTGGTCGATGAGTTCAGCCGGATCGATGCGATCAAAGGGCAGCGTGCCACCAACGTGCTGACTGCGGTCAAGCCGCGTCGGGCGACCGTCGCCGAGGGACTGGCCGCCTGTCCTCCTGGTGAGTGGATCGAGGTCGACGACCTGTTCTCGACGATGCGCCGAGCGCGTCTCAACCCCACCATCGCCCGCAGCGAACGCGCCCTGTGGAAGCTCTACATCATCGACGCCGAGTACGGGAGTTTCGGCTACGACGGGTACCACGATTGGTCGTTGCTCGAGGGCCGCTACACGCTGGCGGTCACATTCGAATACGCAGGCACACTGGGCCTGGTCGACCTCGACTACCGCGACCCCCGCGGCGCTCGCGACGACTACCACGACAATTGGGGAAGCGACTTCCTCGACGCCCTCAGTCGCTACGACGGCCTGCGCCGAATCCGACTCACCCCGTTGGGCGCCTACGCACTGGGCCTCACCCATACCTTCGTGCCGTCCGACGACGTCGCCGAGACGTCGTCGCTGACTGTTCTGCCCAACCTCGACATCGTGATCCCCCGCGGCATCACCACCACTGAGAAGCTCACGCTCTCCGCCTTCGCCGCCCAAACCGCCGACCACGTCTGGACAGTGTCGGCGACCACCCTGACCGCCGCACTCGGGGCGGGAAGAGACCTCGCCGACTTCGTCGCCTTTCTGATCCTGCGCAGCGATCATGAATTGCCGTCGCCCCTCACCACACTCATCAACGACGTCCGCCGACGCGGCGCACAACTCACCGACCTCGGACATCTCCGAGTGATCGAGTGCGCCGATCCGGCCGTAGCCGCGCTCATCGCCCGGGATCGCAGGCTCCGCTCGCTGTGCCGCCAGCTCGGAGACCGATTTCTGACCGTCGCACCCGAGAACGAGCCGAAGTTCCGGACCGCTCTGCTCAAGCTCGGGTACGTGTTGCCGACGGTGTAATGGGTTCACTGGCAGCGACAGCACGTAGGCATGGATCGCGTCGTTGGCGAGTGCGGAGAGCACATCGACGATGGTGCGAACCACAAGAAGGCAAAGCTCCCGTTTGTCTCCTATGTACTCGCAGACGGCAATCTCGTCACCGGGCAGAACCCGGGATCGGCCAAGGAAACGGCCACGAAGGTCGCGTCGCTTCTTCGGTAGCTCGGGCTCGGGGGCCTTCCGGTAATCGCGGCAGTGGGGTCGGTCACAACTGAGGCCGGTGGGTCGACGGCCCAGTCGGACGGAATCTTGGCATCGCCGTGATCGTTCAGAATGGTGGGGGACGTGGCTCAGACGCCGACGTCCGCCGATCGCGGCACGAAGCGGACGGACAGGAAGGCGAGGTGCGTGATGACCGTCGAAGTGAAGACTGCCGATATGACGACCGCCGCCGGAGCTTTCGCGTCACCAGACATGATTGCGCCGACGCCACTGCCCAGCGAGGATCCGTTCTTCGACGCTCCCGCCGAGGTCGGCAGCCTGGCTCCGGGCGAGGTGATTCGATCGCGGCAAGTGGAGCTCAAGGACTTCTGGGCGTCGCACCATCAGAGCCAGGCGTGGCAACTGCTCTATCGCTCCACCGACCTCAACGGAGTCGCCGGAGTGGCGGCCACCACCATCGTTCTGCCGCGGAAGCGTGCTCCGCGCAGCCAGTTCATGCTGTTGTCGTTCCAGTGTGCGATCGATGCCGTCACGTCATCCTGTTTCCCGTCGTATGCCCTTCGTAAAGGCACGGGAGCCAAACACGCAATCGCACCCTTCGAGTTTCTGGTGGTGCGCCGCGCATTGGCCAAGGGCTGGGCGGTGACCATTCCCGATCACGAGGGCATGCTCGGTGCGTGGGGTGCACCCCGCGAACCCGGCTACCGCACGCTCGACGGCATTCGCGCAACCATCGCGTTCGCCGGCGATCGGCTGGCGCCAGATGTGCCGGTCGGCTTGTGGGGTTATTCCGGTGGCGGAATGGCCACCGCATGGGCTGCGGAGATGGCCCCCACCTACGCGCCGGAACTGAATCTCATCGGCGCGGTCCTGGGCTCGCCGGTCGGCAACATGGGTTCGGCACTGGTACGCCTCAACGGCGGATTCCATGCGGGACTTCCGTTGATGGTGATTGCCGGTCTATGTCGGGTGTATCCGGCGTTGGCCGCGGCGATGAAGGTACACGCGACCGAGGTGGGCCGGCGAAACCTCGCAGCCATCGCCGAGATGGGAACCGTTGACGCCCTGCGTGAGTTCCGCAATCACGACATCGATGACGACATCGACATCCCGATCGCCGACCTGCTTGCCCAGCCTGAGATCGTGACGATGATGGCCGATCTCGGACTCGGTTCACACCAACCCGACATTCCGCTGCTCGTCGTCCAAGCCGTCCACGACGAAGTGATCGGCATCGATGACATAGACGAGCTGACCGCGAACTACCGGGCGCAAGGCGTACCGGTGACCTACATCCGCGACCAGCTCAGCGAGCATTTCACCCTGCTGCCATTCTCGGGGCCACTGGCGGTCAAGTGGCTCTCCCATCGGCTGGAGGGACGTCCGGCGCGCGATCGCACTGTCACTTCGCTTGTGGGGCAACCACGTCCGCGATTCCGTCGCCGGTCCGACGCCCGCCAACGACGCTGGTTGCGCGGTTCGTCGACAGTTGGGCGTCGCGATGCACCGTAAGCCGGTGCTGGATCAACTTGTGCTCGACCCAGATCAGATCTCGCCGACCAAGTGTTGGGGGCAGTAGCGTCACAAGCATGAGCTCGGAGACGATCGTCGAGCGCTTCGCGCGAGCCCCGGTGTGGGCGGCAGCGGCCGTCCAGGCCGTGCTGCTGACGGCCTTCTCGTTCGGCTACGACTACCACCGCGACGAGCTCTACTACCGGATGCTCGAGCCTGCTTGGGGTTACGTCGACCAGCCTCCGCTGACGCCGGCCATCGCGCGGATGACGCTGCACCTGGCCGACGCGGAGTGGGCGTTGCGCATCCCTGCGACGCTGGCGTCGGCGCTGTCGGTCGTCGTGCTGGCGATGATCACCTGGCGACTCGGTGGTGGCCGTACCGCTCAGACTCTTGCCGCCTGGGGTTATGCCACCGCGATGATGCCACTGATGCTCGGCCACGTCCTGTTCACATCGACGATCGATCTGCTGCTGATCCTGCTGGTGGCGTACGCCCTGCTCGTGGCGGTGCAGGGTCGCGACCGATGGTGGCTGGTGGCAGGCCTGCTCGCGGGCCTTACCACCTACAACCGGTGGTTGATCGTGACCGTGGTTGCTGGGCTCGTCCTCGGCCTACTTCTGCTGGGGCCGCAGCGGGCGTTCCGGACACCGTGGCCGTACCTCGGCTGCGTCGTCGCGGTGACCGTGGGCCTACCGAATGTGCTGTACCAGATCCGGCACGGGTGGCCGCAGCTCGAGATGGGCGTGGCGCTCGGCGCCGCACATGGCGCGAGCGTGCGCAGCGGCTTCGTCGTGATGATGATCGTCTTGCTGGGTCCACCGCTGGTCGCGGTGTGGGGTACCGGCGTCGTCTGGCTATTGCGGTCCGACCGGCGCCACGTCGACGGCTGGCTCGTGGTCGGGTTCGCCGTGCTGCTGGTGTTCACGTTCGTCGGTGGTGCTCAGCCGCACTATCCCGTGCACCTGCTGTCGGTGATGTATGCCGCCGGTTGCGTGCCGGTGGCAACGTGGTTGTCGGGCAACCGATTCCGGCGGCGGCTGGTGATCCTCGTGGTCACAATCAATGCTGCGGTGTCAATGGTGTTGGCGTTACCGGTCATTCCGCTACGGGTCGTCGGGCGTACCCCGGTGGTCGACGCCGGACCGATGGTGGCCGACCAGATCGGCTGGTCCCAGTACGTGGAGCAGATCGCCCAGATCTACGATGCTCTGCCCGTACCGCGACCGCCGATCCTCGCGTCGAACTACGGGGAGGCCGGAGCGTTGGCGCGCTACGGTCCTGAATTCGGTTTGCCGGCGCCCTATTCGGCTCACGTGGCGCTCTACGATCAGCGTCCGCTGCCTGCAGACGTCGACGCGGTTCTGGTGGTCGGGGGTCAAGTCCGCAGGGCTGTGGAGCTATTCAGCGAGTGCATGGTTCTCGCCACACTCGACAACGGGCTCGGCGTCGACAACGAAGAACAGGGCATGCCTGTCGCGCTCTGCGAACATCCAAACGATCCGGAGTGGTTGTGGGCGGAGCTTCGTCATCTGGAATGACGCCGACTGCCCGTCCCCGCTGGTGACCCGCCGGGCGCACGATGAATCACGCACGCCCGACGGGAGTTGGTGGACTACAGGAACGAGTCGTCTCCACTCAGTCCGTAGCGGGGGTGATCGCCGATGACGATGGACTCGAAGATGCCATAGCCGGTGGCGTCGCCCTCGGAGCAACGGATCACGCAGTCCCGCAACTGATGTGCTTCGAGTAGGGTCTCGCGATCGTCAACGTTCCGTTTTCCATTCGGAAGACGGTGAGCGCGGATTCAGCGGTTGCGCCGATGAACAGTGCCGATCCGCTGGTCGGCACGTACCTGAACTATCTGGAGAACCGTGAGGCGTTCCGACACATCGTGACGCTGTGGCTGACCGATGAAGGCTTACCCGGCCTCGTGCACTGCACGGTCGGCAAGGATCGGACAGGTGTCGCCTACGCCGTGGTACTCGACGCGCTCGGCGTGCTGCGCCGCGACATCATCGCGAACTACGTTGCGAAATCCGAGGATGTCGCAACGATGATGGGTCGTCTGCGTGACATGGCAAGCTACGGCTCCGCGGTCGATGTCTATCCACCGGAGGCGTATGCGTCGATCCCAGCAACGATCCTGCGATTCCTCGCCTGGGTCGATCTCGAATATGGCGGCACCCGAGAGTATTTGGTGTCCACCGGAATCACCACCGCGCAACTGGACCAACTGGCCGACCGTTTGCTCACCCCCGATGAAGGAGAACCCATGTCCCAGATCACGCAAGCGATCGTCGTCAACGCGTCCGCGGACGACGTCTGGCGTCTGGTCGGTGACGTCGGCAACGTCCACGCGTGGGTGCCCGCGCTGAGCAAGACACGGATGGATGGGGACGTTCGGATCGCTACCTTTGCCGACGGCGGTGAAGCGCGTGAACAGATTGTCTCCCGGAGTGATTCGGATCGCACCTACACCTACACCTATCTCGACGGACCGATCCCGCTTGAGCAGTACGAGTCGACCATCACGGTGAGCCCGCATCACAGTGGTACCGGGACTCTGGTGACGTGGACGGCCACGCTGCAAGCAGATCCGGCTGTGGTCACCAGTATCGACGAACTCTACGCGGCGAGTCTGGCGGAACTGAAGAAGGTCGTCGAATGACGGCGAGTTCGCTGGCTCGCCGCACGTTGACCACCTCGGGTGGAAGCCGGGGGATCGGTGAGGCCATCGCGGTTCGTGCGGCCGACCTGGGCGCGAACGTCGCGTTGATGGCGAAAACTACGGAGCCGCACCCGAAGTTGCCCGGCACGATCTACACCGCGGCGAACGCCATCGAGAAGGCCGGGGGCAATGCACTGCCCATCGTCGGAGACATCCGTGACGACGACGCGGTTTCTGCCGCAGTGGCGCTGACCGTCGAGCAGTTCGGGGGCATCGACATCGTGGTCAACAACGCGAGCGCGCTGGATCTGAGTACAACCGAGCACATCAGCATGAAGAAGTACGACCTCATGCAGGACATCAATGCGCGCGGAGCATTCTCGCTCACCAAGGCTGCGATCCCGTTCCTGCGCCGGTCGGTGAATGCACATGTACTCACCCTCAGCCCGCCGATCAATCTGGATCCCCGGTGGTACAGGGATATCGGTGCGGCATATACGATCTCCAAGTTCTCCATGACACTTGTCACGCTCGGCCTGGCGGCGGAGCTGCGTGATGATGGGATCGCTGTGAACTCGTTGTGGCCGCGGACAACGATCGCCACCGCCGCGGTGCGCAACATCTTGAGCGAGAGTCTGATTGCGCGTAGTCGTACGCCGGACATCATGGCCGATGCCGCGATGAGCATCATCACCAAACCTGCGAGTGTCGCCACCGGGCAATGCTTCATCGACGATGAGGTTCTCGCGCGCGACGGTGTCACCGATACCGCGAAGTACCGCGTGGTTCCCGGTGACGACGAACTGGAACTCGACTTCTGGATGGAATGGCCGTGATCGCTGCCGATGGTCAGGACGCGTTACATGCCACTTATGGCGGCATCGACCGATCTTTGCAACGCGTGCACTTCGGCGTCGGCCACTGGGCGCAGAACCGATTGCAGCGACGGCGTAGGGCATATCGACGGTGAAGTGGGCGTTGTAGCCGGTCATGGTGACGCGAGCGACTGATTCGCGGCAGTCGTGGGCGAGCGTTAAGTGACGGGCCCATCGTAGTTCGACGTGGCCGCCGCTGAACTCGCCGTGCAGGTTGCGCACGAACCCGACCTGCTCCTCGTGAATGCGCACTGCCCGACGTTGCTCCGGAACGCCGGCATGAAGGGCGCTGACCAGGGCTGACGAGTTTTGTCGGTGGCATGGTTTAGCGTGGTTTGTACACGGGATGTGATGAGTGAGTAGTTGATGACTGAGACCGGGTTGCCGGTCTGATTCCTTTTGATGATGAGCGTGTTGTGCGGATGGTCCCGATCCGTTGGTTCGTCGTATCGGAAGGGATTGTCGTGTCTGTGTTGTCGACGCCGTCGCCGTGGCCTGAGCAGCTTGCTGCCGGGTTGCTGGGTGGGGTCGACCCGGCGGATGCGGATGAAACCCCGACCAATGATTTGTTGTTGGGGATGGCTGAGATCGATCGTGGGCGTGCGTCGTTGGCGTATGCCGAGTACCAGTCAGCGGCGGTGCTCTATGACCGGTATGTGGCGGCCAAACTCGTCGAACCATCCGGGTCGGGGTTTGTGACCGATGGGTACGCCGATTGTGCGGCGCGGATCGCCCGCGCCCGTGGGATCGGGCAGCGTGCCGCGGAGAAACTGTTGGGTGAGGCGGTGTCGTTGCGGGACCGGCTGCCCGAGGTGTTCGACTGTTTACGCGACGGGATCATCGCACCCTGGCAAGCACAACTCGCGGTGACACGCACCGAACTGTTGGACGAGTCGTCGGCGGCACCTGTGGTGGATGCCGAGATCGCTGCGTTGTTGCGGACCCGGAAAGGTACGTGGTCGCGGGCGCGGATGCGCGACATGATCGACCGCGTCGTCTACCGCCATGACCCGGATGCGGTGCGTCAGCGCCGTAAAGACGCGTTGGATGCACGTGGGGTGTGGACGGCCGAGTTGGAGGACGGGACCGGGGAGATCACTGCGGTGGGGGCTGCCGAGGATGTGCGGGTCGCTGCGGCGCGGGTGGCCGGGTTGGCGAAAGCGGTGTGCGCGAACGATCCGCGCACTGTTCAGCAGCGGCGCTCGGATGCGATGTTCGCGTTGTTGTCGGGCACCGTGTTCGAGTGTGATTGCGGGCGTGAGGAGTGTGACGCCCAGATCCCGGACCCGGCGACCATCTCGGCGTCAACGGCACTGACACCGTCGACGGCGATCATGGTGCATGTGGTGTGTGATGAGGCGACGCTGGCCGGCACCGCGGACAACCCGGCGTTCGTGGAAGGGCACGGCCTCGTCAGTGGTGGACATGTGCGTGACATCGCTGCCCGTAAGGACTCCATTGTGAAACCGGTGATCGGGCCGCAAGCTACCGCGAATCCGGATGGCACGTTTACCCTGCCCGCGCATCTGCCGTCGGATCC
>NZ_JBSFQL010000005.1:0-220000 GCF_053588675.1 Gordonia sp. NPDC003422
GGCGCCGGATACGATTCCACTGCACCCGCGCCCAGCGGGCCAGCATCCAGCAATTCCACTGCTGAACGGAATTGCCCGCTCAACTTCGAAGAGCCACTATATGATGCTGGCTCTTCAAGCCTTCCGCGAGCAGCTAGCTTTCGTCAACCTTCTTCATCGCGGCACCCAACAGCAGGCGGCAGAACAGCCAACCCGAAATGAATCCGACGCCAAATCCTCCGATCATGACACCGCCGACGAATGTCGCAGTTCCATCACCAGGTTCGGTACCCATGTTGGCAGCCAGTGAAGTCGAGAAATCGACTATGAAATCTCCGATTGCACGAAACTGGACGAGACTTACGCCGACCAGGACCGTAGTCAGCCAATCGCTGATCTTCTCGAGGTTCGTGTTCGCATCGATTTTGCTAGCCAGATCCTGGCTGGTACTCGCTGTCGCGCTGTGCGACCTCGATCGTGGAACACCAAAAATGAAGCCGAGCAGACCTCCGACGAGCGTCGCCGACAACAAGACTGAAGATGGAACAACAGCTTCTGCCTTCCATCGGGCGAAGATGCCGCATGCGACCAATCCGCCCGCGATCGACACGACCACGAATCCAAGAAGCCAGTAGGCCATCTCTTTGGAGGGATCAATCGGATTACCTCCAACAGGCGGGGACTGTGCGACACGTCGTCCGAGCAGTGCCCCAACGAAGCCGACAGTAATCAGTCCAAGAGCGATTGCCGAGGCGGTTGCGCCGCTTGGCCAACGAGCGGTCATACCCCATGCAATAACCGCAATTAGAGAAACCGTGCACGCCACAAGCGCATTCTTCAGCATGTCCCTCTACCTTCTTGTCCGAACGGCGTCGAGATTCTGATCTTCATCGGAGGCTGTCCACCTCGATTACTAGGAGCCATTACAGCGCATTTACCACCGTGGGGTAGATGCTTTACCAAGGTCGGCGTCCAATTACGTCTCCGGCTGATGCTCGGCAATCCAACGTGCCCGCCAGTTGCGTCTGATCGAGCCACCGATAGGCGAGAATTCAGCCTTGCTTGAACGCACGTGCCCTCTGTGACACCACGCCAGCGCCAATTACGGCATCCAAACAGTTGGTCAGTCCGCGGAACGTGACCTGCAATCCGACAGTGGCAGTGTCCAATCACTGTCGGTCTCGTGACACGATGATGCAATGGCAACCGCATCGCAGTGGATCCAGGGCGCACGTCCTCGGACGCTCCCGAATGCCGTGGCACCCGTCGTCGCCGGTGTGGGCGCCGCGCTGCGGATAGACGACATCTCGTGGTGGAAGGCCGGGCTCGCACTGGTGGTGTCCTTGGCGCTGATCGTCGGCGTGAACTTCGCGAACGACTACTCCGACGGCATCCGTGGCACCGACGACGACCGGGTGGGTCCGATGCGGCTGGTCGGGTCGGGTGCGGCGAGCCCCGGCGCCGTGAAGTCGGCCGCGTTCATCTGCTTCGGGATCGCGGCGGTCGCGGGATTGGTGCTGGCGGTGACCACGGCGTGGTGGCTGGTGGCGGTCGGCGCCGTGGCGATCGCGGGCGCGTGGTTCTACACAGGCGGCAAACGCCCGTACGGGTACATCGGGCTGGGTGAGGTCGCGGTCTTCGTGTTCTTCGGGCTGGTCGCTGTGCTCGGCACGCAGTTCGTGACGGTCGGGTCGGTCGACTGGGCCGGCTTGGCCTCGGCGGTAGCTGTCGGGTCGTTCTCCACAGCGGTGTTGGTGGTGAACAACTTGCGCGACATCCCCAGTGACAGCGAGTCGGGCAAGATCACTCTCGCCGTGCGACTCGGTGATGCGGGAACCCGACGGCTCTACACCGAACTGTTGCTGGTGCCGTTCGTCATGACCGTCGTGCTGGTGTTGGCGACGTGGTGGGCGTTGGTCGGACTGCTCGTGGTGCCGCTGGTGTGGGTGGCCCTGCGACCAGTCCGTGCGGGTGCCCTGGGACCGGCGCTGATTCCCTCGCTCGGCGCGACCGGGCAGGCGATGCTGGCGTGGTCGGTGGTGACAGCGGTGGCGTTGGCGTTGGGCTGAGCCCGGCCGATTTCGTCCGATCGACGGTACCGGGTCGGTCTGGCGGCGTGATCGAATCAGCTCACTGAGTTCAACTCGAGGAGGGCAAGTGAGTGTGATTCGAAGGTCTGCAATCGCGATGCTGGTCGCGTTGTCGATAGCTGTGGGTGGGGCAACCGTGGCGACGCCACCCGCACAGGCAAGTACGGGCTGGATCTACATTTCGTTCCCCAAGTGGTTGGGCAACTGCCCGGCCGGCGGCTCGGTGTTCGCCATTCTCGCCGCTGTCGGCAACACGTGGACCACGGGCGGCAAATTCGACTGGGGCGATGACCTCGTTTACGCGAAGGTCAATCTGAACAAGTCTCAGCAAGTCAGCGCTCAGGTGTGGTGCGCGAAGAAGCCCGGGAAGACCAAGCCGGAGCGCTTCCCCATTTCCCACGCTGTCACACAGAGCATCAAGCCCACTCGCAATGGTCAGACCGTGTGGGTCGGTCTTTCGGGGGTCCGTTACTGATCTCGATCTGAGCAGATGAATTGAGCCGAACGAGAATGGACGCTGCCGACGGCAGCGTCCATTCTCGTTTCAGTTGGACCGGATGACTACACCCCGGCCTCGACCTCCGGCAACGATGCCAGCACTGCGGCCTTGAGATCGTCGGCGTTGGTGGCCGAATCGATCACGGCGCGCGACGCGGCGTCGGCGGTATCGATGATGCCGAGCAGCAGGTACTCGGCCCGCAGCGAGCGGTCGCCGCGCTCACGCGCGATCTCCACTGCCTTGCCAAATGCCTCCCGGGTCTCCTTGGCGAAGCGTGGTCGCGAACCCCGGCCGCGCGGGCCGCGGCGTCCGCGTCCGGCTTCCCAGGGGTTGCCGGCCTCGTCGTCGAACCCCGGGCCGAACGGTCCGCCCTGACCGAAACCACGGGGGCCGAAACCACCGGGGCCGGACCCAAAGCCGGGCCCACCGGGACCGAATCCACCGCGGGCTTCATGTCCGTGTCCGTGGTGACCGCGCCGCCCACGTCCACGACCGCGGGGTCCGCAGCCGTCGGGTCCACTGCCGTCGGATCCCCTGCGACGTCCGCGTCCCCGCGGTTCACGCTCTCCCCAGCCTTCGCTGAGGTCTTCGCCGAAGCGATCGCGTACCGCGGAACGCAGCTTGTCGAGGTCGATGCCAATGCCGCGCAGGGCTTCTCGGTCTTCGTCGTACCGCTGCTGGGCGGTTTCCTCGGCGGCCTGATCGTCGGCGGCCTCGGACTCCTCGGAATCCTGCTGGGCATGGAACTCCCGCACCACGTCCCGCGCGCCGGCCAGCGTCAGCCCCTGCTCACCCAGCAGGGCGAACAGCGGACTGCGCGCATTGCACAGCATCCCGAGGATCAGGTGATCGTTTCCGAGGTGGTTGTGGGACAGGTCGCTCGCCTCTTGGACGGCGAACCCGATCATCATCTTGTCGTCTCGTGTGAACTGACCAAACATGGTTGTTACTCCTTCTCGGCCCGATCGCGGGCCTCACGTTGTGAATGTTTCTGATGCACGGCCTGGCGGCTGATCTGCAGTACCTCCGCGATCGCCTGCCAGCTCCAGCCCGCGCTGCGGGCGTTGGCCACGTGGATGTCTTCCAACCGGTCGGCCAGTGTGCGCAAGGCACGGACCGCGGCGAGACCCTCAGCCGGATCACCACTCGTGGCAGCGCCGGTCAGGTCGCCTTGGGCCTGATCTGAGTTGTTCTCGTCGTCGTGCATGATGTCAGGTTATCTTGACAGGTCGAGGATGTCAATAATTCTTGACGACCGGGTTTGAGGTCCTTCGAATGCATGTGTTGAGCTGGTCTTACAGCGCGTCGAGATCGATGACGAGGTCGACGGGACCGGCCATCTGATAGGTGCCGGCGTGCGCCTCGCCGCGGTATCCGGCCGGGGTCAGCTCGAGTGCTGTCATCGCGCGATCGGCGGGGTCGACGATCCAATAGAACCGGATGCCCGCCTCCGCGTACTCGCTGAGCTTGGTCACGCGATCGGTCCGTCGCGACCCCGGGGAGATCACCTCGATGACCACGAGGACATCGGTAACGGCCACGGCATCGTCGGCGGTGGCCGTGCAGACCACGACGTCGGGCACTCGGACGGTCGGCGGAGGCCGGTGAACGACGACGATCTCCACCTCCGGCAACGCTTCCAGGTCAGCCGGCAGCTGAGAGGCGAGTTGGGTCAGCAACCGAGCAATGACGCGCGCATGCGTCTTGCCGGGTCGGGGCGAGCGGATGTGCACGCCTTCCTGAAGTTCGCTCCGAGCGCCCTCGTCGACCGGCAACGCACGCCAATCATCCAGCGAGAGAAGCCGGGGTCCGTTCATGCTTTCGAGGATAGCCATCAACGCCCGTGGGCTGTGGACAATTCTGCCGAGGCTGTCTCATACGACGCTAGTCTCAAGCCATCGACAGACGGGGGGAATCACAATGACACCGACACCTGTGATGGTCGACCCATCCGAACTACGCACAGCTGCACGAAATTTCGATGTCACCATGGGCTTCGGAGGACCGGAGTGGCCCCCGACGTCGGCACGGGCGCGGCAGGAGTTCATGTTCGCCGGGACCGGCCTGGACGGGCTGCAGACTCGTGCTGCGCTACGCGAGTGCATGGATGGCGTCGCGTCGGCGATCGCGGTGATCGGTGGACGACGGTCGGCGTGGAAATCGTTGCTCGAGCGCGCCGCCGACGAGTACACCGGCACCGATATGTCGGCGGCCAACAGGCTTGCCGCACTGGGGGATCTGAATCGTCCCCCGCGAGGACGCTGAGGTGGCCCTCACCAAGGAGCAGGTCTACGCCCTGGACTTCTCGAACATGCCGCCCGCCGCGAAGGCGGCCTCCAGCTATGCCACCTCGACCGCCCACGACGCCAGGACCACCCGCGACACCATCTTCGGACTCGACTGGTCGGGCGGAGCGCGGGCTGTCGCAACCGACCGCGCGGCAAGGGAATACACGCAGCTGAACCGGTTGTCGGCAGCTTTCACCTCACTGTCCACGACCATCATGCGCGGGCATACGGCGATGTCGGATCTGGCCGGGGATCTGAAGCAGACCGCGTCGGCCTACGAGGCGGACAGTTATCGCGTCGACAGCGACTGGTCGGTGCGTGACACGTACAACTACGCGACGGCGGAGCAGGTCGCCGGCGACGACCGGATCGCGATCGATGCTCTACGAAAACTCAAGGCGGCACGCGCGCAGATTGCGAGCAATGGGCAACGCACACTGCAGAAGTGGGCGTCGGACCTCGGTGCCGCAGATTTGCGAACGGCAGCGGCGATACGGGCCGCACTCGCCCGACTCGGCGAGATGGCGCCGCCCGCTGCGGGTTTGAGTGCGGGGTTGGCACGAGAGATCGTCGACGCCCTCCTGCGCGGCGGCGCCTTGACCCCCGAACAGATGGCAGCACTCCGGGCAGCCTGCACCTTGCCACCCGAACAACTCCGGGCACTAAGGCTCGGACGACCGGTCGCCATCCCGCAGGGACAGCACGACTTCCTGCGCGCATTGGCGCTCGGCCTCAACGGCAAATCCGTCGCCGATATCGTCGGCCTCGGCTCAGGCGACCAGAAGCGGCAGATCCAACGCTTCCTCGCCAACGGCATGCAGATGGTCAGCACACCACAGCTGACAACGCACGGCGGTGATCGCGGTGGGATGCGGGTGGTGCCCGCATCGATTCGAAGTTTGTTGACGGACAATCTGGTTCAGGGAGTCCACCAGCACCAATCGGGCCAATACGGCACGGAAACTACCGACCGTCTCCGCGTCCCACGGATCAAAGAGCTCCAGTTGCTGACGGAGTTCCTCCAACAGGGCGATCGCGGGCTCCGACTCGGCACCGACATCGACCGAGGCCTCTTCAAACAAGCTTCGGAGATCGCCGGGGCCGTCGGCAAGAAGCCGATGAGTATCGAAGGAGCGGGCCTCATCCTGACAGCCGATCAGACAACCGACCTGCTCAACCGAACCTTCCAACTCGCCGGCCAGGACACGACTGCCGTCCACGACTTCATCACCGGCCAGAACATGGACGTCACCATGCCCGACGGTGCGCACTACAACGCCGACCATCATCTGGATGCGCTGTTCCAGTATCAGTGGGGCGACAAGCCCGGCGGGATCGACAGCCTGTTCTCGTGGATCGGAGAGAGCGCCGGTGCACGCGACAATCCGTTCCTCGCACGCGAAGCCGCCGAATCGGCGACTGCTCTGGGGCACTACTTCGGCGACAAGACCAACGTCGCCATCGGGCAGGATCTCGGTCTCGGGAGCCCGCACCTCACTCAGACTCTGGCCAGATCGTTCGCGCCGTATCTGGGCGACTTCGCCGGCACGTTCTACGATCTCGGCATTCCCAAGTACGGCGCGGGAGAGCTGTCGCAGATCGAATTGCAACGTGTCTTCTCGACACTCAACTCGGACCCCACAGCGGCCGGCATGGCACACCGAGCAGGCACGCAGTGGCAGCTCTACCTCGCATATCAGGCGGGGGCCCACGACGCTCCACAGCTCGGGAAGGTGGTCGGGTTCTTGGGCGCCGCGATGAAGGAGGGCTGGACCACCGAGTGGGCACATCTCAAGGAAAGCGCGTACCAGGGACAAATGGCCGAGTACGAACACGACATGAAAGCGGCAGCTCTGACCCGGAACTTGATCTCAGCGATCCCCCACCCGGCGATCCCCGTCATCAATGCGCTCGTACCACCGGACCTTGAACAGTCGATCTTCGGTCCCCCGCCTAATCCCGATGAAATAGAAGGCAAAGAACTTAAAGAATACAAGACGGAGCCTACGTTCAATGATCCGAATGAGTTCAATTTTGTGTACTTCGCCGGCGTGTTGAGCACACACCCAGGACTTCGCCAGCAATTCGAGGCGTGCCTGGACGAGAACGGAGTCCTCGACTGGAAGCTGTTGGACCAGTATGACGATCATGGCGGCAAATACACGAAATGGATTGGCGAGAACATGACCAAATCCGGTTGGGAAAAGGTGTACAACGATGGTGCCAGAGCGCCGGACAATCCGAGCCAACCGCTTCCCGGAACGATTCCGGCACTTCCGCCGGACGACCGGAATCCTGGTGCCGGGCCCGGGGGATGATCACCGGGTGGTGTCTTCGAGGCTCCTCGCGGGAGTGCCTCCAACAACGCACGCCGACCCACCTCCGCTCCCTGAGGTGCTCGAGGCGCTAGCCGAGAGTCTCGAAGGGCTGGTGAGACAGGGCAATTGGGCGGCCATGCAGCGACCGTCACGAGGCCTTCGAGGCTCCTCGCTAGCGCTCGTCGCACCTCAGGCAGCGAAATTTCGGGTCGAAGATATACCTTCAACTACTAGGAGTCACATGTCGATCGAACTCGAGGGGTTGTCGCCGCTCATCGTCGCAGCGCTGAAGTCGCCGCCCGGAACCACGCGGGAGGATCTCGTGCGCGAGTTCCCGGAGCTCGACCCCGATCGGGCCGACGAGGACGAATTTCAACGACGCTATGCCGACGCCAGATACGCATGGCACCAACGGAACTCGTGGGAGCAGATGCCCGAGGAGGTCGATCGGGAGATCGTCGAACAGATCCGTGCGGAGATGGGCCACCAAGCCAAGTCCGCTACTCGCTGAGGATCGACTCGCTGATGTTCATCCGCGCCGCCCGCATCGCGGGCACCAGGGCGCCGACCAGACACAGCACGACGGCAGCGCCGACGAAGATCAGGATCGTCGGCCTGGGTGCGTAGATGACCTCGAGAGCCGTTGTGGCACTGAGGATGCGATTGCTCAACAGGTGAAGTGCTGTGCCGAGGATCAATCCGAGGGCGGATCCGACCAGCGCCACGGCAGCCGCTTCGGCCAGCACCATGCGGGACACGAACTTTCGCGAGGCCCCCATAGCACGAAGGACGCCGAGCTCGCGTCGTCGTTCGATCACCGACAGCAGCAGAGTGTTCAACAGGGCCACCGCTGCGGCGGCCGCCACGATCCACTGGATCGCGATGGTGAACGCTCCTGCTTGTTGCACCTGGTCCTGCGTCGCCTTGAGCGCTTGCGCACCGGTGTAGACGCTGACCGGCTTGCCGCCAGTGCCTGGATGCGCGACAGCGATCTGTTCGAGACGTCCACGGATAGCAGCCTCGTCGGCATCCGGATCCGTCAGCACCTGCAGGTACGTGTCGCCGGATCGGGAGAACCACTGCGCCATCAAAGCATTGGATATCGCTCCGGTCCCCGATCCGATGGAGACATAGTCGACGGTGTCGCGCACCACCAGTTCGTGATAGCCGGTGGGGGTGGCCAACCGAACGGTGTCGCCGACCCCGGCATCGAGCACACGCGCCAACACGTTCGACAACAGGATGCCGTCACCCGCGAGTACCTGACGCACCGCGTCGGCGGATGCCTTGCGCATGAACGGTGCCTTGGATCCCGGCTCGATGCCCTGGATCAGCGCGCGGTCGGGACCGATGTTCACCGTCGCCCACTGGCCGCCGATCACCTCGTTGACTCCGGGAATCTGCTCGGCCTGCGCCTTGATCTCCGGTGCGAGGATCGGGCCCACCGGCACCTCGTCGGCCGTCGCCGATGACACGTAGAAGTCGGGATCGCCGAGGCCGTCGAGGGAGCTCGAGATGGACGAGATCATATTGTCCAGTGCGCCAGAGGTTCCCATGCCGACGGCGATCGCGACGGCCACGGTCATCAGGGTCGCCCAGGCCCGCCGCGGCGAGCGTTCGGTGTTCACCGACGCCAACTGGCCGGGTCCACGGAACCACCGCGCGACGCGCACCACCACCCAGCACAGCGGCGCACTCAGCGCGAAACACAGCAACAGTGCACCGATCGCATAGACAGCGCCTGCGAGAATCGCTGGGCGGCCGGGCACTTCCTGCACGATCACCCATGAACCGATCAGGGTCGCGAGCCCGGCCACGGCCGCGATGATCACCGCCGGTCCGCGTCGGGCGTGGGCGTCGGCGACCTCGCCGGGCACCATCGCCTCCACGGGAGACACCGCGAACACCGACCGCGCAGCCAGCGTCGTCGCACCGACACAGGCGATCACACACGCCAGCACCGCTATCACCGGCGCGTACCAGGGTAAGTGGTAGGCAATCTCCGGCAACGCCGACGATGCCGAAGGTGCGGGCAACTGGCTGATGGCAGCGCGGCCGGCCAGAATGCCCAGCGGCACACCGATCACGCCACCGACGAGGCCGAAGATCGCGGCCTCGCCGAGGAGATCGCCGACGAGATGGGACCGCCGCGCCCCGAGAGCACGAATCATGGCCAGCGAACTGCGTCGCGACGCGACTGCCATGTTCATCGTGTTGAACACCAGGAACGCGGCAATCACCAAGGACACCAACGAGACCAGCAGCGTCGAATCACGTGTCACAGAGCTCGCCTGTTCCACCTGATCGGCACGGAAACCCGGGTCCACCACGACCGCTCGGCCGTCGACGATCCGTTCCACCTCGTCACGAAGACGGTCGGTGTCGGCGCCGGGCCGTTCGACGATGAGGATCGAGTTGACGCGACCGTCCAGACCGGTGAGCTGTTGTGCCAGGCCGAGATACGCGAACACGAAGTTGCCGTTGTTGAGTGCCGCCGATTGCGCACCGTCGACCACATCCACCACGGTGACGTCAATGTCGTTGATGCGCAGCTGTTGTCCCTTGCGCAGCCCCGTACCCGCACCCGCGACTATGCCCGAGTCGAGGTTTCCGGCGAGTGCGCCGGACGACGTCCCCGCGGCGTCGCGCAGATCGCTCGACAGCGCAGTCGCACGCAGGTCCGAGCCGAGCAGGATGATCGATTTACCCTCGACCACAATCGAATTGCGGATCAGCGGGACCACCGACTTGGCGTCGGGTGCTCCGCGCTTGATCTCGCCGACCAGGTTCGCGTCGACGCCGGAGTCGGCGATCGCGGCGACCTCGACCTGAGCGGCACCGGTGATGGCATTGTTGAACTCGCGCACCGACTGCGTCATCGACCCGTAGGTGCCCAGCACCGCGATCAGCAGCGCCGACGCCACGATCACCACCGACAACGACGTCACGACGCGGAGTCGGTGCGTGCGGATCTCCCGGAGATTCAGCACGCGGATGCGCGTGAATCCCGTGAGGAATCCGCGCATCAGGCGGTCTTTCCGTCGGCGACGGTGATCGTGCGGTCGGCGACGCCGGCCGCCTTGGGGTCGTGGGTGACCATCACGACGAGCCGGTCGGGTGCGTCGTGCGCGACGTCGGCGAGGAGGTCCAACACCGATGCACCGGTGCGGGAGTCGAGATTGCCGGTCGGCTCGTCGGCGAGCAGGATCGTCGGGTCCATGATCAGCGACCGCGCGATCGCCACGCGCTGCATCTGCCCGCCGGACAACTCCGACGGCCGGTGGTCGACCCGATCACCGAGCCCGACCTGTTCGAGCAACTCGACGGCCCGCGGCTTGGCCTTGCGCAGCGATCGGTTGTCGAGCAGACGCGGCAACGCGACGTTCTCCCACGCCGACATCGTCGGGACCAGGTTGAAGAACTGGAAGACGAAGCCGACGCGCGTGCGCCGGAAGGCCGACGCCGACTCGTCGTCGAGGCTGCCGAGGTCCACGCCGTCGACGGTGATGGTGCCCGACGTCGGGGTGTCCAGTGCGCCCAGAATGTGCAGGAGCGTGCTCTTTCCTGCCCCGGATGGCCCGACGATGGAGACGAACTGACCACCGTCGATGCTCAGATTCAGGCCGTCGAGCGCCCGGACGGTCTGCTCCCCCATCTGGTACTCGCGCACCAGATCGACCGCCTCAACGAGCGGCCCTTCCCCACCAGCGGACATTCACGGATGGTAGCGCACCCAGTCGACGGTCATTCGTGCCGGAAAGTCGGTCGCTGGACTGACCGGACCGGGCCAACGCCCACCCACCGCCAGGTTGAGCAGGACATACATCGGTTTGTCGAACACCCAACGCCCGTTGGCAGGAAGCGTCGCGGGAGTGTAGACACTGATCACCTTGCCATCGATCAGCATCGCGATCATGCCGCGCGACCGATACACGCCATACACGTGGAAGTCGTCGGACTGCCCCGCAAATTCGCCGGCCATCGTCTTCTGCCAATGACCACCGGTCGTCGTGGGCCCGTGCAGAGCGGTGTGCCAGCTGGCTCCGTCGTTGACGAACTCCATGATGTCGATCTCGCCGGATGCCGGGTACCCGACCGTCGCGATGTCAGTGCCAAGCAGCCAGAACGCGGGATGCAAGCCGGTGCCGCGCGGTGTCGCGATCCGGGCTTCGATGAGGCCGGTCGTGAAGGCGAACTTGCCTCGCGTCGTCAAACGGGCTGAGGTATAGGTGTTCCCTGAACGGCGCGCTTCGATGACCAGGCGGCCCTGTCCGTCCAGTCGGGAATTGGAGCGATCATTGGTATAGACCTGCTTCTCATCGTTGCCCCAACCGCCACCGCCGACGTCGTAGGTCCAGACCGAGGGATCCGGTGCTGCTCCGGCCGCGCCGTTGAACTCCTCTGACACCGCAGCTGACGCCACCGGAACCAGGCGCGGCGCACCTTGGGCCGGAGGCACGCCAAGAATCGGCACGAGAGCCGATAAGGCAATCGCCGACACTGCGACGGCGAGCCCACGTAGGCCGTAAGACTCTGCGGATGAACTCATTTCGATCCTCCGGAGGCAGCGTCGGTCACCTTGTACGAATCTCCGACGACGCGCAGATGTAGAGGGGTCAGCCGATCCGGGATCGCCGCCCCAGTGGTGCGTCCACGGACGTAGCCGAATGTCGTCGTGAGCAGACCACCGGCCAAGACCACGGTCTGCGCTGCAAGATCCACGCGCTGCCGGACACCAGCGCTCGTCCCGACCACCCGACTCAATCGACCGAGAATCCCGCGCGGCAAAACGTACATGGTGTACCGGCGCTCGCTCTGCAATCCGTCCGCGCTACCGACGAGTCCAGACACCGCCGCTTTGGAGATCCCCTCCGCGTGGCACCGGCGCAGAAAGTACCGAATCGTCACGCGATCGGCACTCACCCGGTGTCCTACTGACGCGGCAGGAACGTGCATCATCCGTGCGCCCGGCCTGCGCTGGCGGATGCGGATGCACAGCTCGGTTTCCTCGCACCCCAGTGGAGTCTTGCCGACGCGTCCAAGGCCCGTATGGAAGCCTTCCGCGGCCATCACGTCGTCTCGGCGAAGGGACATGTTGGCGCCGATGAAGTTCCGGACCTCCGCAACCTCGGTCGGCGAACCGGTGTAACTGCAACCGACGACCCAGTTGAACTCCGAAGGGAACCAGCCCGGACGTACGCGATCGGGCCACCGCGGACGGACGTGTCCGCCTACCCCGCGAACATCGTCCGAATCGTAGGCTGCGACGAGTTCGGCCAGCCATTCGCGGTCGGCTGCCGCATCGTCGTCGAGAAACGCGACGATGGCCGTAGTGGCCCGCGCGACGCCCGAGTTCCGAGCCCCGGACAGGCCGCGCGGCCCGGTGCTGTGGATCACCGTCACCATCGATTGGAAATCACACCGCCACACGAACGCGGTCAACTCGTCGGCCAACGGCCGATTGTGGTCTACGACCACCAGACACTCTGCCGGTTTCAGCGACTGTCGCACAACGGATTTGATCGCGTCGCAGATGTCGTTCCACCGATCATGGGTGTACGCACAGATGATGACGGTGACGTCAGCGCCACCCAGAGCCCCCGAACTCATGCGACTAAGTATGCGCCGAGAACGGCTTGGCATCGACCTGCAGGTGCTTGCAAGTGAGAGCAATCACAGCAGAGGGTCACATGCATTTGATTGCATGTACGCGTAACTAACTGCCCCCCAAGTGATTACGTCAATTCTTCACCCCGAAGAGCCGAATCGGGAAAACAATCGCGCCGATTTACGGAGTTGCGCCCAACCCCGGAAGGCCTCACTCTTGACCTCGGGTGAGATGGCCACTGCGGTGGGAGATTTCGCCCGACACACCGGCGACATCGATGCCGCACCGCGCGGACATCGGCTGTTCACCGCCTATTAACCAGCATCCTATTTCGGGGGAATGAGGAATGCGCCTTCCACATCGTGATGTCTCCGTCATCGTGCCGACTCGGAACGAGGCGAAGAACCTTCCATATGTTGCCAAACGCATGCCGGACGGCATAGCGGAGATCATCGTCGTCGACGGCGGGTCGACCGACGGCACGCTCGACGTCGCTCGATCGCTCTGGCCACACGCACGCCTGATCCAGCAGACCCGCAAGGGCAAGGGTAATGCCCTGGCCTGCGGTTTTGCGGCCGCCAAGGGCGAGATCATCGTCATGATCGATGCCGACGGTTCCACGGACGCCGCCGAGATCCCGATGTTCGTCCAAGCGCTCTGCGATGGTGCCGACTTCGCCAAGGGTTCCCGTTTCACCTACCGTGGCGGTAGCTCCGACATCACCCGCTTGCGCCGCTTGGGCAACCTGGGACTCAACGGCATCGTCAACCATCTCTACTCGGCCCGCTTCACCGACCTCTGCTACGGCTACAACGCCTTCTGGCGTCATTGCCTACCGATCATCAACATGCCTGATCCGGCCCTCACCGAACCACAGTGGGGTGACGGATTCGAGGTCGAGACCCTGATGAACATCAGGGTCGCACGGTCCGGACTGGATATCGCCGAAATCGCCAGCTACGAGCGCGACCGCATCCATGGCGAGAGCAATCTGAACGCAGTCAGCGACGGAATCCGGGTTCTGCGAACCATCTTCGACGAGAGGGTGGCGGTCGAGACAACGGCCATCGCCGCACCCACCCGAGTCGCAAACATCCGTGCGCGTCTGGGCAGAGCGATCGCAGGTGCCGACAACCTCGGAGTTGCGGGCGCGGCCTAGGCATTCCGAAAGAGCAACACACGCAACTCGCCAGGCCCTTCGAGGCTCTCCGCTAGCGCTCCGAGCACCTCAGGGAACGGTGGTCGGCGGCGAGCAGTGGTCGACGCCGAGCGGTGGTCAACATCAGAGCAGTAGTCAACGTGTGGTAGTCGATGCACTGCGACGGTGGGCGCTCCGCCCATTCCGGGATGCACCAATAGGCATCACATCTCTGGTGCAAGGCATTTCGTCATCACGTGAGAATAGAGACTGGAGTAGGTCGTGGCGTTTGCACTCGACACCGGGACGGATCGAGATCCGACGTCGTCCGTCATCCGGGTCCTGGTACTCGACCAGGGGCCCGGATTGTGGGGGGCGCAGAAATACTTGCTGCGCCTTGCACCGCGGTTGAGTGCACTGGGTGTCGAACTGACCCTGGGTTGTCCCGCCGAACTCGAGCAGTACCGATACTGGCGAGATCACTCGCTGCCGGTGATCGCGTTGCCTCTCCCCGTCAATCGATCGATTCGTGATGAGGGTCGAATCACGCTGCGCTGTAGCGCCTCTGAAGCGAGGAGGTCCGTATCGACGCCGCGACGCATCGCCCGCGCCTCGCGAGGCCTCGGATTCGACGTCGTGCTCGCAAACTCGCACTGGACTCACCTCGATGCAGCGCTGTCGGGTCGCATCTGGGGCGTGCGCACCGTTCTGACACTGCACGAGACACCGATGCCCGGGCTTGGTGCCGGCTTGCGCGATGTCGCGATCGCGGGCGCGCACCACACCATCGCCGTGAGCCAATCTGTCGCAGACACAGTCGCCGACCGCCTGCTGAGCCGGGTGACGGTGATCGCCAACGGCGTCGACACGGACCATTTCGCCCCTCCCCCCGACGACGCGCGGCGCAAGCGAATTCGTGCCGAACTCGGTCTCCCGCTGGACCGGCGCATCATCCTCGCAGCGACCCGGATCGATCCGAGTAAACACATCGAGGATCTCATCGTGCTCGCCGATGCGGTCGGCCATTCGGCAACGGTCGTGGTGGCCGGAACGACCAGTGAATATCCCGAATACGAGTCCGCGATGCTCGCTCGTGCAACTGCATTGTCACATCCGTCCATCCTCTTCCTGGGTGCTCGGACCGACATCGCCGACCTGCTCGCCGCCGCCGACCTTTTCGTCCACACCGGTCTCGTCGAAGGTATGCCGCTGGGGCTGATCGAAGCGCAGTCGGCCGGAGTGCCGGTGGTCGCCTACCGCGCCGCCGGTGTGGACGAGGCGCTGCGGGACAACGAATCCGGATTCGTTGTCCCGCCTCGCGATCGCGCCGCCCTCACTCGGGCCGTGACTGCACTGCTCGGCTCGGCCGACACCCGTCGGACGTTCGCTGCCGCCGCTCGCGACCACGCCCTCGCCCATCATCGGATCGACGATCAGGCCGCAGCCAACGCCAGTCTGCTCCGGAAAGTGGCGACCACCCCCCGCGTCCTCAGGAGGCGGCGGACATGACGCCTCTGCTCGGAGCGGGTCATCTGGTCAGCCGCGCGCGTGAGCGCATTCCGCTGGCCGCATCGGGTTCCACCGCATTGGCGGTCGACTCCGTCGCCCTCATAGTGACATCGGCGTTGTCGGCGTTGACCGGGATCGCGTTCTGGACCCTGGCAGCTCGGCTCATCCCGCCGCATCAACTCGGCGTCGAGACCGCGGTTCTGTCACTCATGACGACAGCCGGTGCAATCGCCGCGTCCGGCCCAGGAAATGCGCTGACCGCCATGATCCCGGCCTCCGACGCAACCGGACGCCGCGAGCGATTGGTTGAGGGAGTCGGAGTCGTCGGTGTGGTTGCGCTTGTCGCAGGGCTGATCGCGGGGGTTGTGGGCGCTCTGACTATCGGCGAATCCGCGTTCCCCGCCATGTTGCTCATCACGGGCGGATCGATGATCCTCGCCTTCTTCGCCTTCAAGGACACCGTGCTGACGGCGCTGTCAGCAGCTCGTCGACTCCCCGCCCTGAATCTCGGAATCAGCGTATTCAAGGCGGGCGCACTGCCAATCGCGGTGATGCTGACGCTGCCGATGGGCGCGGTCACCTCGTCGTTGGTTGCGGCCGTGATCGGCATCAGCGTCGTGGCGTGGATGGCACCGTCGCTCATCAATCGACACCTTCCCTCAGAAGATTCGCTGCGCGCCCACAAACGTGGCGCGCTTCTCAGTTTCTCGCTGCGAGACGGCACCGCGAGCCTGGTCTCGATGGGCGCCCTTCTGGCAGCTCCATTCCTCACCACATGGCTGGCGGGACCGGTTCAGGGCGCGATGCTCGCTCTGATGCTCCCTGTCGCACAGGGCCTTGACTTCGTATCAACGGGTGCAGCAATGGCTCTCACGAAGCATCTGCCCACGTCCGATCGGCCCGATGGCGTGATCCGGCGCATGTGGTGGATCAGTGAGGCCGCTGTCATCGGACTCGCCGTCGTGCTCGTTCTGATCGCCGCGCCACTGCTGTTCGGTCTCTTTGGCGACGGCTATGACCACGAGACCCTCTGGCTCACGCTCGCGGTGCTCTGTCTCGGATCGATGCTACGAGTCAGCTTCGTCATCTGGGCTGCGGTTCTACGGGCATCACTGGCGACCCGCACACTCCTCGTCACCAATGTTGCTGCGAGTGTGCTGACCGTGCCCGTACTGGTGCTGTCGATCATCGCGTGGGGTGCTGTCGGCGCAGCGGTGGGTGCGTGCTTCGGTTCGCTGGTCCTGGGACTGGCCGGTGTCATCGGACTCACCCGTGGCACAACCTCATTCGTGGCAGGTACGGGTTCGCAATGACTGAAACGCACACATCGCGGAACGGGATCGACCGAGCAGAAGGGTGTCGGTGACTTGGTGACCGAAGTCGAGCAGATCGAGTCGGAGCACGGCAAGACCTCGCTGTCCGCGACCCGCCGTCCACGAATCGTGTTGGTCAATGCCTGGCACGACGACAACAAGGGCGATTCCGCGATCACCTCGGGGGTGCTGAATCTCGCCGATCATGTCTATCCCGACGCCCAGGTGAGCGTCGTTGGACTCACGGAGAATCCAGACCAGCGCGCCGCGGCCATGCGACACGTTGCCCGTGACCGACCGAACACCACGCTCATACCCAACCCGATGCCGTCCGAGTTGCGCGGACGCAACCACGCGACCCCACTTCTCGACGTGCCGATCTGGTTCTCGCGTTTGGCGCCGGCGGCAGCTACCACGACCATCGGACGAGTCCCGCGATGCTACAAGAGGATCTTCGCGAGCGCGGATCTGGTTGTCGGCGTTGGTGGTTCCAACCTCTACACCGACACCTCGGTGCAACCATTGGTGAGTCTGGCCCGGCTGTTCACCGTCGCAGCACCACTCAATGCGGCCGCGCGCATGGGTATTCCGACGATCCTGCTCGGCCACACCATCGGACCATTCCCCGAATCTCGCCCATCTGCGCGCAGGCTTACCCGCCGGATGCTCCACGGGGCCGCTCACATCGTGGTGCGCGATGAGAAGTCGCTGACCGTTGCGCACGAAATCGGGCTCAGCCAACCGGAGCTCGCACCCGACATGGCGTACGCGCTCACCGCGGACCAGACCACCCGTGTACGCACCCTCACGTCATCGCTGCCTGCGCAGATGTCGCGAGTCGCGGTGGTCGCGATGAGATCGCACCCATCACTGGATGATTCGGCAAACCAACGCACGATGGGCGAGATCGCTTCGGCGGTAGACGAGTTGCGCAGTCGAGGTCTCATCGATCACGTTCTCGTGGTGGCACATACGCTCGGTCCCACCACTATCGAGGACGACCGGCCGGTTTCACGTCGTCTGTACGCCCTGTTGGCTGACCTCGGAGTTCCAGCCAGCTACGTCGACGATGACCTCAGTCCGGCCGAACTGGCCGCACTCTACGGCGAAGCGGCTTGCATGATCGCGGTACGTCTGCACGCGGCAATTCTCGCAACCATGTCGGGTACACCGACTTTCGCAATCTCCTACTTCTCGTCGAAGTCCGAGGGGGTGATGCGGGCATCCGGACTGGGCGAGGCCGTCGGAGCATTTGCCGAGGTGACCGCCGAAGCAATGGTTGCCGGGCTGACCCGTCAGATGACGTCGCCCGAGGCACGGAGTGCGCTTACCGCAACTGCCGAATCCCATCGAGACACGCTGCGGCGTCGGGCATGTGAGTGGTTCGGCACCGCCAGAACCTCGACCGAGAACACCGGACAGGCAAACCAGACCAACACTAACGAGGGTGAACGATGACAAATGCACAGGTCGACACGCTCTTCCCGGTGATTTCCGGCGAGGACGCGCCAACGACCGACGACGCGCTCTGGATCGGTGAGGTGCAGCTCGCCGAGAGCTACACCGACACCGTGAAAGCCATGGAATCCGCGGGCTATCCACGGGCACGCCTATTGGTCCGGGACGGACTCACCGTTCGGGGCTTCATCGAGGTGGGGATCGATGACGGAGTGATCCTCGGCCGCGAGATGAGCAGAGAGATGTCACGGCTCCCGGCACGTTCCGCTCACACCTTTGCCGACCAGTCGCCGAGCATCTCTGTCGTGATGTGCACTCGCGACCGCACCGCTGCGGCGGCTCGGGCGGTGGAATCGCTCCTGGCCATGGACTATCCGCACTTCGAAGTAGTGGTTGTCGACAATGCGGCCACCACCTTGGACACCTGGCGCCATATCGATTCACTGGCCGATCCGCGGGTACGGGTCATCCACGCGTCGGTGCCGGGCTTGGCTGCGGCCCGAAACAGAGGTCTGGAGGCGGCCACCCACGGCATCGTCGCCTTCACCGATGACGACGTGGTGGTCGACCGGCATTGGCTGACCTGCCTCGCGGCACCGTTCCTGGATCCGAAGGTCGGCTGCGTCACCGGTTTGGTGCCGGCAGCACAGCTCAGGACAGCAGCGCAGTGCACCTTCGAGCAGCGCGTCCGCTGGTCGGCCAGCATCGACCGCCGCGAGTACCGCAAGGACGACACCGTCCACGGGAAGCTCTTTCCGTTCCGCGTCGGCGACTACGGAACGGGAGCCAACTTCGCGATCCGCCGGTCGGTTGCGTTCGCGCTCGGCGGATTCGACGAGGCGCTGGGCGCCGGCTCGCCCACCAAGGGCGGCGAGGACATCGACTGGTTCGTCCGCACCATCGTGGCCGGCCACACCCTCGTGTTCGAACCCGACGCGATCACGTGGCACCAGCATCGCGACGACGACGACTCGCTCGGCTCGCAGGCACACGGATACGGGTTGGGCCTTGGTGCGTGGCTGACCAAGGTCGCCTTCGATCGAGACCTGGCTCCGCTTGCGCTTGCGCGCGCCGGCTCTGCTGTGGTCCACCTCGTCACGTCGTTCTACGGACGTGCCAAGCCACGCCTCAGATCCCACACACCCAGCGTTGCCGGTGCGGCACGTGCCGAACTCTCCGGGCTCATCGCAGGACCCAGAGCCCTGCTGACCGCCCGCGCTCAGGGACGAAACCCCAAGCCATTCCGTACCTTCGGCCATCCCGGCACCGATCAAGGAGAGCCGTCATAGCCACGCTGACCCTGCCTCTGCGCCGCCCCGGCACCGGATCGTCGGCGTCCACCGAACGACTCGGAACACGCCCGGCCCTGGTGGCGGGCACCACCGGTGTCCTCGCGCTGCTCTCCGCACTCCCCGTGTTCGGCGACGTGACACGAGTCCTGCTGCTGGCACCGATGCTCACCGTCGGCCTGGGCGTAGCACTGACGCGTTGGGTCGACACGCCAGGACACCTCAAACCGGCGCTGTATCCGGCGATCGGGTTGGCGGCTTCCATCGGACTCGCCACATCACTACTGTGGTTGCGCAGCTACTCACCTGTCGCAGTGACCATCACACTCGCGACCGTATGCCTGCTCTCCGCGGCGATGGGTCTACGGACTCTCGACGATATGCGCACCAGTGGCCGAGCGCTGGCCGTTGAGGCCGCCGACTCCTTGCGATCGCTGGCGGCCCTGCGAAACCGGCACCTGCTCCCCCTCGCCGGAGCAATCATTCTCTGGATCGTCGGACTGGTCCAATCATCTTCGGCGACAGTGGGTCTCTACGGCCTCCTGGCAACCCCCGGAGGCCTCCTCATCGGCAGCGCGGTGGTGCTCACCATCGTCGCGTTCGTGTGGTGCCTACGGTCGGGCGACACCCAAGGTGGCGCAGCTTGCGTCGTGGCAGTCATCGCATTCATCCGACTTCCGGTCACGGTGCTCACCGACGTGCCGATCTATGCGTGGACATACAAGCACATCGGTCTGGTCGACTATGTCGCCCAGACCGGTGCCCTCCCCGCGCCCTACATCGACATCTACACCCGCTGGCCCGGATTCTTCGCCGGGGCAGCGTGGTTCAGTTCTGCGACCGGCGTCGATCCAGTGGCTGTCGCCCACTGGTTCGCGCCGGTCATCCATTGTCTCCTGGCCGCCGGTATCTGGAGCTTGGCGCGTGCCCTACGGCTGTCCGCGGGCGCCGCACTAGCGGCAATGCTCTGCGCCGAGTTGGTCAACTGGGTGGGTCAGGACTACTACTCACCACAGGCCATCGCCCTCGTGCTGGCAGTGGCGGTCCTCGCACTGATCGCCGGCGCACGAAAGCACACGGCTCCAGCCTATTTCGCGATTCCCATCTTCGCGGTGATCGCGGTGAGCCATCAACTGACCCCCATGTGGGTGCTCGCGTGCGGGGCGCTCCTCACAGCGTTGAACCGAGTCAGGCCGTTGTGGCTTGTCCTCGCCCTTGCCGCCACCTGGCTGGGTTATGTCGGACCGCGACTGTCGTCGGTCATCAAGTACGGGCTCTTCACCGGTTCCAACCCGGTCAAGAACGCGCAAACCAACATCGGTGGTGCCACGGGCGATTCGCCGGCTCGAACCCTGACCGAGGCGGTCGATCGTGGTGTCGCGTTCGCCGTGTGGATCGCCGCGGCGATCGCGTTCCTCTACCTGTGGCGCCGGGGTCGCCCGGACTGGGCACTACCGGTGATCGCCTTCTCGCCGATCCTGTTGCTGGTCGGCCAAAGCTACGGTGGCGAGGCCATCTTCCGTGTCTACCTCTACTCCGTGATCGGGTGCTCGATCATGATCGGCGCTGCGATCGCCGCTGCGTTCCGGGATGACCTCTCCGGCCGACCGCTACCGGCGACCGTGCCTCGTCGGCGGATACGCACCGGCATCGTCACCGTGCTGCTCGGCGCCGTTGCCGTGGGCGCTCTTCACGGTTACTACAGCGGCTGGGCTTACAACGTCATCACGCCGTCGCAGGTCGCCCTGAGCCGACAGATGTTGGCGCAGGCAGAGCCGTCGACGGTCATCGTCCGAATGGCTCCGGCCGGCTGGCCGGAGCGTCCGAGCGGCGACTACGTACGAATCGCCGAGGCAAACCCGGGTTACGACCGGCCGCTGGTGTTCCTGAAGAACTCGCTGTCGCGCGGCTTCCCGACCGAAGACGACATCAAGTTCATGAACAACCTCGGCAGGATGAGCAGTGGCGGCTTCTATCTCGTCCTGCCTCGCCAGATCTCCATCTACAGTGATTATTTCGGGTACTTCCGCAAGGGAGCGATCGAGAACCTGGTTGTCCGCCTCGATCGCGAGCCACGCTGGCAACGAGCTCCCGGTGACGCCGACACCATCATCTTCCGCTATGTGCCGGAATCGGCCGACATCGCTCGTCCCGCACCTCAGCAGACAGGTCCGTGAGATGACACGCACGCGCACGCGAATCTCGCCCTCGGCGTCGAGCGCTGTCCGACGTGTCACGCCTACGCGCCTCGACCTCGCACGCGGTGAATCACGCGTCATCGTCGCGATGGGGCCGGTGGCGACTCCGCCGGTCACCGACCTGTCGTCGGAATTGGTCAGGATGGCTTGGATCTCGGGCGGCAACCGCCTGGGCATCGTGCGTACTGCCGCGGGTTGCGAATGGTCACTCGATCCGAACCGACTCGCGCAAGCCGTTCGCGATTGGTCTGTTGACTTCCCCGGTACGGACCACCTACCGATCCAGGAAAAGCTGGCGTTACTCCATGCGTCTCTATCGACGCCGAGTGGTCTTCGCGTGTACATCGCGGGCGATTATTTCATCACCGATATTCCGCATGCCGTATTCGACGGAGTGATGGTAGTACAACTGTGGCTGTATCTCACCAGCTGGAAACGGGATGTCACCCCACAGTGGGCGCAGGCGCCCGAGATCGAGCCTCACCTGGTGACCGCACTGATGCGATACGTCGCCACTCATCCGCGCGCTCTCGTCGGACTGACGCGCGCGACTGTTCGTCGACCTCCCTCTGCGCCGCCCCTTGGCGAACTGCGACCGGTCGACGAATCACCACCAGTCACCGGCGATCCCGACGAATCGCGGTGGTGCACGCGTTCTGCGAGGCTGTCGGCCGACCGCCTCACCGAGATACGCCGATGGCGCGACGTGTACGCACCGCACTGCTCTGGAGCGGTGATCCTGATGGCGGTGTTGACCCGCGCAATGCGCGCAGCGGAGATACCGCTGGCGCCACACATACACGTCGTCGTCGATGGTCGACGCTACGACACGAGACTCCGCAACTACCTCGGAAACGCAGCCGTCGGGATCAATCTTCCTTTCTCGCAGCCATATTCGCCAGATGCACTACAGACCGAGCTGTCTGCCGCGATCGCCTCGGGGCGCCCGCTGGCCGCAATGCTGGCGAGTTCCTTCGGTCAGTGGATGTCATTGCGACGCAGGCGCGCTCGCGCAAGCCCGGCCGGGCCGATGACCCCCGATGTGGGCACCGTGCTGTCGTTCAGTCATCTGCTCGGCCTCGACACCATGCCGGACGGTCATTGGATCGGCGGATTCGACGCTCACGTATTCGGCGCCCTGACCGAACCAGTCGACGAACGGGGTATCGCCATCCTCATGCCGAAGATGCGCGATCACTACGACCTATCCGCGTCATTCAACCTCCGGCATCACAGCACCGAATCCGTCGACACAGCGTTACGGATGGCCACCGACGATCCCGTGACTCTTCTCGAATCGGGTCACGCCGACCACGGAGAACCATGATCCGCAAATACTTCCACGCACTCCTGCAGAATCCGCGAGGCACCGGAGGCGTGTCGGCCTGGGTCGTGTTCGGTTGCATAGCCGTCACGTTCCTCATCGTCTGCACATCGCTGGATGCCGCTGCGCACGGCCGTGAGCAGACCGATGACTTCACGCGGATGCGTAGCGATCTCGGTCTCGTGGCATCGGACGACTTCAATGGTCCGGCCGGCCTGGCACCGTCGGCGACCATGTGGAACATCCGTAACGGCGGCGGCGGATGGGGCAACAAGGAAAGGCAGATCTATACCGGATCGACAGCCAATGTAGCGACCGACGGCCACGGGAATCTCACGATCACCGCGCGCCGTGACGGGACACGAATCACCTCGGCCCGAATCGACACCCTCGGCAAACTCGACACCTCCGGCGGTCTGCTCGCGGTGCGCGCGCGACTGCCCGAAGGACAGGGGTTACATCCCGCGATCTGGATGCTCGGTTCGTCGTTGAACGTGGTCGGATATCCGGAGGCCGGTGAGATCGACATCGTCGAGCAGGTGAACTCGCACCGCCAGGTCTCGGTGGGCGCACTCGGACCGCAGACCGATCTCGCCGTCAAACTCCCGTGGAAGAAGCACACCGACATCGCCGCAGACGCTGCCCCGGGCCCCGGCGACTACCACACATATTGGATCCACCGCCAGCCGGGCCTGATCGAGTACGGCATCGACGGTCGCAAGGTGATGACGTTGCAGCCCAGGGATTTACCTCCGTCGTCGGTGTGGGTGCTCGACGAGCCGTTCTTCCTGGTCCTGAACTTGGCGGTGGGCGGTGAATGGCCTGGACCCGTTGCCGAATCATCCCTGCCCGCAACGATGTCCATCGACTGGGTGAGGATGTACGCATGACTGCTACCACGCGAAGTCTCGGAGTCGGCTCAGTCATGGTGATCCTACTGGCCGTGTGGGCGTTGGTGTCTGGCTGCGGCGCCAAGCCCTCCGCCGACGCCGGCCTGTCGGCCGGAATCGTGACCGACGAACTGGGCCCGAACATGCGAGCCTACCGCCAGGAGAACCTCAAACCGGCCGGAATCCTGGTCTGGTTCCACGGAATGGATTCCGATGGAACCGAATTCGACCACGACCCACGACAGCGACACTTCGCGGAGCCGCTCATGCGCAATGGGTGGGTCATCGTGTCGGCCAATGCGGGCGGCAACTCCTTCGGCAACGACGCAGCTCTGCGCGAGTACCGCGCACTCATCGGTGCAGCTCGAACCCGCTACGGCACAACACGCCTACAGTTCGCGTCGGAGTCGATGGGCACCGTCGCCGCCTTGCGGCTGATGGCGGAGCCGGCCTATCGAAATGTGAACGGACTCATCGGGATTTCGCCACTCACCGGAATCCCACCGACGCTGCGCGGGGTGGATTTCATCGAGGCAGCCTGGGGCGGTACGGTTCCCGATCGCGCCGATCCCCTCACCTTCTACCCACAGCGGTTCGCGGGCAAGCGGTTCCGGTTCTACTACTCCACCACCGACACCGTCGTCCCGTCTGGCGCAGGCGCCCGCGCCTTCGCGATCAGGTTCGGCAAGGTGGCCGACGTCGAACTCGTCGAGTGCCGTGGGGATCACGCAGACCCGACGTGCTACCAGGGCGATGATGCGCTCGCGTTTGTGGGAGGGGCGTCGCGGTGAGATCCCATTCCGCTGGCTAGGTGCGAGCCTCGAAGACATTGGTGGGGTTACATTGTCGTCTCACCAGGCCTTCGAGGCTCCTCGCTAGCGCTCGTCGCACCTCAGGCAGCGGTAGGACTCAGGCAGCGTTGGATTCAGCCACTCCAGCGACCCGTGGCCAAGAACTCGTCGAGCACGGCGGTGGCGGGTCCGAGGTCGAAGCCTTGGGCGGCCAGCCAGGAGTCGTCGAAATAGGTTGTGCTGTAACGATCTCCGGGATCGCACAATAGGGTGACCACGCTGCCGGTGCGTCGTTGGGCGACCATTTCGGCGACCAGGGAGAAGGCGCCCCACATGTTGGTGCCGGTGGAGCCGCCGACGCGTCGGCCGAGGCGGTTGGTGACGCAGCGGGCGGTGGCGATCGAGGCTTCGTCGGGCACACCGATCATGCGGTCGATGACCTGGGAGACGAAGGAGGGTTCCACCCGCGGACGGCCGATGCCCTCGATGCGCGACCCGGCGTCCGACGTCAGTGCTCCGTCGCCGGATTCGAAGGCGGGCAAGAACACCGAGTTCTCCGGGTCGACGACGCACAGCCACGTCGGATGCCTGCGGTAGCGCAGGTAGCGGCCCAGGGTTGCCGAGGTGCCGCCGGTGCCGGCGCCCACCACGATCCAGGTGGGGATCGGATGTTCTTCGTCGGCCATCTGGGCGAAGATCGACTCGGCGATGTTGTTGTTGCCACGCCAGTCGGTGGCGCGTTCGGCCATCGTGAACTGGTCGATGAAGTGCCCGCCGCGTTCTGCCTCCAGGCGCAACGCCTCCGCATAGACCTCGCCGGCACGCTGGACGAAGTGGCACTGGCCGCCCTCACGTTCGATCAGCGCGGTCTTGGCAGGCGACGTCCCGGCCGTCATCACGGCGATGAACGGAACGCCGATCAGCTTGGCGAAGTACGCCTCGCTGACCGCCGTCGACCCCGACGACGCCTCGATGACGGGGGTGCCCTCGGTGATCCAGCCGTTGCAGATTGCGTACAGGAACAGGGAGCGCGCCAACCGGTGCTTGAGCGAACCGGTGGGGTGGGTGCTCTCGTCCTTGAGGTAGAGGTCGATGCCGACCTCGGCGTCACCGTCGCGCCACCGCGACCACTCCGGCAGTTCGACGCGCAGCAGGTGGGTGTCGGCGCTGCGTCGGGCGTCGGCCTCGATGAGGCGGACGGCGTTGTCGGCCCAGGAGCGGTCGGCGCGACGGTCGATGTCACGGGTGGGCTGCACGAGGCGTCACTTGCTGCCGCGCAGGCGCGACTGCAGGTCGTCGTGCCGCTTCTTGCGATCCCGGTCGATGGCGTCGATCTGACGGTTCACCTTGAGCCGAAGTCCCTTGAACAAGGCCATGCCCAGGGGCAGGGCGATCAGGACACCGAAAACGGCGGCCACGTAGAGCGGCACATCGACGTCGACAAGCCGGGCGCCCAGCACGATCACAACCGCCACCACCACGACCAACGCGAGTCGGGCCAGGGTGTAGGCGGCCAGCGCGAGGGCCAGCGACCCGGCGGTGGCACGCTCGCCCGAGGAGGGGGTGTCGGTCTTGTCTTCGGCAGCACTCACGACGACCAGACTACTGGGCGCGTTCCGGACCGCGGTCCGCGCGTCCGCAGGTCACAGGCTTCTTTGCCGGTTCTTTACCTTCTGCTGACGGTTCGAGTACCTGGGCGATTTGCGTGTATTCATGAACCATCACGCCCGAGGACTCGGGTGCGGCTGACAGAGGGGAACATCCGTGACCACCATCAATCCGGCACCCGCCGCAGCGTTCATCACTCCGGGCATGGCCAGCCAGCACACGCTGACCCCGGGCCAGGTCGCAGCGATGTTCAACGTCAACCCCAAGACCGTGGCGCGCTGGGCGACCTCGGGCATCCTCGGCTCCATCCGCACCCCCGGTGGCCACCGTCGCTTCCGTGAAGAGGACGTCGTCGCGCTGCTGAATCGCCGCACTCACTGAACGACAGTTGGCGCGTTACGAGACACCCTCACGTACTCTGGGTTACGGGAGGTTGCCATGACTTATCTGTTCGCCCTGATCGGTGTCATCGCCATCGGTTTCCTGTTGTGGCGTGCCTTTGGCCCGCAAAGCGAGGGCACCGGCGGCGTCTCGTCGGGCCCCAAGACGACGCGGGGTCCGCTGGGCCCCGACGACGATCAAGACTTCCTTCGCGACCTCGACAACAAGACCCGCGGCACCAACGGATCCGACGGTGATGACAGCTGATCGCCTCGATAGCTCATCTCCCCGGCAGCTGATCATCTGACCCACTCCGCACCTGCGACACCCTCCCGCAATGTCATCGCGTGCAACCGCCATACCTCGGGGTAGGGTTGATTTTCCGACACGCGAGGGGGTGACGAGGGTGAACCCGGGACGGGCAGGTGCAACCGCGTCCGACGACGACCTCAGCTTCGCCGAGAAGCTGGCACATCTCTTCGAGCACAGCCGTGATGAGAACGGCGTGCGCTACACAGGCAAGAAGATCGCCGAGAAGGCCAACGCCCTCGGCTACTCGCTCTCCGACGCCTACATCTCGCAGCTCCGCACAGGTAAGGCCCGCACGCCGTCGTTCCGGACGGTCGAGGCCATCGCGCGGGCGTTCGAGGTCAGCGTCACCTACTTTCTTGCCAACCCCGACGAAGACCTCGACCGCGTCCGGCAACAGCAGGACTACGTCGAGATGCTCGCCGTCACCGGCACGCATCTGTCGGGGATCGATCTCAACTCGCTGTGCCCGGACACCATCGACGTCATGATCGACCTGCTGAAGATGGTCAGGGCGCAGGTGGTGGAGAACCGGGATTCGGGTGGGTCGTCAGCTGCTGGCTGAGTCCCCTCCTGCTGGTTGAGTAGGCGAGCCCCATAGGGCGAGCCGTATCGAAACCCGGTGAGGCGAAGATGTCCGCAATCCGTGGTCACCGATACGCTTGACTCACGAGGTTTCGATACGCGTCGGACTCGCTGCGCTCGCTCGCCGCTACTCAACCAGCAGAAAAGGCCGCCCCAGCCAGCAAAGTGGCGACCGATCAGAGACCCTGGTAGGAGTGCAGGCCCGAGACGACCAGGTTGATGATGAACAGGTTGAACAGCAGCGCGACGAAGCCGGCGACGTTGATCCAGGCGGCGGCGGTGTTGCGCCAGCCGGCGGTCGCGCGGGCGTGCAGGTAGGCCGCGTAGATGACCCACGCGATGAACGAGACGGTCTCCTTGGGGTCCCAGCCCCAGAAACGGCCCCACGCGGACTCGGCCCAGATGGCACCGCAGATGACGCCCAGACCGAACAGCGGGAAGCCGAAGACGACGCATTTGTAGGCGAGGCGGTCGAGGGTATCGGCGTTGGGGATGTGCGCGACGACGCGTCGAACCGCTCCCCCGAAGCCTTTCATCCTGGTGCCGTCGACCAGCGAGTCGTATGGCTCGTCGGCGGTCTGTGTGCCCCAGCGCATCTTGATCAGGTACAGCACGCTGGCGACGCCCGAGACGAGCAGGACGCCCGACGAGATCGAGATGATCGACACGTGGATGGCCAGCCAGTACGACTTCAGCGCGGGGACCACGGGTGCGGCGTCGGTGTAGAGGTAGCGGCCGCCGATGAACATCAGCAGCGTGACCGGCAGCAGGACGAACGAGATCAGCGGGCGATGCTCGGGTTTGCGCAGCACCACGAGTCCGGCGACCACGCAGGCCGCGCAGGTCAGCGAGATGAACTCGTACATGTTGCCCCAGGGGGCGCGGTCGGTGGCCAGGCCGCGCGCCACGATGGAACCGATGTGCGCGAGCAGGCCGACGATGACGACCGGGTAGGCCATGTTGCCGAGCTTGTCGCCGAAGCTGCGACGCGGTGCCTGCTCGAGCTTGCCGGGGGTGCGCGCGCCGGTCTCCGTGGTGCCGACACCCGCGCCCACCAGCGACTTGTCGGCCAGCTTGCGGCTGCGCACCGCGGCCAACGACACCAGGAACATCGCCATGGCCAGCACGTAGATCGTGATGGCGGTACCGAAGAGGAGGTCGGAGTAGCGTGCCATCGTCTCGTCGACCGGTACGCCGTTGACGGTGGCCGCCATGTGCTCAACTGCACTGCTCACAAGTGCCGTCCTCTCCCGCTCGCCTACAACCGCCCCCGGGAGCGTCGGGACGTGCGCGCGCTCTCCGGATCATCGGTGACCAGGGCCGACGCCTGCTCGTCGAAGCCCTCGCCCCAACCGGCCTGATCCGTGCGGGCCAGGCCGGCAATTTCTACTACAGTACGTCGTGCTCGGCCGCTCTGTCCGTCGGGAGTGTCTGCGGCGACCGGCACGAGTCGCGCCCAGATGCGCCGACGACGAATCAGCAACGACACCAACAGCCCGCCGAGCATGACGATTGCGCTGACCAGCACCCAGTTCTGCGCCGGGTCGTGCGACACCTGCACCGACACCCACCGCTGGTAGCCGTCGAAGCGGACGACGGTGCCGTCGGCGAGCGTGGTGCTCTGTCCGGACGCGAGGTTCACCTGCGACTGCCGGACGAGGCGTCCCTGGTCGATGAGTTTCTGGTCGAGTGCGTACGCGTTCTGCGGGCGGCCGGTGTCCAGGCCGGTGTCGCCCTTGTAGATGCGGATGGCGACGTACGGGTCGTCGGGGACGGGCGACGCCGAGAGCAGCAGCGTGCCGTGGAAGGTGGCGGTCGGCGCGAACAGACCCTCGATGGCGATCTGGTTCTTGCGGCGCACATCCTCGTCGGGGTACATGCCGGCGGGGGTGTCGAAGCGGACGGCACCCGACGACATCATGGTCGTCAGATCGTCGGGGATGAACGGCACCGTCTGGGTCCGGTTCTTCCCGTTGGGGAAGGTGACGGTGAAGGTCGGGGCGAATCCGTTGCCAAGGACGTACACGCGGTCGCCGGCGACGCGCAACGGCTCGTTGACGCGCACCGACGTGGTCTGCCAGGTCGACGGCGGACCAGGATGCGGCCCTTCGGTGTAGCGCATCGTCGCGTCGTACATGTCGGGCTGACCGCTGGGCAGGAAGGTCGCGGAGAACTTGTCGATGCGGAAACAGAACGGTGTCAGGTCGGTTCCGTCGACGAGGCTGCCGGCGCGGAACGAGTCGTAGACGGCGGTCGAGTTGTTGCACAGCGCCTGCTCACCGTCGGCGACGAGCGTACGGGTGCCCTCGTAGCCGTAGACCTTGCCGACGGCGATCGCGACCAGCAAGGCCAGCAACGCGAAATGGAAGACCAGGTTGCCGAATTCGCGGAGGTAGCCCTTCTCCGCCGACACCTCGACCACGCCGTCGGGATAGCGCTCACTCGGTTCGCGCACCACCACGGTGCGTCGCCAGCCGCGCAGCCTGCTGTTGATCCGGGCCGCGATCTCCTCGGGGTCGCCGTCCACGGTGTGTTCGACGTGCCGCGGCAGCCGCGACAGATTCCGCGGCGCGGCAACCGGTTTGGCGCGCAGGTTGTGGAAGTGTTCGACCATGCGCGGTGTCAGGCAGCCCACCAGCGACACGAACAGCAGCACATAGATCGCGGTGAACCAGGTGCTGGAGAAGACCTCGAACAGCTGCACGCGGTCCATCAGCTCGCCGAGCGTTCCGTGATCGGCGATGTACTGCACCGTCTTCTGCTCGTTGAGATCCCGTTGTGGCAGCAGCGCACCGGGAATGGCCGCGAGCGCCAACAGGAACAGCAGCACCAGAGCGGTGCGCATCGACGTCAGCGACCGCCACAGGTTGCGCAGCGGCCACAGCACGCGGCGCTTGATCCAGTGTGGTCGGGACGCAGCGGGTTTCGGCGCGTCCGGCGGTGGCGCGTCGTGCGTGGTGGTTTCGACGACGCCGGTCATATCGGCAATTCCGTGTCGGTGATGAAGGCCTCACGAACCCAGACGGTGAACTGATCCCACAGGCCGGTCACCAGTGCGATACCGACCAGGATCAGCATGATCCCGCCGAACACCTGGATGGCGCGCGCATTCCGGCGCAGCCACCCCATGCTGCGCAATGCCCACGCCGACGAAAAGGCCAAGACCACGAACGGGATTCCCAATCCTGCGCAGTAGGCGACGATCAGCGCCACACCCTTGGCCGCGGTCACGCCCTCGGTACCGGTCGCGGTGACCACGATCGCGCTCAGCGTCGGACCCAGACACGGGGTCCAGCCCAGCGCGAACACCGCGCCGAGCAGTGGTGCACCCACGAGGTTGGAGACGAGTCGCGGATGGAATCGGTAGTCGCGCTGCATCATCGGGACCAGTCCGATGAACACGAGGCCCATCACGATGGTGATGACTCCGCCAACCCGTTGCAGCAGATCATGATTGATGACGTAGCTGCGGGTGAGTCCGAAGACGCTCGCGGTAGCGATGACGAAGACGGCAGTGAACCCGGCGACGAACATTGCCGCCGCCATCGCCACACGATGCCGTCCACGTTTGGCCGGTTCGTCGGCCGTCACCGCCGGGGCCTCCGCCCCGACCAGCCCGGCGAGATAAGACAGGTAGCCCGGGACGAGCGGCACGACGCACGGCGAGGCGAACGAGACCAGGCCGGCCACCAGGCAGGCGGCCAACGCAAGGAGCAGCGGTCCGCTGAGCACGGTGTTCTGGAAGCTCTCCCCCACCGCGGCCTGCGGTTGCGCCGCCATCAGCGCGAGGGTGGTCATCCGGCCACCGGACCCGAGGTCTCGGCGACCACTCGCGCCACCGCGGCACCGAGTTCCTCGGCGGTGATGGATTTGATGAAGACCGCGGCCGGCCGGTGTTGCCGGTCGAGGACCACGGTCACCGGCAGCACCGGCAGCGGGATGCCGAGGTCGCCGACGGTGGCTCCGGCGTAGTCGTAGATCGACGGATATCCGACCTTGCGGTCGCCGACGAAGTCCTGCGCGGACTGCCGGTCGTCGCGCATGTTGAGGCCGAGGAAGTCGACGCCCTGCGCTTTGAACTGCTCGTAGACCTGCTCGAGGTCGTCGGACTCGCCGCGGCACGGACCGCACCACGACGCCCACGCGTTGATCACCACGACCTTGCCGGCATAGCGCGGGTCGGTGATCGACAGTGGCTGCCCGGTGAGGAGGTCCTCGCCGGAGACCGGGCCGATCGGCTTGCGGTCGTCGGGGTCGTAGGTGATGACGGTTTTGCCGCCGGGCGAGACGAATTGGAAGGTGTCACCCTGCGCGACCGCGTCGTCGCCGGTGCTACACGCCCCGGCGAAGCCGACGACAGCGGCGAGCAGGAGAGCCAGGATCGCCACGCGGCGGTATCGCCGACTGGTCTGAACACTGCTCACTTTAACCGCCGTCATTCGCTGTTGTTCCGGGTCAGGCCCCGGTCACCAGCGGGTCGGATGCCCCGGCCGGTTCGGAATAGATGATGTCGACGAGCGCGTCGTCCTCGTAGATCAGGCTGGTCAGCGACGCGAGCGAACACTGCCGACGACGCGGGTCGTGCCAGAGTCGCTGGCCTTCCAGGAAGCGGCGCAGCGTGTACACGGGCAGCTGATGGCTGACACAGATGGCCTCGTGGCCCTTGGCCGCGTCGCGCGCCTTGTTGGCGGCGGCGAGCATGCGGTGGGCCAACTGGATGTACGGCTCGCCCCACGACGGGGTGAACGGGTCGCGCATCTTGGGCCAGTGCCGCGGCTTCGACAACGCGCCGTCGCCGACGGACACCTTGAGTCCCTCGAAGACGTTGTCGGCCTCGATGAGGTCGTCGTTGGTGAAGATCGGCAGTCCGTGCGCGGCCGCGATCGGTGTCGCGGTCTCCTGCGCACGCTGCAGCGGCGACGCGAACACGGCGGTGACGTCGTGGTCGGCGAGGGTGTCGGCGACTTTGCGGGCCTGCACCCGGCCCGTGGTCGACAGCCGGAATCCGGGCAGCCGTCCGTAGAGGATGCCGTCGGGATTGTGCACCTCACCGTGGCGCATCATGTGGACGATCGTGTGCATCAGTCGGTCTCCCCCGGTCGGCGGGCCGCGCCTGCCGCTTCGGCAGCGGCAGGAAGCGCGTCGGCGATTCGTGAAAAAGCGTCGTCGCCGAGTGCGGCCGAGACGAACCACGCCTCGAAGGCACTCGGCGGTGCGTACACGCCCCGGTCGAGGAGCGCGTGGAAGAACGGCGCGAACCGCCAGGTGTCGGTGGCCTTGACGCCCGCGTAGTCGACGATCTCGGTGTCGGGGTCGTCGGTGAAGAAGATACTGATCAGGCTGCCCGCACGCTGCACGCGGTGGGAAACCCCCGCAGACGTGAGGGCGCCGGTGAAGAGTTCACCGAGTCGGTCGGCGTTGGCGTCGAGGGCGGCGTAGACGTCGACGTCGGCGTTGCGCAGGGTCGCCAGTCCGGCGGCCACGGCCACTGGGTTCCCTGACAGGGTGCCCGCCTGATAGACGGGACCGGTCGGCGCGAGGCGTTCCATGACGTCGGCGCGACCCCCGAATGCGGCGGCAGGTAGCCCGCCGCTCATCACCTTGCCGAAGGTGTAGAGGTCGCCTGCGACGCCTTCGAGGCCGTACCAGCCGGCGGGGCTCACCCGGAATCCGGTCATGACCTCGTCGATGATCAGTAGCGCCCCGTGCCGGGCGGTCAGTTCACGCAGGCCGGCGTTGAATCCGTCACGCGGCGCGACCGCACCCATGTTGCCGGCGGCGGCCTCGGTGATGACCGCGGCGATCTCGTCGCCGAACTCCTCGAAGGCCTTGGCGACGGCTTTCAGGTCGTTGTAAGGCAGGACGATGGTGTCGTGGGCGGTGGCGCCGGTGACGCCCGGCGACGTCGGCAGGCCGAGGGTCGCGACTCCCGACCCCGCGTCGGCGAGCAGGGCGTCGGCGTGACCGTGATAACAGCCCGCGAACTTGATGATCTTGCTGCGGCCGGTGAATCCGCGTGCGAGGCGGATGGCCGACATGGTGGCCTCGGTGCCCGAGTTGACCAGCCGGACACGTTGCACGGGGTCGACGCGGTCGATGATCTCCTCGGCCAGTTCCACCTCGGCCTCGGTCGGGGCGCCGAAGGACAGGCCACCGACCGCCGCGCGCGCTACGGCCTCGACGACCGCCGGATGGGCGTGGCCCAGGATCATCGGACCCCATGAAGAGACCAGGTCAACGTAGTCGGCGCCGTCGGCGTCGTAGAGGTGGCAGCCCTGCGCGCGGGCGATGAATCGGGGTGTCCCGCCGACCGCGGAAAACGCGCGGACCGGGGAGTTGACCCCGCCCGGGATGACCTTCCCGGCGCGCGCGAACAGAGCGGCTGACGTCTCGGCGGTCGGGGCGGTGCGGGTCACGGCCTCCAGTGTTCCAAACGGCACCGGGTGACCCAAATCGTTCAGGTGCTTCTCAGGCCAGCGACCTGGCAACCTGGTCGGCGATCGCTTGCTGCCCGCGCGCGTTCGGGTGCACGGCACCAGGCCCGCTCCTGGTCATCGGCTCGATCCAGCGATGACTTCCCGCGCAGGCGTCGTGCCCCTCGGACACCGCTTCCATGTCGACGTAGGTGGCGCCGGTCTGGGCGGCCGCGCGTCGGATCGCGTCGTTGAGAGTTGCCTGCAGATGACGCAGGTAGGGAACGTCGCCGGCGGCGACTCGCATGGTCGGATAGCAGCCGCCCGTCGCCGGAAGAATCTACGGATAGCCGACGATGACGACCCGGGCGTGTGGCGCCTTCTGCTGCACCTGCCGGAGCGCCGTCAGCAGGCTCGGATAGGTCGTGGTGAGGATCGGCTTCTCCAGCGAATCGCCGTAGCGGTCGCGGCACGGCGAGCCGGACGGATCGCTGGACGCGACGTCGCGGCAGGCGCGGATCGAACCGGAGTACGTGTCGTTGTCGTTGCCGCCGATCATCATGGTGACCAGGTCGGTGTCGGGTGTCACGGCATCGAATTGCGCTGGGACGCCGTCGTATTGGGCGTTCGCCAAGTCCGCGGTGTCGGCGCCGGCGCAGCTGACGTCGGTCAGCCGGTAGTGCTGCCGCTCGGTGAGGATCTGAGCGAAGTTCCGCGACGACCGCTGACATAGGAACGGCGACCCTGCCGCGAGCGGGCTGACCCCGGTGCCCGCGCTGTAACTGTCGCCCAGATTGACCTGATCGATCGTGGTGTCGATGACGCTCGTCGTACTGCTGGGGGAGCTCGCGTTGTCGGTCGTGCTGCAGCTGGCGAGGACGCACACGGCGCTGACCAGCACCGCCATTGCGACCGACCAGTTTCGACGGGCAATCACGAGCCCCACCGTACCGATGGGAGGCACACTGGGGTCATGGCCGATTCGAGTGATTCTGCAACCAGCAACAACGATGTTCTCGACGTCGGCGCCGTGCTCGACGGCGTCCCCACCGGCCTGTGGATCGGCGGCAAGTCGGTTCCGTCCGCGTCGGGCAAGACCTTCCCGGTGTACGACCCGGCGACCGAGGAGCCACTGGTGTCGGTCGCCGACGCCGGGGTCGAGGATGCGCGCGCCGCTCTCGACGCCGCGGCGGCGGCCGCTCAGGACTGGGCCGCGACCGCCCCGCGCGAGCGTGGCGAAATCCTGCGTCGCACCTTTGAACTGCTCACCGATCGCGCCGACGACATCGCGCTGCTCATGACGGCCGAACTCGGTCGCGCGCTGCCCGACAGCGCCGCGGAGGCCAAGTACGGCACCGAATTCTTGCGCTGGTTCGCCGAGGAGGCGGTCCGGGTGAACGGTCGCTTCACCCAGGCCCCGGCGGGCAACGGCCGGATTCTGGTCAGTCACGCGCCGGTCGGTCCGTGTCTGGCCATTACGCCGTGGAATTTTCCGCTGGCGATGGGTACGCGGAAGATCGCGCCGGCGCTGGCCGCGGGCAACGTCATGCTGGTCAAACCCGCGCACGAGACGCCGCTGACCATGCTCGCGTTGGCCGAGGCGTTCGCGGAGGCGGGCCTTCCGCCGGGTGTGCTGTCGGTGTTGCCGACCAGCGACAGTCGCGGCGTGAGCACCGCGCTGATCGAGGACGACCGCATCCGCAAGATCAGCTTCACCGGTTCCACGCCGGTTGGTCGAGGATTGTTGGAGCAGGCTGCCGAACGTATCCAGCGGACGTCGATGGAACTCGGCGGCAACGCACCGTTCCTCGTGTTCGACGACGCGGATGTCGACGCAGCGGTCGAGGGTGCGTTCGCGGCCAAGATGCGCAACGGCGGCGAGGCGTGCACGGCCGCCAACCGGTTTCTCGTGCAGTCCGGCGTCGCCGACGAGTTCACCACCAAACTCACCGAGAAGATGGCCGCGGTGCGCATGGGTCCCGGGTATGTCGACGGGGTCACGCTCGGACCGCTCGTCAACGCCTCCCAGCGCGACAAGGTCGCCGAGGCGGTCGAGGGAGCGATCGCCGACGGCGCCCGGGTTCGCACCGGCGGAGAACGCCCCGATGGCCCCGGATTCTTCTATCCGGCAACGGTTCTCGACCAGGTGGACCCCTACGCTCCCGTCACTCGCGGTGAGATCTTCGGTCCGGTCGCGGTGATCAGCACATTCGCGAGCGAGGACGACGGGATCGCGGCGGCCAACTCCACCGAGTACGGCCTCGCCGCGTACTTCTACAGCCGCGAACTCGACCGCTGCATGCGTGTCGCGCAGGCACTCGACTCCGGGATGGTCGGTGTCAACCGCGGCGTGATCTCCGACGCGGCAGCACCTTTCGGCGGCGTCAAACAGTCCGGCATCGGACGCGAAGGCGGTTCCGAGGGTATCGAAGAGTACCTTTCGGTGAAGTACGTCGCTCTCACATGAGGGTTTATCGACCCTTGATCCGATCGTCACTTTGGTCACATTGACCTCACCAGTAACTTCCGTACACTCGTCGTCATGCGTGTTCGAAACCTCGTGTCCGCAGTCGCCCTCTCCACCGCTCTCGTCACCGGCGCTGGAGTACTCACCGATGCCCCGGCGAAGGCGGCACCGGTCAGCACCGATCTCGGGAGCGTGGACCTCGGCAGCAGCGACCTGCTCACGCCGAACAGCATCTTCCTCTGGCAGGGCATCGCCACGCGCTACATCGTCGTACTCGGCGCCAAGATGGGCACCTACGGACAGACGCCGGCCATCCTCGACCGTCGTCTCAACGTCGCGGCACGGATGGCCAAACAGCATCCGTTCAACCGGATGATCGTCTCCGGCGGCAACACCTGGTGGCTGCCGGTATCGGAGGCACAGTTCATGAACCTCGGGCTCATCCGACGCGGAATTCCCATGTGGCAGATGGTGAATGAAGGCCGTTCGACCTCCACCGTGCAGAACGCGTCGAACACCGTCGGCATGCTGAAGGCGATGGGCGCCAACGGTGCGGTCATCGTCACCAACGGCTTCCACATGGGCCGCGCCCTCGGCGACTTCCGCGCAGCTGCGCGGAAACAGCACGCACGCATCGAGTTTCGGGCGGCGTACGCCTGAGGTTCGCCGGAACCTCACTTCTGGTCAGAAACCTCATTTCTGGTCAGAAACCGCTGCCGATCGCGAGGTGGCTGACGCGACACGCGGTTTCTGAAAACGCGACACGCCGCATGCAACCGAAACTCACTCTGGTGCGTCTAAACCTGCATGAACAGTATCGATGCTCTCACCAGCGCAGCCACACGCGCCCAACTCCTGGCGAAGGGTTTTGCCGACCACGAGATTCGGACCGCAATTCGCAGTGGGACACTCACGCAACTCGCATCCGGGATCCTCATCTGCACAAGCGCTCTCGACGGCACGCCCGAGCAACGGCACCGCGAACTCGCCTCCGCCGTATTCCGCCGTTCAGGCAAGACTGAGCGGGCACTCGCTGACGTCTCGGCGGCGGCGGTCCTCGGACTGCCGGTGTGGGGACTCGATACCAGTCACGTGGTGTTCACCGAACGCAGCAACCGCCCGCGATCACGCACATCGTCGCTGGTCAAGGTCATCTCGGATCGTCGCCCTACATCGACCGTGGTCCATGACGGCATCACAGTGTCCTCACCCGCCCGGGTGGTCGTGGACATCGCCCGCTCGTCCGACCGGATCGCAGCGATCGCGGTCGGCGACGCCGCGTTGCACAACGACCTCTGCACCACAACCGAACTCGAGGACGAACTCGATCTCCTCGAAGGAATGTCGGGCGTCGCTGCGGCCAGACGGGTCGTGGGCTCACTCAACGGAAAGGCGGAGTCGGTTCTGGAAACACGGAGCCGCATGACGTTTGTCGACGCCGGCCTGCCGATGCCCGAACTGCAAGTGGATCTGTTCAACATCTTCGGTGAGTGGATCGCACGGGTCGATTTCCTGTGGCGCAAGCACGGTCTTGTGGGCGAATGCGACGGGTATAAGAAATACAACGGCGAAGACGGCAGAGACCGACTCTTGTATGAGAAGGGCAGGTCCGAAGCCATCACCGAGTTGAACTACCGCCAGATCCACTGGAAGTGGAGGGATGTCGATCCGCCCGCACGGCTGATTGCCCGCATCACAGCAATGCTGAAGAACGTGGACACCAACGAGAAACCTCACCCCTCGCTGGAAACCGCCTCCGAGACTACGGTTTCTAACGAGAGGTGAGGTTTCTGACGAGAAGTGAGGTTTCTGCGTCGAACGCTCAGCGCAGCAACGCGCGCGACATGACGACGCGCTGGATCTGGTTGGTGCCCTCGTAGATCTGGGTGATCTTGGCGTCGCGCATCATGCGCTCGACCGGGAAGTCGCGGGTGTAGCCGGCGCCACCGAAGAGCTGCACGGCGTCCGTGGTGACTTCCATCGCGACGTCGGAGGCGAAGCACTTCGACGCCGAGCTGATGAACCCGAGGTTCTTCTCGCCACGCTCGGCGCGAGCGGCCGAGGTGTAGACCATGAGGCGGGCCGCCTCGACCTTCATCGCCATGTCGGCGATCATGAACTCGACACCCTGGAACGTGCTGATCGGCTTGCCGAACTGCTTGCGGTCCTTGACGTATTCGATGGCTTTGTCGAGGGCGCCCTGCGCGATGCCGACGGCCTGCGCGCCGATGGTCGGGCGGGTGTGGTCGAGGGTCTGCAGCGCGGTCTTGAAGCCGGTGCCCTCGTCGCCGATGATGCGATCCTCGGGGATGGTGCAGTCCTCGAAGTAGAGTTCGGCGGTCGGAGATCCCTTGATGCCCAGCTTCTTTTCCAGCGGCCCGACGGTGAAGCCGGGATCATCCTTGTGCACCATGAACGCGGAGATGCCGTTGGCCTTGCGCTCCGGGTCGGTGACCGCCATGACGGTGTACCAGGATGACTTGCCGCCGTTGGTGATCCAGCACTTGGAGCCGTTGAGCACCCAGTTGTTGCCGTCCTTGCGGGCGCGGGTCTTCATGCCCGCGGCGTCGGAGCCGGCCTCGCGCTCCGACAGCGCGTACGACGCCATCGCCTCGCCCGACGCGATCGACGGCAGCACCTGCGCCTTGAGCTCGTCGGAGCCGTTCAGGATGAGACCCATGGTCCCGAGCTTGTTGACCGCCGGGATCAACGACGACGACGCGCACACCCGCGCGACCTCTTCGATGACGATGCAGGCAGCGACGGAGTCGGCGCCCTGACCCTCGTACTCGTCGGGGACGTGGATCGCGTTGAAGCCCGACGCGACCAGCGCGTCGAGGGCCTCCTGCGGGAACCGCGCCTCTTCGTCGACAGCGGCGGCGTGCGGCTCGATCTCCTTCTCGGAGAGCGCGCGGATAGCCTCGCGCAGCGCGACGTGCTCCTCCGGCAGCTCGAAGACGTTGAAATCAGGATTTCCGAATCCCATGAGTCGACTCCTCACGGCACTGCGTGCCAAACGTTGGATAAGTCCAGTTCATCACGGCACTCAGTGCCATGTCAATCTGATGTGGCCTACTCCGATTGTCCGTTACCGGGCCCTGCCTCGCCCAGTTGTTCGGCGACTCGACGCGCGATGTCGGCGACGGGGGTGCCGGCCGGATAGGTGACGACGCTGACCACCGCGTCGGCAGGAGTCTCGACGGTCGGGGCCGCACCGGCACCGAGTGCCGCCCGCACGCGCGCGAGTTCACTGCGCAGCCGTTCGGCGGTGGCGTCGGCGTCGCCGCGGATCATGCGTCGGAGCAGGTAGTTGTGGGCCGCGGTCACCGCGGACACATAGGCGACGACGCGCACCGGCGGCTCGTCGGGCCTGCGGTTGCGCAGGAAGTCCTCGAACAACCGCTGGTAGCGGTAGGTGGTAACGAGCTCGCGATCGCGCAGCGCCGGCACCTCCTGTACCACCTGCAGACGCCGCAGCGCGAGCGTCCGATCGCCCGAGAAATGCGCGAAAACCAGCTCGGCGGCGGTGCACACGGCCGACCACGGATCGTCGACGACGGCGGCAAGGTACTCGTCGACCTGCGTCAACAGCGCCTCGTGATCGGCGAAGATAACGTCTTCCTTGGACCCGAACTGCCGAAAGAACGTGCGCCGCGAGATGCCCGCGGCGGCCGCGATCTGCTCGACCGTCGTCGACTCGTAGCCGCCCTCGGAGAACAACCGAATCGACTCCGCCACGACCAGCGTCCGAAAGTCCGCGTCACTCGGTGCCATGTCACCCAGTATTGCCTGCGGCGGCCTGACCATCGTCGAAGACGGGTCAGATCGGTCATCCATTACGCTGAGTCGCTGTATCGCCCGAACCCGGGCGGTTCGGTTCGGGGGTGCCGACTCGTCACGTCCCGAGCCGCGTTCACCAGTGCGCCGAGGCCCACCGAAAATGGTTGTTCCGCATCCCCATTCGATTCTGCCCGACGGCGGGGTCCAGACCTCGATGATCGCCGACCGTTCGGTCGCCCGACGCCTCGCGACCCACACCGTCGCCCGCCGGGCGCGCTGGCTGATTCCGGCCATCGTCGTGGCGGGTTTGATCCTGAGTCTTTCCACCGTCGCCCTCGGGAATTCCCCTGGTTTCGACACCCTGCTCGACTGGGCGCTGGCCATGGTTCTCGGCGTCATCGTGGGCGGCGTCATCACCCTCCCGATGCTGGTCCTGATGTGGTGGATGACGCTCCGCCAAGTGCGCACGCTGATTCCCGACGGCACGCTGCTCACCTCGGAGTTCGGCGCCGACTGGATCGGTTATGGCGCCGACGGCATCCACACGCGGTTGCGCTTGTCCGAACTCGACCGCATCCGGGTGAGCCGAACCCATCTCGTGGCATTCGTTGCCGGGCAACCGGTCCTGATCATTCCCCGCGAATTGGTCCCAAACGAGGTGGCCGAGGGCATCGTGCAACGGCATCGGGAGATCAGGGCGGTTCATCGGCCGGGCGACGCCGGGGCTCAAGGGTCCGGTGCCGAACACGCCGGTGTCGACGGGCCAGGCTCGGCGCGGATCGTCAACGACGCCGACGGTACGACGGTGGCGACGATGGTCGCCGACCGGGGGCTGCCGATGCGCCTCGTCCGCGCGACGTTCACCGGTTCGTCGCTGGTGCTGTGCGTGGTCGCCGTGGCGATCCTCGTCGCGTGGGCGATCATCGACGATGCCGAAGGCGCGGGAATCCTGGTGTCCGCTCCGGTCATCGGCGCAGTCGTTTTCGTCGGTGTGCTGGCGACCTCGTATTGGCAACTGTTCGCCCGCCTTCGGCGACTGATGCCCGTGGGGGCACAACTGTACGTCCGGTACTCACCCGATCGAGTGGAAGCCACCTACGGCACGGTGGCGACGTCGGTGTCGCTCGCCGACGTCACCAGGATCCGCGAAACCCGCGCCGCGATCGATCTGTGTCACGGCCGCACACCAGTGCTGACCATTCCGGCCGACATGGTGCCGCCCGGCTTCGTCGACCACGTACGAACGAACCGCAACACCTGAGCCGCTGTCCGGACTCAGCTCTGGGTGGCCTCCTGGCGCAGCTCGAACTTGAGCACCTTCCCAGTGGGTGTGCGTGGCAGATCCTCGGCGAAGACGATGTCGCGCGGAACCTTGTAGCCGGCCAGCAGTCGCCGGGCGTGTGCGATCAGATCGTCCTTGGACAGCGATTCTCCCTGCCGCACAAGCACATACGCTCTCGGTCGCTCGCCCCACTTCTCGTCGGGGACGCCGATGACGGCGACGTCGAGCACCGCGTCATGGCTCACCAGTGCCTGTTCGACCTCGACCGTCGAGATGTTCTCACCACCGGAGATGATGATGTCCTTGGCACGGTCCTTGAGCTGGATGTAGCCGTCGGGATGCATGACGCCGAGATCGCCGGAATGGAACCAACCACCCGCGAACGCCTCGGCGGTGGCCTCCGGATTCTGGAAATACCCCGCCATCACGTTGTTGCCCCGCAGCACGATCTCGCCCATAGTCTCGCCGTCGGCCGCAACATCGACGAGCGGCACCCGATCGCGTTCGACGACGCGCGCATTCTCGGCCTGCAGCATCCCGACACCCTGCCGCGACAGTTTGGCGGCCCGCTCGTCGGGCGCGAGGTCGTCCCACGCCTGCTGGTACTCGCAGATCGTGTACGGGCCGTACACCTCGGTCAGTCCGTAGACGTGGACGACGGTGATCCCGATCGCCTCGAGATGGCCGATGACCGTCGGCGACGGCGGCGCCCCGGCCGTCGTGATGCGCAACGGCCGGTCGACGCGGTGGGCACGCGGCGATCCGACGATCGTCGTGCACACGGTCGGCGCACCGCACATATGTGTGGCGCCGAGATCGTCGATGGCATCCCACACGGCGTCGGCGCGGACGGCGCGCAGACAGATGTGGGTGCCAGCGGCGGCGGTCACCGCCCACGGGGTACACCAGCCGTTGCAGTGGAACATCGGCAGCGTCCACAGGTAGCGGGTGGTGCCGGTGAACTGGTTGTGGAAGGTCTCACCGAACGAATTGAGGTAGGCACCGCGGTGGGTGTACATGACGCCCTTGGGTTTTCCGGTGGTGCCCGAGGTGTAGTTGATCGAGATCACGGTGTTCTCGTCGCCGACCGTCCACGGCAGCGGTGTCGGGTCCAGGTCGTCGGCAGCCGCAAGATGATCCGCGTAGGCGACGAGACCGGGGATGCCCGACGCGTCGACGGGGCCCGGCGTCGGACCGAACTCGGGGTCGGTGATCTCGATGACCGTGGCGAGCTCCGGCAACTGACCGGCGATGGCGGCAACCGTGTGGCGGAACTCGGCGTCGAAGTAGAGGGCCGTGGCCCCGGAATGGTTGAGGATGTACACCAACTCCGGGCCGGCCAGTCGCGAGTTCAGCGCGACGAGCACCCCACCGGCCAACGGCACGGCGAAGTGCGCGATCAGCATCTCGGGGATGTTCGGCGTCAGGTAGGCGACGCGGTCGCCGGGCGCGATCGTGGCCCGCAGCACGCGAGCGAGCCGCTGCACCTCGTCGGCGAACTCGGCGTAGCTGTAGGTGCGCTCGCCGTAGACGATCGCCTCGCGGTCGCCGAACACCGCGGCGGAGCGTTCGAGGAAGCGCAGCGGACTCAGTTCCGAGCGGTTTGCCAGTCCCCAGTCGCCGGTCGTGAACACAGCCGATCGGTCGGCATCGTTTGCGGGCTGGGTGGTAGGGGCCGACATGCTTGCTCTCCTGTGCTCTTGATCTGACCGTCACAACTGTCCATGTCCGACGGTATGGATCACACTGGAAGCATCACTACCCCCGAATGGGGGTGATCGGCACGGAGGTGACGCCATGCACGACGACGTGTGGCGGCCCAGCGACGAAGATGCGATGCGCGCCGCGTTGCGGGCCGGACAACGGGCGACGCAACTTCCGGTGCATTTCGGTGGGGTGGTGCGGGGACGCGACCTGGTCCTGTCGGGATTTGTCGGGACCCGCACGGGCAACCTGCGCGATCTCGTGATCAGCACACGCTGTGGCCTGGGCGGTCGTGCCATCGACGAGCGTCGTGCCGGCGCCGTCGTCGACTACGCCAACTCGACGGAGATCACCCACGAGTACGACGTCGAGGTGGCCTCCGAAGGCATCCAGTCGCTGGTCGCCGCCCCGGCCGTGGTCGCAGGCCGGACCAGGGCGCTGCTCTACGGCGGGTTGCGCAGCCCGGATCCGATCGGCGACGCCGCGATCACCCGCGTGGTGAACGCCGCGTCGCAGCTGGCGCGGGAGATCGAGATCCGAGACGAGGTCGACCGCCGCGTCGCGCTCATCGAGCAGGATCGGAGTCAACGGGGCCCGACGGTCGCACCGGCGGTCGCCGAGGGCATCGTGGAGAGCTATCTGGAGCTGCGGTCGATCGCGGAGTCGACCACCGACCCCGCCCTCGCCGAGCGGCTGCGCGGGATCGAGCTTCGGCTCGCCGGACTCGGTGAAACCAATCCCGCCGCCGCCCAACTGTCCGCACGGGAACGTGACGTTCTGGCGCACCTGTCTCTTGGGTGCCCCAACCGTGAGATCGCCGACCGCCTGGGTCTTGCGCCGGAGACGGTCAAGGCCTACGTGCGCAATCTGATGGGGAAGCTCGGCGTGCACAACCGGCGCGCGGCGGTGGTCGAAGCACGACGTCAGGGACTTCTGCCCTGAAGGTTGCCACGCGGCAGGCACGCCATACGTAACGTGGGGTCATGAGCATGCCTACCGAAACCGCCACACCCGACGACGCCGACGTTCCGAACGATGTAGCCACGGTTTCTCCCGACGACGATCTGTCGGCCGACGAACGCGCCCTACTGGTGGAGAACCTACGGTACGCACTCGACGGGCGGTGGCGGTCCACCCGCGACATGGTGCGTGAGCGTTCCGACCGGGCCGATCTGCTCCCCGATCCGTCGCGCACGCTCGACGAGGCGCGGACACGGATGCTCGAAGAACTGAAGGAACTGTCGGGTCAGGGGTTCGCGTCGGCCGGTTTCGCGTCGGATCATGGCGGGACCGGCGACGTCGGCGCGTCGATCACGGCGATCGAGATGCTCGGCTATGCCGACCTGTCGCTGATGGTGAAGGCCGGCGTGCAATGGGGCCTGTTCGGCGGGGCGGTCGAAAACCTGGGCACCGCAAGGCATCACGAGCGCTACGTCAAGGGAATCATCGATCTCGACGTTCTCGGCTGCTTCGCCATGACCGAGACCGGGCACGGCTCCAACGTCCAGGCACTTGACACCACCGCAACCTACGACCGCGACACCCGCGAGTTCGTCATCCACTCGACCAAGGCGGCCGCGCGCAAGGACTACATCGGCGGCGCCGCCCTGCATGCGCGATACGCCGCAGTGTTCGCGCAACTCATCACCGCGGGCCCGGGTGAGGAGCCGGAAAGCAAAGGCGTGCACTGCTTTGTGGTCGAGATCCGCGACGAGGACGGCAACGACCGGCCGGGGATCACCACCAGCGACTGCGGCTACAAGGGCGGCCTGGCCGGTGTGGACAACGGGCGCATCGTCTTCGACAACGTGCGCATCCCCGCGGAGAATCTGCTCAATCGGTACGCCGATGTCGAGGCCGACGGCACGTACACGTCGCCGATCGAGAACCCCAACCGGCGCTTCTTCACGATGCTCGGCACCCTGATCCGCGGACGCGTGAGCGTCGCCGCGACGGCCGGCGCCGCGGGGCGCAAGGCCCTGACCATGGCGACGCGCTACGGCCTGATCCGCAAGCAGTTCGAGGCACCCGAGGAGACCGACGAGATCATCGTCATGGACTACCTCGGCCATCAGCGAAAGTTGTTGCCGCTCATAGCGAAATCCTACGCGATCGCGTTTGCGCAGAACGAGATCGTGGCCGAGTTGCACGAGGTGCAGAGCAACTCGCCCGACGATTCGGATGCCGGGCGGCAGCGTCAACTCGAGTCCGACGCCGCCGGGCTGAAGGCGTATGCCACCTGGCATGCGTCGAACGCCGTGAACGTCAGTCGCGAAGCCTGTGGTGGAGCGGGCTATCTCGACGAAAACCAGCTGTCGATCATCCGCGGCGACATCGACGTTTTCACCACGTTCGAGGGCGACAACACGGTGATGACGCAGCTCGTCGCCAAGGAGTTGTTGTCATCGTATTCCGATGACGTGCAGGGACTTTCGGCGGGCGGCTGGGTACGGTTCGTGGTCGGGATGGCGCGCGACGTGGTGGTCGAGAAAACCGCGGTCCGGCAGGTGGTGCAAACCCTGCTGGAGAGTTCCGACGAGGACACCGAGAAGTCGAATCTCACCAACCGCGGCACGCAGATCCGGTTGTTCCGCAACCGCGAAGATCACCTCATTCGCACGTGCGCGCAGCGTTTGCGTAGGGCCCTCGACGACGACAACGACGCGTTCGAGGTGTTCAACAACGCGCAAGATCATCTGCTGAAGGTCGGGCAGGCACACACCGAACGCGTTGTGCTCGAGGCCTTTATCGAGGCGATCAACGACTGCGACTCACGGTCGGCGGCTGAGCTCCTCGGCAAGGTGTGCGACCTGTTCGTCTACTCCGCCCTCGAAGAGGACATGGGCTGGTTCCTCATGCACCGGCACATCTCGGTGGAGCGGGCCAAGGCGATCCGGCGGGGCGTGAACACCCTGTGCCAGGAACTCCGACCACACGCCCGAACCCTGGTGGACGCCTTCGGCATTCCGGAAAGCCTCCTCGCCGCACCGATGCTCGAGCACGGCTGAGGCGACGGCGCCAAGGCGCCGGACGATCGGCTTGAAGTTGGGTCCGGAATCCGGACCCAACTTCAAACGGATGAGTGGACAGCCAGCCAAAGTCGTCGGGTCAGTCGTCGGAACTCCCCTTGGGCGGAATGCCCAGCCGCACGGCGGTATGCGCATCGTTCAGTTCGGAGCGAAAGCGATCGACGTTGCGCGCCCAAGCCTGGTTCACCGTCCCGGACTTCAGTTTCACGCCGACACCCTTGCGGCGCCGCGGCACGCCGTGCAGTTCGCCAAGTGCCGGGGCGCTCTCCCAGTCCTCGGGCACCGCGCCGTGGTTGGGCGGGTAGATCTTGGCGATGTCGTCGAGACGGATGGTTTGTGCACCCTGTCGGAGTGTCGTCTCGGTGAGTTCGACGCTGACGTGGCGTCGGGCGGCGGTGACCTGAACCATCGAGAAGCCGACCAGGATCACCAGGAAGATGAGCAGCACCGGCCAGTGCACGCTGCCCGGTCCGGTGATCTCGAGAACCAGGACCGCGATCACCAACAACGGGCCGATCGACACCACCCACCAACTGCCGCCGGGCTCGTAGAAGAGCACGTCCCCCGGGTCCTCGTTCTCGTCCTCGGCCCGATCGTCGGGCTCGGCGTCGCTCACGCGCTCTTCCGCCGCGGCTTCTTCTGCAGGTTCTTCTTGACGGGCTCCGGGATCGGCTCGCCGGTGTACCAGGACTCCGACTCCGGCCGGTACGCGAGCAGCGACCCGAACAGCGCAATGATGCCGGCCAGGAGTGCGAACGCGAGAAGCGGCGCGAGGAAGCTGATGACCAGCAGCATCGCGACCACCACGAGGGTCAACGCGGCCAGCGACGACCGCCAACGCGCATCACCGACAAACGCTTTGGACCCCATCAGGATGTCGGCGACACCGACGATCGCGACGAGCACGCCGACGGCCACCGGTCCCAGCGTCGACATCGACGACACCGCACCGAGGATGACGAAACCGACACCGAGCAGAACCAGCAACGCACCGCCGGTCACCCAGCACCGGTAGGCCCAGACCACGAGTTTGGGTCGTTGTGCCGGATCAGGATTGGTCACTTGCTCGCCGTCCTTCGTCTGTCTGGTTCCCCGTCGCTTCGCTCGCCCTGGAGTAATTCCCCGTCGCTTCGCTCGCCCTGTTATCGCGGCCGGCCACGTCGTGATCGGATGCCGATTGATCGTCCCGGGTGACAGGTCCTCCGTCACCATACGGCGGTGTCTGCGGTGGCACCTGCGGTTGCGGAGGTCCCGGGCCGTACTGGGGTGGGTACGGGGGCTGGGGTGAGTACCCGGCCGGCGGATAGGGATAGGGATACGGACTCGGTGGCCCGAGGACCGGTCGCGGTTTGCGGAACTCGGCCATCGCGCGGCAGTACTTGTCCGATTCCGGGCGCATCAACAGGATCGTCGCCCCGATGGCGGCGACGCCGCTGATCACCGTCGGCACCATGGACCAGACCGGGTCGCGGTCGGAGAAGAAGGCCAAGAGCAGGTCGACCGTGACGTACACGCCCATCGCCGACGCGATCACCCGCGCCCATCCGTGGCCACGACGGGTGAAGAAGACAAAGACGAGCGGCAGCACGGAGAGCACCACGGCCACCCCGATCAGAAGGGCGACGATGAAGCCGGTCGACGTCATGAATTCGAGTTGGTCGGCCGGGACACCCGCCGACCCCTCGTGCACCGAGTCGCGAATCGACTTCGCGAGTGCCGAGGACTGGGCGAAGAACGCGACGATCTGCCCCAGGACCACGACGATCCACAATTCGGACGCGATCTTGATGGAGTCGGGCAGCTTCGGACGAACCGGCGCACCGGAGTCCCCCGGCCCGGCAGACCCCCCGGACGTCGGGTCGAACGGTGCAGACATGCCACCAGGGTAATGAACGGCACCTGTGCGCAACCTGGGAGGATGCGGCTTCGCACTGTCATTCGTTCGGTCTGTCTTGGCGCCCGGGTGCGGTCTCCGCGTCGACAGCCGATCCGCCGCGTGTTTGACTCGGCCAATCGACCAGGTCATCCGGGTAGCACCAGGGAGCGAGGGACCGGCCATGACACAGACGGATCGTCGGTCCGATGAGGTAACCACGCCCGGCTTTCTCCACCCATCGGCACGGCCCCTGTGGCGCACCCCGGGTGCTGTGGTCGCCGCCGCGGGGGCCCTGCTGGTCGCCATCTCCTACGGTCTGGTCTGGTATCGACCCGACGTCGACGCGTCGGTCGCCATCACCGGGTGGGGCGGTGCGAGCGAATCCGGGTACGACGTCGACTTGAGTCTCTTGCATCTGTTGCCGGTGCTGGCGGTCGTGTTGGTGGTGACGATCGTCGTCGGCCTGGTCTGCGGGCGGACGATCGACGAGACGCGTCCGGTCGCGATGGTGACCGTCCTGTCGGCGCTCAGCGGAGCATTGGTGTCGTTGGCGGTGGTTCCCGACGGCATCTCCGCGTCGGGGGCAGGCGTATACGTCGCGGTCGTCGGCTGCCTAGTGATCGCCGCGGGTGGCGCGCTGCTCACCTTCGTACGGCGCTGACCGGCGCCGGCGCCGGCCTTGCCGACGATCATGGGCCAGCAAGAAGGTCGTCGGCGGCGAGAAGAGGATAGCCGTCCAAAACGGTCCTCCTCAGGGGCCACCGAGGGCATATTGCCCTCGGAGACACATCACGGCGACCGTTTCAGTTGCGGTCCCAAGAAGTTGCGCTCAGCCCAGGCGAGCTGCCACCTCGGCAGCCCAGTAGGTGAGGATGATCGACGCTCCGGCGCGGCGAATCGATGTGAGTGACTCGAGGATCGCGGCGTCGCGGTCGATCCAGCCGCGTTCGGCGGCGGCGGTGATCATCGAGTACTCGCCGCTGATCTGGTAGGCGGCCACCGGGACGTCGGCGATCTCGGCGACGTCGCGCACGATGTCGAGGTAGCTCATCGCCGGTTTCACCATGACGATGTCGGCGCCCTCGTCCAGGTCGAGCCGCACCTCGCGCAGGGCCTCGATCCGATTCGCCGAATCCTGTTGGTAGGTCCGACGATCGCCTTGGAGACTGGAGCCGACGGCCTCCCGGAACGGACCGTAGAAAGCCGACGCGTACTTGGCCGCATAGGCGAGGATGCCGGTGTCGGCGAAGCCGGCGTCGTCGAGCGCGGCGCGGATGGCGCCGACCTGGCCGTCCATCATGCCGCTCGGTCCCAGCAGATGCGCACCACTTCGCGCCTGCGCCAACGACATCGAGACGTAGCGTTCCAGGGTCGCGTCGTTGTCGACCCGACCCCGCGCATCCACGACGCCGCAGTGCCCGTGGTCGGTGAACTCGTCGAGGCAGGTGTCGGCCATCAGGACGGTGTCGTCGCCCAGGTCGTCGGAGAGGACGCGCAACGCGCGGTTGAGGACTCCGTCGTCGGCGTCGGCGCCCGTCCCGGTGGCGTCCTTGTCAGCAGTCGCGGGCACCCCGAAGAGCATCAGGCCACCGACCCCGGCGCGAACGGCCTCGTCGGCCGCCTTGCGCAGCGAGTCGAAGGTGTGCTGGACGACGCCGGGCATCGACGAGATCTCACGTGGCTCGTCGAGGCCGTCGGCGACGAACATCGGCAACACCAGTTGCCTTGGCGCCAAGGTGGTCTCGGCCACCAGTCGACGCATGGCCGCGCTGGTGCGCAACCGCCGCGGGCGGATCACCGGTGCCATGACGCCTCCTTGCTGTTGTGTTGCCGGCCCTTCGAGGCTCGTCGCTAGCGCTCCTCGCACCTCAGGGACCGGTGGTCGTCTCGTCGCTAGCGCTCCTCGCACCTCAGGGAGCGGCTACTACGACCGCGACCGTCGCGACTTCTTGCGCGGCGGCGGCAGTGCGCCTTCGGCACGCAGACGCGCGGCGTGTTCGGCGAGTGCGTCGACGAGGTCGGGGATCGACGCCGTCTCCGGCTGCACGTCCACCCGCAGACCGAATTCGGTTGCGGTCTCGGCGGTCTTGGGTCCGATGCAGGCAACGATGGTGCGCGCGTGCGGCTTTCCGGCGATACCGACCAGGTTGCGGACGGTGGAGCTCGAGGTGAAGCACACCGCGTCGAAGCCGCCGGTCTTGATCATCTCGCGCGTCTGCGCGGGCGGCGGGGCCGCGCGCACGGTGCGGTAGGCGGTGACGTCGTCGATCTCCCAGCCGCGTTCACGCAGGCCTTCGGAGAGGGTTTCGGTGGCGATGTCGGCTCGCGGCAACAGGATTCGGTTCACCGGGTCGAAGACGTCGTCGTACGGCGGGAACTCGTCGAGCAGGCCGAGCGAGCTCTGCTCACCCGACGGAACCAGCTCCGGGTTGATGCCGAAGGAACGCACCCGCTCGGCGGTTGCCTCACCGACACAGGCGATCTTGACGCCGGAGAACGCCCGGGCGTCGAGCCCGAACTCGGCGAACTTCTCCCACACGGCCTTGACCGCGTTGGTGGAGGTGAACACCACCCACTGGTAGCGGCCGTCGACCAAACCCTTGACGGCCCTTTCCATCTGCGCGGGGCTGCGCGGCGGTTCGACGGCGATGGTCGGGACTTCCTTCGGGACCGCGCCGTGGCTGACGAGACGGTCACTCATGTCGCCGGCCTGGTCCTTGGTGCGCGGCACCAGGACGGTCCAGCCGTAGAGCGCCCGCGACTCCCACCACGACAGCTTGCCGCGCGAGGCGACGACCTTGCCGATGGTGAGGATCAGCGGACCGGTCAGCGCGTTGCCCTGCTCGTTGAGCGTCGCAAGCGTCGCCTCGATGGTGCGCTGCTGGCAGGTGGTGCCGTTGATCGTGATGGCGACCGGCGTCTGGGCGGCCAGACCCTGCTCGGTCAGCGCGCTCGCGGTCTCGGCGAGATGGCCGGAGGTCGCGTGCAGCACCAGCGGACCGGGGGCGGCTGCCAGTGCGGCCCAGTCGACCTCGCCGCGCACGTCGGCCTCGGTGTGGGTGGAGCCGAGCGGCATACCGGCGTAGCTGGGCACCACGGATGCCGCGGGCAGGCCGGGGAGCACCTCGAACGCGATCGAGGTGCGGGCGACGGCGTTGACCTCGGTGAGCACGGAATCGGTGGTCAGCGGATCGCCGGAGACCACACGGACCACGTCGTCGCCGGCCTTGGCAGCGGCGACCAGGGTCTTGGCGACCTCGGTGGGATCACCGAGGGCCGGGTGGACGATCGCATCCGCGTCGTCGGTGGTCTCGTCGCTGTCGACCGGCGCGGTGCTGTTCTCCGTGTCGGTGCTATCGGCGCCCTTCGAGGCTCGCTCCGCTCGCACCTCAGGGAGCGGAGACTTGGCCCGACGGTTGTCGGCGGCCGGCTCCTCGCGGTGTGCGCTGCCGATCAGGTTCACCACCGCGGCGGGAACGTCCGGGTCGATGTAGGCCGTCGTCGCGTTCGCTATGACGGTCCGCGCCCGCACAGTGAGCAGCTCGGGATCCCCGGGGCCCGACCCCACGAAGAGGATTCTGCCCGCTCGCTTCGCTCCCGGCGCAGGCAAAATTCGTCCCGGATGTGCCTTGGTTGTCGTACGGCTCATGCGTTCGCACTCTCCTGCCCTCGCCTCGAGGGCTGCAGTTCCTTCTGGAACTAGGGAGAGTCGACGAGGTCGCCCGCTCCCAGTTCCAGCAGTTCGGCGGCGAGATCCGCACCGAGTTGAGCCGCACGATCGACCGGTCCCACCACCGAAGCCCGGATCACATCGGATCCGTCCTCGGCCGCCACCGCCGCACGAAGCGACAGTTCGGCGAAGATGCGCCCGTCGTCGTCGATCGACTCCACCACCTCGGCAATCGCTCCGATCGGGGCGGTGCATCCGGCTTCCAGAGCCGCAAGCACAGCCCGCTCGGCGTCGATCGCCGCACGGGTGGACTCGTCGTCCAACTCGGCGAGTACTCTCACCAGTTGGGCATCGTCGGAGCGGCACTCCACAGCCAAAGCACCCTGCGCCGGAGCCGGTAGCAAGACCACCGGATCAAACGACTCGGTGACCTCGTCGGCACGTCCGATACGGACGAGACCGGCGCGAGCGACCACGACTGCATCGAGTTCGCCACTGGCGACTTTGCCCAACCGAGAATCTAGGTTGCCTCGTAGGGGGCGGATTTCCAAACCGAGACCCAATGCTCTAAGCTGCGCCGCCCGTCGCGGGGCCGAGGTCCCGACCGTCGACCCGGGTGGGAGTGCGCCGAGGACCAGATTATCCCTGCTGACCAGCGCATCTCTGGGATCTTCGCGGGGCGGGATGGCCGCGATGACCAGGCCGTCCTCGGGTGCGGTGGGCAGATCCTTGTAGGAGTGCACCGCAACGTCGACCTCGTGTTTGTGCAACGCAGTGCGGATGGCGGTGGTGAACACCCCGACCCCGATCTCGGCGACCGGCGCAGCGGATTCGTCACCGGCCGTCCGGATGATCACCAGTTCGGCGGGGTGTCCGGCGGCGGTCAGGGCGTCGGCGATGGTCTGTGACTGGGTGGTGGCCAGCAGCGAACCCCGGGTGCCGATGCGAATCGGGGTCGGGAGCGTTTCGCTCACTTATCTGCCTGGTTGATGGGGCGATCTCCGATCGGGTCGGACGAGAAGTCGCCGAGCTGGTCGGATGCGAGGTGGTCGGGCGCCGACACCGCCTCGGCCGCGCCCGGCTTCAGCTCGAAGAGTTCGCGCAGGGCCTCGGCGTAGTGGTCGCCGTTGGGGGTCGACGCGAGTTGCTTGACCCGAACCGTCGGGGCGTGCAGCAGCTTGTCGACGACGCGGCGCACCGTCTTGGCGACCTCGTCGCGCTGCGGGTCGTCGAGCTCGGGTAGCCGAGTCTCGAGGCGCAGGATCTCGGCCTCCACGACGTCGGCCGCACGCTGACGCAGGGCGGCGACGGTCGGGGTGACCTCGGCCTGGCGCTGGTGGGTCAGGTAGTCGGCCAGTTCGGCGGCGACGATCCCGCGGGCGGCCAGGGTGTCGTTCTCGGCGGCCTGGGTCTCGGAGTCGCCGCGCAGGCCCTCGATGTCGACGATGTGCACGCCGGGCAGTCGGGCCGCGGCGGGGTCGACGTTGCGCGGGAGCCCGAGGTCGCAGATCACCAGCGGCGACTTCGATGTCCGGGTGGCCAGCGCCGAATGGACCTCGCCCACGCTCACGACCGCGCCGATCGAACCGGTGCAGGTGACCACGACGTCGGCGGTCGCCATCACCGACGGCAGCTGGTCGAGCCCGACGCCGCGCACGGAGACGCCGTGGTTGGCCCTCACGTTGCCCGCCAGGTGCTCCGCGTTGTCGACGGTCCGGTTGACCACGACGAGGTCGGTGACGCCTTCTCGGGCGAGCTGAGCGGTCGCCAGACCACCCATCGCGCCCGCTCCGACCACCACGGCACGGCGCATCTGTGCCCCGACGGCCTTGGCACGGTGCAGCGCGACCGACACCACCGACGCACCGGCACGGTCGATACCGGTCTCGGTGTGCACGCGCTTGCCGACCCGCAGCGCCTGCTGCGCGAGCTCGTGCAGGACACGGCCGGCCGACTTGTTGGCGTCGGCGTTCAGGTACGCGTTGCGGATCTGGCCGAGGATCTGCTGCTCGCCGACGACCATCGAATCGAGCCCGGCGGCAACGGTGAAGAGATGCTCGACGGCGGCCTCGGAGTACCGCACATAGGCGTGCCGGGTCATCTCGTTGATCGTCATGCCGGAGTGGTCGCCGAGTACGGCACCGACCGCTTCGAGCGCGGGGTGGAAGGCGTCGACGACGGCGTAGATCTCCACCCGGTTGCACGTCGAGACCAGCATCGCCTCGGAAATCGCACGGGAGGACAACAGGTCGTCGACCAGCTTGGGTCGGTCGTGATCGGAGACTGCCAGCCGCTCGAGCACCTCTACCGGCGCACTGCGATGCGACACCCCGAACAACAGAACACTCACGCTGTCACCGTCTCTTCACCCATCACACTTGCCTGGCGCCGCCCCGCCTGAAAAGCCAGCACCTGTAGTTCCAAGGCTAGATCAACCTGTCGGATGACGACATCTGAGTCCCCGGACTCGGTCAACGACAGGCTCACCGGGGTCACGTTGAGGATCTGCCGGACGCCGACCGCCGCGAAGGCGTCGAAGGTGCGCTGGGCGTCGGCGTCGGCGGTCGCGACCACGGCGACCTCGATCGGAGGGCTGTCGGACGCGCCGCAGACGCTCTCGATGTCGGCGAGCGGCGCGATGCGCGGGCCGCCGGCAACCAGCGCGGTGCCGAGCAGGCGCGGGTCGTCGTCGAAGAGTGCCGCGACGCGGAACCCACGACCGAAGCCGGTGTGCGCGAGCAGTGCGTGTCCGAGGCGCCCGGCACCGGCGAGCGCGACGGTGTGCACGCTGTCGGTGTGCAGCGCCATGGAGATGCGGGCGGTCAGCCGACCGACGTCGTAACCGACGCCACGTACCCCGTTCGCGCCGACGTGCGACAGGTCCTTACGCAGGATGGACGAATTGACCCCCGCCGCACGCGCCAGTTCGCCGCTGGAGGCGACGAGAACGCCCCGCTCACTGAAGGACCGCAGAACATGCAGATATGCGGCCAGACGGGCCACTGCGGGCGCGGGAATGTCGGTGGTGTCGATGGCCGGGGGTGGGTGCGCGTCGTCGGATGCGTCACTCCGCCTCACGCTCACCCACCTCGCTTCGAAGATCTCGGGCCGGTCGGTCGTGGCGGCCACTCGGTGAGGGTCAGCCTATACCTCTTGTGAAGAGGTTCACATTCTGCCCCTACCGGTTGCGAGATCGGCGCGCAGACGCTGTTCGTCGACCTCCCAGTAACTGTGTTCGACGCCGTCGAGCAGGACCACGGGGAGCCGGTCGCCGTACTCCGCGCGCAGCTCGCGATTGCCCTGCTCGGCCGCGGTGTCGACGTCGACCTCGGTGTAGGAGAGTCCGAGGTCGGCGCAGACCCGCTCGAGGTCGGCGCGCGCGGTCACGCAGGCCGAGCAACCGGCGCGGGTGAGCAGTTCGAGCGTCATGAATCTCATCGTCGCACTCGCGGCCCACCGACCGGGATCTGGGCACGCTGACGGCTGCTCGACGCGGGGCACACTACTGTGGGAGCCACACCAGCGTCAGGCAGTGTCAGGCAAGGAGGTCGGTTGTGCGCGACGATCCCGGCGGCGTGGAACCCGGTGTCGAGAACGGCCGAACACCGCCACCGCCGTCCGAGCCCGAGAAGACCGAATTGCCCACTCCGGAATCGTCGTCGCCGGAGGACTGGGAGGGCTGGGCTGCGAGCAGTGGCGCCGACGACGAGTTCTCCGAGGATGCCGAACTGCACACCCTGATCGACGACGACGAGTCCGGTCGGGTCACCGCGTGGATCTCCGAACGGGCATCGGCGGCGACCGGCCGCTTCCGCCAGACCGCGCAAGAACTGCGTCAAGCCCTCGCCGGTGAGGCGAGTGCGCAGGCGGCAGTCGACTCGCTCCGCGACCGCCCGCCGGCCGGCCCCGACCCCACGCAGGCGCCCCGCGACCTCACCGCGGCCGCATTCTTCGACGTCGACAACACGCTGGTCCAGGGTGCCTCGATCGTGCACTTCGCCCGCGGGCTCGCGGCCCGAAAGTACTTCTCCTACAGCGACATTCTCGACTTCGCCTGGACCCAGGCCAAATTCCGCATCACCGGCAAGGAGAACGCGAACGACGTCGCCGAGGGCCGCGAGAAGGCGTTGTCGTTCATCGCCGGACGCCCGACGGCAGAGCTCGCCGCGCTCGGCGAGGAGATCTACGACGAGTACATCGCCGACAAGATCTGGCCGGGCACCCGCGCCCTCGCGCAGCGACATCTCGATGCGGGACAACAGGTTTGGCTGGTGACCGCCACCCCGGTGGAACTCGCGCAGACCATCGCCGACCACCTCGGCCTCACCGGCGCACTCGGTACCGTGGCCGAGAGTGTCGACGGAACGTTCACCGGCCGCCTCGTCGGCGACATCCTGCACGGCCCCGGCAAGGCACATGCTGTGCGCGCGTTGGCAATCCGAGAGGGACTCAACCTCAAGCGATGCACCGCCTACTCCGATTCGCACAACGACGTGCCGATGCTGTCGCTCGTCGGGACGGCGGTCGCGATCAACCCCGACGCCGACCTGCGCGACGTAGCGAAGGTTCGCGGCTGGGAGATGTACGACTTCCGCACCGCCCGCAAGGCCGCGAAATACGGGGTCGGTTCGGCACTCGCGATCGGAGCAGCGAGCGCCGGGGCGGCGGCGGCCGTGCGCGTCATCCGGCAGCGTTAGTCACAGCGCCGACACCTCACTGGTCGGGTCGATGAGCACCTTGGCGTGATGTTCGGCCGACCCGAGGGCGTCGAACGCGGCGGACACACCGTCGAGGCCGACGGTCGCGGTGATCAGCGGTCCCACGTCGAGGGTCCCGTCGGCGATCATGCTCAGCGTGTGGTGGAACTCGGCGGGGTCGTAGGCGAAGACGAACCGCATCTCGAGTTCCTTGTTGATCGCCATCGCCGGACGGAAGGTGTCGGGTTCCATGCACACCCCGACCACCACGATGCGCGACCGGAACGGCGCCGAGGACACCACGTGCTCGATGATCCCGGGGGTGCCGACGCACTCGAACACGACCGGCCCCTTGGGTGTGGCGCCGAGGCGATCGGCCATCCGGAACATCGACGCCCACGGCACCACCGGGATACGACGCAGCGTCCGCATGCCCGCGAACGCCGCACCGAGGAGATCGCCGGCGGTGGTGATGTAGCCGCCCTGTTCGGCGGCCTTGTCCCATGGGGAGTCGACGGCGGGGTCGACGACGATGTCGGCGCCGACGCGTCGGGCCAGCGCCCGACGACCGTCGGACGGATCGCTGGCGACCACGGTGCGCACGTCCGCCGCTTTCAGCATCGCGATGACGGCGAGTCCGATCGGTCCGCAGCCCACCACCACCGCGACGTCGCGCTTGCCGATCTCGCTGCGTCGAACGGCGTGGTAGGCGACGGCCATCGGTTCGGTCAGCGCGGCCCGCTCGGCGGATACGCCGTCGGGCACCGGCATCGTCATGTCCTCGGAGGCCAGGACGAAGTCGGCGTAGGCGCCCTGCGCGGACGCCGACAATCCGGTGAGGTGCGGAGCGTCGCCGTGCTTGATCATCGGCACCGACACCACGGCGGTGCCCGGCTTCCAGCGTTTGCGGCAGCCCTCGCCGTAGGAGACGACCTCCCCGGCGAACTCGTGGCCCATCACGACAGCCTGATCCGATCGCATGAAGGCGTCGTAGCCGACCTCGGCCGTGACGTCGGCAGTGGCGTCGCAGTGATGGCGGGCATGGAGGTCGGAACCGCAGATCCCCGCCCGCGTGACCCGCAGCAGCACCTCACCCCGACCGGGCACCGGCGTGGGCAGTTCGTCGACCGTCAGTTCCCCCGCACGACACACCACAGCTCGCATGCTGTGAATCCTGCCATCCGCGCACCGCCGCAGTACCCAGTCAACGATTTACGACGCACGGTCAACGCAAGCTCGGGTCAGCCGAGGTAGACACTCCCGCGGCGACTGAGCATCCGGAACAGGGTCTGCTGGATCTCTTCGCGGACGTGGTCGGTGAGGTCGAAGACCACCATCGGATCGTCCGCGGAGGATTCGTCATAGCTGCCGGTCTCGATCGGCCGGCCGAAGTGGATGTGCCACTTCGACGGCAGCGGCACCATGCCCAGCGGGCCGAGCAGCGGAAAAATCGGCGTGATCGGAAAGTACGGGAGCCCGAGGATCTTGGCGAGCGGCTTGAGGTCGGCGAGCATCGGATAGATCTCCTCCGAGCCGACGATCGACACCGGGATGATCGGTGCGGCGTTGCGCAGCGCCGTCGTCACGAACCCGCCCCGACCGAACCGCTGCAGCTTGTAGCGGTCCTTGTACAGCTTGCCGATGCCCTTGTAGCCCTCCGGCCAGACGGCGGTGAGCTCGCCTGCGCGCAGCAGTCGGTCGGCGTCGTTGTTGCAGGCCACGGTGGCGCCGACCTTGCGCGCGACCTCGCTGATCGCCGGTGCCTCGAACGCCATGTCGGCGGCCAGCAACCGCAGGTAGCGACCGGTGGGATGGTTGTCGCGGACCGCGAGCGACGTCATCATCGCGTCGATCGGCAACGTGCCGGCATGGTTGGCGACCAGCAGCGCACCGCCTTCGACCGGCAGGTTCTCGATGCCGGTCACCTCGACGCGGAACCACTTGTCGTACACCTGGCGCACCGCCGGGAACCAGACGGCCTCGGTGAAGTGCGGGTCGAACCCGAACTCGTCGACCTCGTACTCGCCGGCCATCCGCTCGCGGATGAAGCCCGCGGTGGCGGTCAGCGAGTCGGCCACCGCACCCCGGATGCCACCAAGGCTGAACAGCGGCGACGACTTCGACGGACCGCGATGTTCGACGCCGAGCGCCTCGTCGGGCAGCGAGATCTCGTCGTTGATGGGCATCACCTGTGCCGGTGGTTGGCGGAAGCCGTCGGTGTTGGGGTGACCCTCCGACGAACCTCGTTGCGCTCCTGAGGATTTGGTGCCCGACTGTTGACTCGGATGTCGGCGGCGTCCCTGGTCGCGGGAGCCGCGGCGCCCGGCCGCGTCTGCACCCCCGGGTGTGGCATAGAGCTGGATGACCTTGGCCGTGCGGGCGTCGGTCGCGCCACCACTACCCAAGATGCTCACCCCGTCCCTGTCTCGTCGTAACCGTGTCGTTCGTGACCATGCCGCTCATGCCTTCGATCCATCGACCCCGACACCACAACGATGAGGCGGCATGTGCCCGGAACCCGACCGATACAAGTCTCACCATCGCCGTAGTCGGCGATTTCAATGAGACGATTGACCCATCGTAACCACGAGCAGTGTGAGTCTGACGTCCAAGCTTAGAGGTTGCAGTGACGTTGCGCACGTCCCCGCCGAGATGTGCGAGCAACGACAACTCACACTTCACTGAAGTTGATGTGCGAAGTTGATGACGCGACGCTCCAGACCGCGCCAGGCGTCGGTCGAGATCACCGGTGTCACTCCCCCGCGGTCGATGAAATCGTCGAGGGTGTCCAGCGTGGTGTACCGCGGCACGAAGCCGAGTTCGGTGCGCATCCGCGTGGTGTCGAGCACCCGGCCGTAGGTCAGGAACTCGGTTTGCGAGCTGCGCAGCCGGGCCGATCGCAGGTCTTGGAAAACACCGGTGATCGGTGCCAGAAGACCGCTCGGAACAGGCAATTCGATGTGCCCGACGCGTCGGATCGCCTGGGTCAGCGTGACGACTCCGTCGCCGGAGACGTTGAACGTCCCGACCTTGCCCGCCAACGTCACATGCTCCATCGCCGCGAGGGCATCCTCCTCGTGGAGGAACTGCAGACGCGGCTGATAACCGATGACCGTCGGCACCACCGGCAGCGACAGATACGACCCCATCCGCGTGTTGATGCGCGGCCCCAGCATCGCCTGCGGGCGCACGATGGTGATGTCGATGTCGGGTCGGCGTCGGCCGAGTCCGCGAACATAACCCTCAACGTCAAGTAGGTCACGACCGTAGCCGCGAGTGGGCTCCCGGCGTGCCGGTGTCTCCTCGGCGAAGTGTGACGGATCTCGCCCGCTCGCGCCGTACACCATCGCCGTCGAGCGCAGCACGAGCCGCTTCACCGACGGTGTGCGCTGACACGCCGCACACACCTGCATGGCGCCGACGACGTTGAACTCCTTGATCGCCGCCGAATGTGGAGCGTTGTCCATGATCGACGTCGCGGCATGGACCACGGTGTCGACGTCGTAGCTGGCGAGCGCCTTGGCGATGGCCGGCCGCCGGATGTCGAGGCGCAGGAATTCGGCGCGTCCCATGCGACGCAGGAGATCCTTGCGCGGCACCCGGGAATCGACGGCCAGTACACGCTCGATCTCCGGATTGGCCGCCAGGCGAGCCACCAGGTAGCCGCCCAGAAAGGTCGACGCACCGGTGACCAGGACGGTCCGCGGGGGTTGCGGGGTGTGCTCGGGCATACCTCAGGCTAGCGGGCGTGGCCTGGTGGGCGCCGTGCGAGTCGACGTCGCACCCCGTCGGTTATCTGTACCCCCCAGCCCGACGAAACGCACTGTGCACCTGGCCGGTCTCCCAGGTACAGATTTCCGCAGGCCGACGCGGCACCGATACGACAAAGGACCCGCCGTAGCGGGTCCTTTGGACGAGTGCGCCTACTTACCGAGTTTGCGGCGCTGCACCCGGGTCCTGCGCAGCAGCTTGCGGTGCTTCTTCTTCGACATGCGCTTGCGGCGCTTCTTGATCACTGAACCCATCGGGGTGCTTCCTCACGATTGATGCTGTTGTGTGTGCTCGATCCTGGTCAGCAGCCGACTCACCGAAGCGTCAACGGCCGATCGGTGGTCTTCGACCACCTGATCCAGTGGTCTTCGACCAGGTACCAAACGTCAAGCCTACCGGGCGAGTCCCGCTATCGAAAAATCCGGGTCAGGACCGAGCCACACCACTATCCGGCGTCGAAGTACGACGTCTCCAGATAGTCGTGCACGGCCTTCGCATGCACACGGAAGGAGCGACCCACGCGTACCGCGGGGAGCTCTCCGTTGTGCACGAGCCGGTAGACGGTCATTTTGGAGACCCGCATCAGCGATGCGACCTCGGCGACCGTGAGGAACTGCGACCCCGACGCCGCGTTGCCAACGGAGCTGCCGCTGTTTCCTACTGTCCTGTCACCAGGAGTGTCTGCAGGTGCCATGAATCACTCATACCTCCGGTGCACGCGTCGCGGCCGCCGGCTTCCCCTCCGGCGGACATCAGACACGCACGTGCTTAGAGGAGCTTAGCGTGGCAGATGTGAAAAAAGCGACGTGAGTTGCCAGGAAATCCTGCGTCAATCTCATATCGACACAACATCCTGGGGTTTAACCGCTCGTCGACCACAATTCTCGGAGTGTCGGGACACGCGTCAGGCGCTGTTCGACGCCCCAGAACCCTCGACATCGACTCGACGTGCACCCCGCGCGCTGGCCGCCGCAGCGGCCCGAGTGGCCTGATAGACGGTGTGCCGGAGGCCACCGGCCTCGAATTCCCGGATCGCCTCGGCGGTGGTTCCGCCCGGCGAGGTCACCGCGGCCCGCAGGTCCACCGGCGACACCCCGGCGTCGCTGAGCAGGATCCCGGCACCGCGGATGGTCTGCACGGCCATCTCCGACGCCTGCGAGCGGGTGAGGCCCAGCGCCACCCCGGCGTCGATCATGGCCTCGGCGAGCAGGAAGACGTAGGCGGGCCCCGACCCCGAGACCGCCGTCACCGCGTCCATCTGCTTCTCCGGGACCACCGTCACCTTGCCGACGGTCTCGAGTAGCCCGACCACTGCCGACAGCTGCTCGGTGCTGACGTAGCGTCCGGCCGACACCGCCGACATCGCCTCGTTGACCAGCATGGGGGTGTTGGGCATGACGCGGATGACCGGCGAACCGGCCTGCAGCGCGTTCTCGTAGCGGATCAGCGGCAGACCGGCGACCAACGTCACGGTCACGCGCTCATTCTCACCGGAGTCCTCGGCGCCGGCGAGTGCGCGCAGTGCGTCGTCGACGTCGTCGGGCTTGATGGCGAGGAACACGTACTGGGCGCTCTCGGCGGCCGCACGCACGTCGGTCACCAGTACGCCGTACTCCTCGGCGATCTCGGCGGCGCGGTCGGGCGCCTTCTCGGCCACGACCAGGTTCTTGGTCGGTGTGCCCGATGCGATGAGACCGGCGAGCAGTGCCTCCCCGATCTTTCCGCCGCCGACGATGGCGATGCGTTCGGTCACTGGGATTGCCGCCTTCCTGTAGGTACGGGTTTTCAGCGCCGCGGGAGGAGCGCGAGCTGCCTCGACTGCGCGACGACCGTTCCAGTCGAGTCCACCACGAGGTGATCCTCCTCGAACATCCCGGGTCCCACCTCCACCGTGGTCGCGGCAAACCGCAGCCAGCCCGGCGCCGGATGACGACGGACATAGGTGGTGAGCTGCACCGTCGGCGCCCAGCCATGCAGGCCGAGATTCGCGACGACCGGAATCGAGATGTCGCAGACCAGCACAGCGAAATCGGTGTCGGGCGCGACGCCCTTGGGCTGTATCCAGCCACGCACCAGCGGTTCTCCCTGCTTGCCGTCGACGAAGGGCATCGTCGCGGGATCGATGCGCAGGTCGAGGACGGGTCCAAGGTGATTGACGCTTGCCAGCGGCGAGCCGTCGAGCGCCAGTGCACTCGGCGGGGGTTCGACCGGGACGCCGTCGAGCACCGACGCACCGGTGTGGTGCGAGCGCCCGGTGTCGGGTCGGGCCATGGTGATCGACGACGACACCATGACGCGGTCGGTTTGGACTGCATCCACCGAGATCACGGTCACCGTCTTGCCGCGTTTGCGCAGCGTCACCTCGAGGTCGATCTCGGCGGCGTCCGGCGCGTTCAGGAAGTCGCTGGAGATGGCGACCGGGATCTGTTCCGCCGCAGCCTCCGCCTTCGGATCGTCAGGCGCGGTCAGCGCGGTGAGCGCCTCCCGGGCAGCATGGGCGACCACCATCTGGAGGCTGCCACCGTGCACCTTGGGTCCGATGGTGAACACCGGGTCGATGACCGCGCGATAGGTGATGCGGTCGGGCTCGGCGCGCTTGATCTCGTCCAGCGTCAGCACTGTTGCCAACTTGTCGGTCATGTTCTCTCTTGTCTCCACGTCTGTCCCCCACTACTCAATCGGCGATCGACGTGGCCGCGCGGTTCAGGATGTGGCCCGACCCGTGTGCAGCTCGCGTTTGAGATGTCGCCGCGCAAAATCTAGCGAACGTGCCAGCAGGGCGCTGCGTTCGGGTTTGGTCCGCGCTGATCCGGTGTGCACCTCGAGGATCACCGCACCGGTGAAGTCACTCGCGGCCAGACGCCGGCAGATCTCGGCGCACGGTTGCGAACCGTCGCCGGGGATCAGGTGTTCATCGGTGGCCGCGCCCAGGCCGTCGGCGAGATGCAGGTGATTGAGCGCAGACCCCATCCGCTCGAACATTGCCAGCGCATCGGCACCGGCGGTCGCCGTGTGCGACAAGTCGAGGGTGTAGTTCGCGTAGCCGTCGTCGGTGGGATCGATCGACTTGCCGAAGGCCGACATCGACACCCCCGGTGTGCCGCCGCGTCGGGTCATGCGGTTCACCGAACGATCGCCCGCGCCGAACAGCCGGTCGGCGCGCATGGGGAACATGTTCTCCACCGCGACGGCCACCCCGGAGTCGGCCTCGAGCTCGGCGACGGTGTCGTCGAAAGCAGCGGTGTAGGCCCGCTGCCAGCGGAACGGCGGATGCACGACCACCGTCGGCGCGCCGAGATCCTCGGCTGCACGCACCGAACGCGCCAGCTTTATCAGGGGGTCGCGTCCCCACACGCGCTGCGAGATGAGCAGACACGGCGCATGGATCGACAGGACCGGCATCTGATAGCGCTCGGACAGGTATTCGACGTGTTTGACGTCCTGGCTGACCGCCTCACCCCACACCATCAGCTCGACACCGTCGTAGCCGAGTTCGGAGGCGTAGGCGAAGGCCGCTTCGGTGTTCTGCGGATAGACCGACGCCGTCGACAAGCCGATCGGGATCTCCGGCCGAGGCAACCGTTCGATCACGCCCGGCTCGCATTTGCCGTCCACGCCCGGCCCGTCAGCAACCTCGATTTCATCAGCGACATCGAATACATCAGCGACATCGAATACATCAGCGACTCGCCAGGAGCACCAGCGGGCCGATCGTCACCAGAAGCCCCACACCGAGCGCGAGCAGCGTCGTCGGGAGGTCCCGGTTGCGTCGGAGCAGATGCGCGAAGGTCACGATCCCGAAGATCACCAGCACCGCGAGGACGAGCGCGAAGATCACGCTCCACTTCCAGAGCTCGGTGAATCCCCAGAACAGGCCGACGCCGATCGCCAGGCCGGCGACGACCTGGGCGATCACCATCAGCCATGCCTTCATCGGCGACGGTTCGGTGTCCTCATCCAGGTCGGTTTCGTCGCGGTCCAGATCGTCGTCGAGCGTTTCGGTCTCCGCGATCGGTTCGGCGGCGGTGTCGACGGCCTCAGGCGCGACATAGGGCGCGCGATCCGGCGTGACCTCCTCGAACTCGTCCCTGTCGAACTCATCCCCGTCGAACTCGCCCTTGTCGAATTCGTCGCTCGGTTCGGCGTCGCTCTTCGACAGGTCGACCGCGGGCTGCGCCCACGCGCCCGTGTCGGTCGTCGGGGGCTGTTCGACGGTCGGCTCGGGTGCCGGTTCGACCTCGCGTTCCTCCGGAACGGGTGCGGTGTCGACAAAGCTCGCCGGGCTGTCGGTCGTGGCGGTGTCGATAGCGGCGGGCGAATCGATGTCGGTGTCGGGTGTAGCGCTGTCGGGTTCGGTGTTGACGTCTTCCCGGTCGTGGAGCGCGGGCACGGCGGCGGTCGCGCCCGCGGCAGCCGCGGCGACCCCTGCGGCCCCGGCAGCTGCACGCCTCGACGACCGGCCATCGGTGACATCGGGTGTCTTGTCCGATTTCCGCTTCCGCCCGAACCAGCCGCGCTTGCGTTTCGGCTCGACAGGTTCGTCCTCGACGTCGGCGAACGAGCGGTACGCCTCGAAGTCGTCCATCACCTCGCCGAACTTGCTGTCGTCACGCACCCGAGCATCGGCGTCGGCCGATCCCGAGGTGGTCGACAGGTCGTAGGCTACGACGTCGTCGGAGTCGACCACTGTGAGATCGGAGTCCTCATCGCCGACGACCGGGATGATGCCGGTCACCGCATTCGCCGAGACCTCGTCGACCGCGTCGTCATTCTGATTCGATGCCGGCTGATTCGATGCGGTGGCGTCCGTGGTGGCCGAGGATTCGGCGAGTCTCCGGGCAACCGCGTCGGAGCTGAAGTCGCGGGTCGAGAGCGGCGTGGTGCCGCGATAGCCGGGCATGCCGCTGGCCGACCGCCCGCCGGCCGGGCTAGTGTTCGGCGCCCAACCCTGATCGGCCACGGGACGATCCGGCGCTCCGCGGCGTGCGACCGGATTGGCCGACCTCGGGAACGGCCCACTGACCGGTGCGGTGCCGCCGGCATCGGGCGTCGGGAACGGACCGGTCCGAGGGGCCGTCCGACCGGACGGAGTCTGCGGAGGCGTGAACTGGGCCGACGGTGTCGGTGCCGGTGCCGGTGGGGTCGGCTGAGACGGTGTCTGCTGGGCGGCAGGCTGCTGGGCCGGTGTCTGCTGGGTCTGCGTCGGCTGGGTCTGCGGGGCGGTCCGCGCGGTGCGCGGGGCCGGGGCAGGCGTGGCGTCGGTGATCTTCGGAATTTCACCCGTGAGTTCGGACACCGACACGGTGCCCTCGCGGCCGACTCGGCGCCGTCCGCGGTCCCGCGACCGACGGCTGGTCGTCTCGCCACCGTCGGTTCCCTGCGAGCGGGCCAGCAGTTCGGCTACCGAGATGGGCCGGGGATCGGGTCCCGCTTCGTTGGCCCCCGCTTCGTTCGCCATGCTGGCTCTCCGTCCTCCCTGTGATGACCCGGTCGTTGTTCACGTGTCCCGGGCCGAGATGTTCACCCGGCGTCCGCGGCTTCGGCGGTGTCGGCCGGTTCGGTGTCGAGTCGGCGCAGGATGACTCCCTCCCGCAGCGCCCACGGACAGATTTCCAGTGTATCGACTTGCAGAGCGCGCATGGCCGCCTCCGCCACGAGAGCGCCGGCAACCAGCTGACCAGCACGATCAGCGCTCACGCCTTCCAGCTCGGCCCGGTCGTCGCGGGTCATGCGTGAGATGAAGGCGATGAGCTGCCGCAGCCCGTTGGCGGTGAGCTGACGCTTCACACGCGGCCCCGCGCTCGACGGCGCGGCGCCGGTCAGCCGGGCCAGGCTGCGGAAGGTCTTGGATGTGGCGACGGCGAGGTCGGGCTGTCCGGGCCCGAGGAGTTGTTTGGCGGGGACGCGCAGTTCGGCGTCGAGCCAATCGCGCAGGACCCCGATCCGACGACGGTCCGGCGGGTCGTCGGGCAGCCACTCGCGGGTGAGTCGGCCGGCGCCGAGGGGCAGCGACAGCGCCACGTCGGGCTCCTCGTCGACGCCGTTGGACATCTCCAGCGACCCGCCGCCGATGTCGAGGGCCAGCACCCGCCCGGCGCTCCAGCCGTACCAGCGTCGGACGGCCAGCGAGGTGAGTCGCGCTTCGTCGCGGCCGGACAGCACCTGCACACGGACGTCGGTCTTGGCGGCGACCTCGGCGAGCACGTCGTCGCAGTTGGTGGCGTCACGGACGGCCGACGTCGCGAACGCCATGATCTGCTGACATCCGGAGCTCGTCGCGATGTGGGTGAATTCGTCCACCGATTCGACGAGTTTGTTCGCGGCGCGATCGGACAGCCGCCCGTCGGAATCGATCTGTTCGGCCAGGCGCAGCACCGCCTTGGTCGAACTCATCGGGGTCGGATGGCCGCCGCGATGAGCATCGACCACGAGCAGGTGAACAGTGTTGCTGCCCACGTCGAGAACACCAAGTCGCACGATTACAAAATAGTGCTTGCGCAATCCGCATCGGCAGGCGGTTGCGATATCGGCCGACTCGCGCCCAACCCGGCTTCCCGTCGGGCGCGTTGACCGCTTCGGCGGTTACCGTGGAAAGGTGTCTGTCACCACGCCCGCTCCGACGCAGCGGCGCATGAAGCCCGCGCCCGAGGTCGACCTCGACTTTCCGCGCGAATGGTACGAATTCACCGATCCGGCGAACTCCGAACACGTCATCAACGCGGACCTCACGTGGCTGCTGTCGTATTGGACGTGCGTCTTCGGCACGCCTGCCTGTCAGGGCATCATCGAGGGCCGCGAGACCGACGGCTGCTGCAGTCATGGCGCGTACCTGTCCGACAAGGACGACCGCAAACGCCTCGCGCACGGCGTCTCGATGCTCACCGAGAAGGATTGGCAGTTCTACAAGAAGGGGTCGGGCAAGGACCCGCTGGGCAACCGCGGCTACCTCGAGGAGGGCGACCTCGACGACGAGCCGGCGCTCAAGACCCGACGACACAAGGGCGCCTGCATCTTCCTCAACCGGCCCGGCTTCGAGGGTGGGGCGGGCTGCGCGCTGCATTCGATGGCGCTGCGCAAGGGGCTCGAGCCGCTGACCGTGAAACCCGACGTCTGCTGGCAGTTGCCGGTACGACGCGAACAGGACTGGGTCGAGCGGCCCGACGGCACCCAGGTTCTCAAGACCACCATCACCGAATTCGATCGTCGTGGCTGGGGCGAGGGCGGCCACGATCTGCAGTGGTACTGCTCCGGCTCGCCCGACGCCCACATCGGAGCGACGCAGGTCTGGCAGTCCTACGGCCCCGAACTCACAGAGCTGATCGGCAAACCCGCCTACGACGCGCTGGCCGCCGCATGCCGACGCCGTAACGGGTTGGGGCTCATCGCCGTTCACCCGGCCACCGCAGCCGCGACCACTCGCCGGGAGACCGACATCAAGTACGAGTTGATCGAAGGCGATCAGGCCACGTGACCAGCGGGCGCGAGGCACTGCTGGCGCAGGGCCCGCGGGGACGGCGGCTCGCGTACGACTGGGCGTCGCTGGCAGCCGATCCCACCGGTCGCCAATCGCTCTGGATGTGGCACTTCACACCCGAGTACGGTCACCGATTGGCCGACCGCGCAACCGAACTCGGCTCGGTGAGCCTCGACGCGATCCGTGAACTTGACCCCATGCACGTCCATGAGGCACTGCGTGCGTCCGTCGACGCGGCCATGTACTGGCAACCGCCCGACGAGATCGACCAGCTGTGCGCTGCACTCGGACCCGAGCCATTCCTGCCGATTCTGTCTGCCGCACTGGACAATCCGGCCACCGACTGGTGGTCCACCGGGCTGCAGTCGGGTCACCAGATGTACGTGCAGTGGCATAACAGACACGTCGAATCCAAGTACAACCCGGAGCCGGCAGACGTCGAGTTGTCGATCGACGTGTGGGAGCGCTGGCGCAACGACGAGATCGCCACCGAAGGGCGCCGGGCGGCCGACAAGCACCATTCTGACCTCCACTCGAATATGAGCGGCCGGTGGTGGTCGTCGCCCCATCCGAGATGGATCACCTCACGTGCGCTGCCGGGCCTTGGCTGCGCCGGACTCCACTACATCGAAGACCGTGGCGGCTGGCCCGAGGCACGACTGTGGAACATCGAGATCACCACGCCACAAAGGGTTTACGAGATCTCGTCACCCGAGGACTGGGCGGCGCTGGTCGACGAGTACCCACTCGAGCTGACCGCGTCCTACCGACACGATTGGTTTCGGGTGACCGGCGTCGACTCACGCTGGTTCGTTCCGGATTACCGTCGGGTCGCGGTGGAGTACGACGCGCTACACCTCACCGTCGACGGATACTTGGCCACGGCCGGGCGTGCGGTACCGGTGCAGGCCGGGTCTTCGGTGATGGCCGGCTTCGCACCCGACGACACATTCTGGTTCAACCGTGACGGACTACGCATCCGTGCAGACACCCGTTGGCATGACGAGGGTGACGGTCAGGGCGATTGGGTGCCCGCCGACTCCCCACCTCCTGAGCCCTCCACCGCTGCCTGAGGTGCTCGAGGCGCTAGCCGAGAGCCTCGAAGGGCTCAGGCTTCGAGCTTGTAACCCAGTCCGCGAACCGTGATGAGGTGCTTGGGATTTGCGGGATCCGGTTCGATCTTCGAGCGCAGACGCTTGACGTGGACGTCGAGCGTCTTGGTGTCGCCGACGTAGTCGGCACCCCACACCCGATCGATGAGCTGCCCTCGCGTGAGCACCCGTCCCGCGTTGCGCAGGAGGTACTCGAGGAGATCGAACTCCTTGAGCGGCAACGTGATCTGCTCGCCGTTCACCGCGACGATATGCCGTTCGACGTCCATCCGGACCGGCCCGGCCTCGAGTATCCCGATGTCGAGGTCCTCGTCGGCGAAGTCTCCGCCCCGACGCAGCACCGCGCGGATGCGGGCGATGAGTTCGCGGGCCGAATACGGTTTGGTCACATAGTCGTCGGCGCCGAGTTCGAGCCCGACCACCTTGTCGATCTCGCTGTCGCGCGCGGTCACCATGATGACCGGCACGCTTGACTTAGAGCGCAACGCCTTACAGACCTCGGTGCCGGACATGCCGGGCAGCATCAGGTCGAGCAGGACGATGTCGGGGCTGACGCGGTCGAATGTCGCCAGCGCTTGTGCGCCGTCGTTGATGACACTCGCCTCGAAACCCTCTTTGCGCAGCAGGAAGGCCAGCGGATCCGCCAGCGATTCCTCGTCCTCGACTATCAGAACGTGGGTCACCTAATCGATTTCCTTCTTCGGTTGGTTCTCGAAATCCGGGGAAGTTGTTGCAGCATCGTGGATCTCGGCGTCATGGATCTCAGCGTCATGAACTTCGGCGATCCAGGCCGAGTCGGAGAGATCCTCGGGGATGCACAGGGTGAAGGTAGAGCCGGTGCCGGGCTTGCTCCACACATCGATGACGCCGTCGTGGTTGGCGGCGACATGTTTGACGATCGCCAGTCCGAGGCCGGTGCCGCCGGTCATCCGCGACCGCGCCTGATCGACGCGGAAGAATCGCTCGAACACGCGCTGCTGATCGTCGGGCGCGATGCCGATGCCGCGGTCGGTGACCGCGATGGCCACCATCGGACGGCCGTCGATGCGGGTGACGCGCCGGCTGATCGACACGGTGGTGTCGGCGGCCGAGTACGAGATCGCGTTGGCGATGAGGTTGTTGAGCGCGGTCAGCAGCAGCGGACGGTCACCGCGGATCGTGACGTGGATCGGGTCGTCGGTGCGCAGTTCGATGGCCGCGGCTTCGGCGGCGATCGTGCCGGCGTCGATGGCGTCGGCGATCAGGGCGTCGACGTCGACGGAGGTGAACTCGGACGTCTCGCCGCCCTGCAACCGCGACAACGCGATGAGTTCGGACACCAGGTTGCCCATGCGTGCGGTCTCGGCGACCACGCGTCGGCCGAAGTGCTCGACCGACTCCGCGTCGTCGGCCGATTCCAGCATCGCCTCGGCGAGCAATCCGATGGCCCCGACCGGCGTCTTGAGTTCATGGGAGACGTTGGCGACGAAGTCACGCCGCGTCGCCTCGACCCGCATGTGCTCGGTGTCGTCCTGGCCGTAGACCACGGCATAGCGCTCGTTGTCGTCGGCGACGAGCCGCGCGAGGCAGCGCACCGATTCGACCGTCGGCTTGCGTGACCGCCCGGTGGAGACGAAGCCCAGTGACGACGCGGGCGGACTGAAATCGAAGCGGCATTCGACCTCGGTGTCGAGCACTTCCTTGGCGGCATCCCACACCGGGTCGGCGAGCAGCCGTTCGCGCACCAGACCGAGTTCGACGGCCTGGTGGTTGTAGAGCACCACGTCGCGGAATTCGTCGACCACCGCGACCGCGGTCTCGGAGTTGCGCACGATGAGACTGAGCAGTCCCGCTTTGGTCATGCGTCCGTCGCGGGTGGTCGCGGGCACGTCGTTGACCCGCAGCTCGGCGGATTCCGGAACGGCGCGCGGCGCGCTCGCGCGGTCGTGAGTGGATGTGTCGGAGTGCACCGCACCTGCCGGCGGAACCGCGAGCGCACCACCCTGCCGCGGCGTCTGGCCACCGATGTGCGCAGGGTCGGCGCCATCGCGCGATGCGCTCCGCAGGACCAGGGCGCGACCCACCACGATGCCGACCACGATCACGATCGCGACCGCTGCGGCAACGAATGCAACGAACACAAGCGCAGCTTACGGCCCGACAAACGTCGAGCGCACATCCTCCGGGCAAGTTCGGCAGCTGTTCATCTGGAGTTCGCCGGTAGCGCGGCGCAACAGCTGTCAGAGGGTCACTGTGGGACGGATACCGCCATGTCGGCATATTCCGGATGTCGTTCGATGAAACGCTGCACGTACGAGCAGACCGGCACGACCTGCTTGCCACTGGCCCGGATGTCTTCGAGGACCGTCTGCACCAGCTCGGCCGCGTAGCCGTGACCGCTGTATTGCTCGCGGATCACCGTGTGCGTCAGGACCACCTGATACGGCTCGGAGACGTAGTCGACGTAGCCGACGACCGCATCACCTGCCATCGGATCGGACGGATCCGCAGTCAGTACGGCCTCGTACCGCTCCTGAGCAGGAGAGTGAACAATTCGCAGGGTCCCCAGATCCGCCATGGAATCCAATGTAGCGCGCGTCACACCTAGCGCACCATGACGATTGTGTTACGGGACGCCACACGCGTCCCGTAACAGCGCGTGACTACTTCTTCTGCCCCTGCGCGGCCACTGCGGCGGCACCGGCGGCCGCGGCTTCCGGATCGAGGTACGTGCCACCCGGATTGAGCGGCTTCAGGTTCTCGTCGAGGTCGTAGCGCAGCGGATTGCCGGTGGGGATGTTGAGGCCCGCGATGTCGGCGTCGGAGATGTCGTCGAGGTACTTGACCAAGGCGCGCAGCGAGTTGCCGTGAGCGGCGACCAGGACGGTCTTGCCGGCCTGGATGTCGGTGGCGATGGACTCGGTGAAGTACGGGATCATCCGCGCGACGACGTCCTTGAGGCACTCGGTCAGCGGCACCTCGTCGAGGTCGGCGTAGCGCGGATCGCTCGACTGGCTGTATTCGGCGTCGGGTTCGATGGGCGGCGGCGGGGTGTCGTAGCTGCGACGCCACAGCATGAACTGCTCGTTGCCGTACTTCTCGAGGGTGTCGGCCTTGTTGAGTCCCTGCAGCGCGCCGTAATGACGCTCGTTGAGGCGCCAGTCGCGCTTCACCGGAATCCAATGGCGGTCGGCCTTGTCGAGCGCGATCTGCGCGGTCTGGATGGCCCGACGCAGCAGCGAGGTGTAAAGGATGTCGGGCAGCAGATCATGTTCGACGAGGAGCTCGCCGGCGCGCACGGCTTCGGCCTGCCCCTTCTCGGTGAGCGCCACGTCCACCCACCCGGTGAACTGGTTGGACGCATTCCATTCGCTCTCGCCATGACGCATCAGGATCAGGGTGCCGTTGCTCATGGCAGCAAGTCTGGCACATGCCGGTACGACGCTCCCGGCGAGCGGGGAATGTTCTACGGAGACACGCCCTAGCGCCGAACCGGCGCGGCGGCGGCGAGTGCCCAGATGGTCAGATAGGCCAGCGCGAAGAACCCGCCGACGGCCAGCGCGACCCCCGTCGACTCCACGTGGGCCAGCGGCGATCGCACCCACTGCAGGGTGGTCGCGGCGACGGCGTCGGGCCGGGTGACGAGGTCCCAGGAGTTCCAGCGCTGGAACCGTCCGATGACGATGCCGATCGCACAGAGACCGGCGGCCACGACGACCGTCGCCCAGCCCGCGACCCGACCGAACTCGCGGTCGATGCGACGGTGCACCAACAGCATCGACACGACGCCCAGGATGATGCCGGTCCAGGCCGCGAACCCGTACTGCAGCACATGCCGCCACAGTTCGTAGCCCTCGCCGAGGTGCACGAGGTCGGTGACGAGGTAGGGCGCATTGGGGAGGAAGGCGAGCCACCCGATCCCCAGTGGGATGAGCCAGAATCGTTGCCGCACAACCGCGAATCCGGCGGCGAACACCACCGGAATCCAGGCGAGGAAGAGATTCCAGATCAGGAACCGCGTCGGATAGTAGAGCGGTGTCGCGGGATCGGTGACGCCGAGCAGGATCGTGAGCGCCGTTGTCGCGAGCAAGGAGGCAGCAAGCACCACGCGGTGCATGTTGGTCATCTGACCATTCTGCCGGACTCAATCCGGCCACAAACCCGGCAAACCAGACAGGTCGGGACTAGCGTCGGAGAATGACCAGCACTGAATCCGGTGCGACGCGCACCGATCAACCCGAACTGAAGCGCGTTCTCGGATGGAAGCTGTTGCTGCTGTTCATCGTCGGCGACATCCTCGGCACCGGCGTGTACGCCCTGACCGGGCAGGTGGCCGGCGAGGTCGGCGGCGCGGCATGGCTGCCGTTCCTCATCGCGTTCGCGGTCGCGACGCTGACCGCGTTCTCCTACCTGGAACTCGTCACCAAGTACCCGCAGGCGGCCGGCGCGGCGCTGTACGTACACAAGGCTTTCGGCATCCACTTCATCACCTTCATCGTGCTGTTCACGGTGATGTGTTCGGGAATCACCTCGGCGACCACGGCGTCGCGTGCATTCGCGGTGAACATGCTGACCGCATTCAGTGGTGGCGACAAGCCCGACGCGACCAATCCCGCGCTGCTGTTCTTCGCGATCGGTTTCCTGCTGCTGGTCATGTTCATCAACTTCCGCGGCGTCGCCGAGGGCGTCGGCACCAATGTCGTTCTGACCCTTGTCGAGTTGTCGGGTCTGCTGATGGTGATCTTCATCGGCTACTGGTTCATCGTCGGCGGCAATGCCGAGCACTGGGATGCGGTGGTGGCCTTCGAGGCCCAGGGCGACAAGAACGTCTTCATCGCGGTGACCGCGGCGACCTCGTTGGCGTTCTTCGCACTCGTCGGGTTCGAGGACTCGGTCAACATGGCCGAGGAGTGCAAGGAACCCACCAAGATCTTCCCCAAGGTCATGCTCACCGGCCTCGGGCTCACCGCGACTGTCTACGTGCTGATCTCGATCTGCGCGGTGGCGATCGTCCCGGTCGGTGTCCTCGCCGAGAGCGAGACGCCGCTCGTCGACGTCGTGCAGGCGGCCGCCCCCGACTTCCCGATCACCGATCTGCTGCCGTGGATCTCGATGTTCGCCGTCGCCAACACCGCGCTCATCAACATGATGATGGCCAGTCGCCTGCTGTACGGCATGGCCAAACAGGGTGTGTTGCCGGCGTTTCTCGCGTACGTGCACCCGGGGCGTCGAACTCCGTTCGCGGCCATCGTCTTCACGACGGTCATCGCGCTCTGCCTGCTCGTGTATGTCAGCGCCGACCCCGACAGTTCGGTCGTCGGACTCCTCGGCGGCACGACGGCACTGCTGCTGCTCGCGGTGTTCACCGTCGTCAACATCTCGGTGCTGGTACTGCGTCGCGATCACGTCGACCACCCACACTTCCGCACCAATACCGTTGTCGCGGTGTTGGGTGCGATCACCTGCGGCTACCTCACCCTGCCGATCACCGGACGTGACCCCGAGCAGTACGTGATCGCGGGCTGGCTACTGCTCCTCGGCGTCATCCTGTGGGCACTCACCTACTGGCACCACAAACGTCACCACGTGCCCGAGGGACATCTCGAGGACGTGAACTGAGACGTCTCAGAGCTTGCCGAAGGCGACTCCGCGATAGGTCCAGCCGCTCGCGAGAACAGCCTGTTGGATGGGCTCTTTGAGTTCCTTGGTCGCGAAGCGATAGTTGTACACCTGCCCGTATTCGAGATGCTCGGTGAACGCGTAGGCCGTCCCGAACTCGATCGACGTCTTCTGCCCGCGGAATCCCGATGCGGCAAGGCTCAATTCGGGCACTCCGGCCCGCCACGCGACCTCCCATTCCTTGTCGACGGCACGCACTTCGTGTTCGTTCTCGTCGAGCCGCATGAGGATCTGGAAAGCCTTGGACAGTCCCGCTTTCGCGAAGATCTCGTACCAGCGGGCGTCGACGATGCGCCACTCGGCGACGAGATCGACCCCATCGGCAGCGCCGTCGCGGATCACGAACGGCGCGGTGTCGCGGTTGATCCCGAGGATCGCAGCGCGTACTTCCGTAGCACTGCGCGGCGGCGTATCGGCCGACGGCCGTTTGGTTCCGGTGAAGCGGTCGAACATTCCCATTCTCGGGCTCCTGTCTGGCGTGGATCGGTCGGTGTTCACCATCGCCCAGCGTCCTTGAGGTGGACTTGGAGCCAACTTGAGTCGCTCAGGCCGAGAGCCTCCCACCGCCCCCTGAGGTGCGAGCGAAGCGACTCCCACCGCTCCCTGAGGTGCGAGCGAAGCGACTCCCACCGCTCCCTGAGGTGCGAGCGAAGCGACTCCCACCGCTCCCTGAGGTGCGAGCGAAGCGAGCCTCGAAGGGCGCTGGTGAGACGAAAATGTCGTCTCACCAGGGGCTTCGAGGCTCGCAGGCTCGCACCTCAGCCGGCGGGAGGACACCCTTGCCGCATCCAGAACCAGCTACCGGCGCAAGTCCTTTCGCAAGATCTTGCCCGACGCCGACTTCGGGATCGCCTCGATGAACTCGACCGCACGTACCTTCTTGTGCGGCGCGACCTTGGCGGCGACGAACTCGATGACCTCGTCCTCACTGAGGTCGGCGTCGGCCTGCTTGACGACGAACGCCTTCGGGATCTCCTCGCCGCTCTCCTCTTCGATGACGCCGATGACCGCGGTGTCGGCGATCTTCGGGTGTGTCAGCAGCAGCGCCTCGAGTTCGGCGGGCGGAACCTGATAGCCCTTGTACTTGATGAGTTCCTTGAGCCGGTCGACGATGTAGATGCAGCCGGTGGGGTCGACGCGCGCGAGGTCGCCGGTGTGCAGGTACCCGTCGGCGTCGATGGTGTCTGCGGTGGCCTGCGGGTTGTTGAGGTAACCAAGCATCACGTTGGGCCCCTTCACCCACAGCTCGCCCGGCTCCGATAACCCCTCCGCCGGGAGTTCGATCTCCTCGCCGGTGGCCGGGTCGACGATCTTGTTCTCGGTGTTGGGCGCTGCCCAGCCGGTCGACGACAGCGGCGGATCATCCTGTCCCAGCATGCCTTTGGTGTCGTCGGGGATCATGTGACTCACCGGCGAGAGTTCACTCATGCCGTAACCCTGCAGCATGTGCACGTTCAGTCGCTTGGCGACGGCCTGCCCGAGTTCGTCGTCGAGCGGCGCAGCGCCCGACAGCATCGTCTTGAGCGAGCTCAGGTCGTAGTTGTCGATGATCGGGTGCTTGGCGAGTGCCACCGCGACCGGCGGCGCGATGTAAGCGTGGGTGACCTTGTGGTTCTGCATGTTCTCCAGGAACTCGACGAGGTCGAACCGCGGCATGATCACCAGACGAGACCTGTTGTGCAGGGCCGCATTCAGCAGCACGGTCATCCCGTAGATGTGGAAGAACGGGAGCACTGCGATGACGACGTCGTCGGGACTCGCGCCCTGCAGCGGCGTGATCTGTGCGACGTTGGCAACCAGATTCCGGTGACTCAACGCCACGCCCTTGGGGTTACCCGTGGTGCCGGAGCTGTACGGCAGCGCGGCCACATGCGTCGCCGGGTCGAAGCTCACCTCGGGTGCCGGCAGATTGGGCGCGAGCAGATCGACGGCGTTCGGGTGACCGGTCGCCTTCTGCCCCTCACCGTCGAGCACGATGAGGTTCTCGTCGGAGATACCGACCTCTTTGGCCGCGGCCGCGGCCTGCTCGAACATCGGCGAGACGGTGACCAGCATCTTCGCCTTGGAGTCGGTGAGCTGCTTGGCGATCTCGGGCGCGGTGAAGAGCGCGTTGATGGTCGTCGCGGTTCCGCCGGCACGCAGGATGCCGTGGAACACGGTCGCGAAGGCGGGGATGTTGGGCGAGAGGATGCCCACCACGTCGCCGACGCCGATCCCCCGCGCCGCAAGCGCACCCGCGGCCGCGTGGATCTGGCCGATCAGCCGCGCGTAGGTGGTCTCGTCACCCGACTTCGGGTCGACGAGCGCGACGCGGTCCATGTCCGCGTCGTCGATGGAGCCGAACAGGAAGTCGTAGACGCTGACCTCGGGGATCTCGACGTCGGGAAAGGGACTCGTGAAGCTCATGGCACCTCCAGTGGTGGGTTTCGCGCGCAATCGTATCAACAGTCATTGACACTATGTGACGTGGACCTCTGTCCGTATCGTCGGGTTTACCACAGGCGCGAAGTGGGCAGAAGGGGCCTCAGTCGGCAGAAGCACCCGGCTCGTCCGGCCCGGTCACACCGGGTACATAGCGATCGGGAAGGGGCTCACCGGGTTCGGGCAAGGAGTCCTTGTCGATGAGGTGCTCGAACGCGAGCAGATTGCGCAACGATTCCCCGCGCGACACCCGCCACGCCCATTCCCGACGGATCGACGTGTGAAAACCGATCTCGAGCAGGGTGTTGAAGTCGCCGTCGGCGGCCTCGAGCACCTGACCGAGCACGCGGTCGATCTCATCAGAATCCAGGGCGTCGGTCGAGATGCGGCCGACGAGGTAGATGTCGCCGGTGTTGTCGATGGTGTACGCGACGCCGTAGAGCCGGCGGTTGCGTTTGAGCAGGTACCGGTAGACGGCCTCGTGATCCTCGTCCGGCCGACGACACACAAACGCCTCGACGCGCACACCGTGGCGACTCGCGGTCAGCAGAACGGTCGTCTTGAGCTTGCGTTCACCGGGGAGTTCGAGGACGACGTGCTCGGACTCCGAACCGCCGGAACTCTTGCGGCTGAACGGGATATCGCGTTCCGCGAGGGTTCGTTCAAGCAGTTCCACCACGTCCGTGTGGGACACCGATTCAACTCCGTCCGATTGTGGGTGCCAACCTGGTCCGACGACGCCGCCACGGCCTGCGCTGCCGCGACACCGGCGCCGCTGCGGCCGGCGACCGCGCCGCGAACGACTGCATCGCACCCGAGTAGCTCGACAGCAACTGGTCGACGGTGTGATCCCAGGAGAACTGTTCGGCGTGCAGACGTGCGCTACGACCCATCTCGGCAAGCTGATCCGGTTGCGCCAGAGCCTTTTCCAGCGCATTCGTCCAGTCCCCGACCGCATGTCCGTCGACGAGCACACCGGTGACCCCGCCCGACACCGCCACCGACAGACCCCCGACGTCGGCAGCGATCACCGGCGTGCCACACGCCTGGGCCTCGATGGCCACCAGACCGAAGCTCTCCGAATAGCTGGGCACTGCAACAAGATCCGACGCCCTATACACATCGGCGAGCGCAGCCGAACGCTGCGGCGGCAAGAACGTGACGGCGTCGGAGATACCGACGGCGTCGGCCAGGTCGATCAGCGCGCCGGGGCGGTCGAGTCCCGAGCCCGACGGTCCGCCGACGATGAGGACGCGCAACCGTCGGCCCGACTCGCGTGCCCCGCGGATCAGCGGGGCGGCCGCCTCGATCAGCAGGTCGGGCGCCTTGAGCGGTTGGATCCGGCCGACGAACGTCACGATCGCCTCGTCGTGGTCGAGACCCAGCGCGGACCGCGCCGCACGTTTGTCACCCGGGATATAGCAGTCCAGATCGGCACCCGGCGTCACCACGTCGATCCGGTCGGCGTCGGCCCGGTACATCGAAACCAGTTCGCTCGCTTCGGTTTCGGTGTTGGCCACCAGACGGTCGGCCTCGTCGACCACCTGTTGTTCGCCGATCACCCGCAACTGCGGCTCGGCGGTGTCACCGGCGGCCAGGAAGGCATTCTTGACCGCCGCCAGCGTGTGCGCGGTGTGCACCAGCGGGACACCCCACCGGTCGCGGGCCAACCAGCCCACCTGCCCCGACAGCCAGTAGTGCGAGTGGATCAGATCGTAGTAGCCGGGCTCCTGCGCGGCCTCGGCACGCAGGACGCCGGCGGTGAAGGCGCAGAGCTGGGCCGGCAGATCACGTTTGTCGAGACCCTCGAACGGGCCGGCCACGACGTTTCGGACCGTCACCCCGGGAGCCGCCGCGACCGACGGCGCGTCGCTCGACGACGTGGCGCGCGTGAAGATCTCCACCTCGACCCCGCGTCGGGCGAGGCGCTGAGCCGTCTGCCAGACGTAGACGTTCATCCCGCCGGCATCTCCGGTGCCCGGTTGCGCCAGCGGTGACGTGTGCACCGAGATCAGCGCGACACGCCGCGGGAACGGACTGGAGGTCATCCCTCCACCATAGAAGATTGACACTTTTCGACAAGTGTCTCATATTGGCTACATGAGGACTCAGACGTCTCATCGGCCCGTGTTTGTGCTGCGGTCCGGCACGACCTGGGCCGACCCCTTCGAGATGTACGCACAGCTCCGGTCGCAATCGCCGGTCCATCACGTCGACGATGGCGATTACTGGGTGCTCACGCGCCACGCCGATGTCATCGCGGCAGCGTCGGATCCGGCGACGTTCTCCTCGTCGGACGGACTCACGGTGGCCTATGGCGAACTCGAGGCGATCGGGATGGCCGACAACCCACCGATGGTGATGACCGACCCGCCGGTGCACACACAGTTCCGTCGGCTCGTGTCGCGCGGATTCACGCCACGCCAGGTCACAACGCTAGAACCGCAGGTCCGCGACTTCGTCCGCGAACGACTCGACCGGATCGACGACTCGGGGTCGGCACCCGCCGACATCGTCGGCGAACTCTTCAAACCGCTGCCCAGCATGGTGGTCGCGCACTACCTGGGCGTACCGGAGTCGGATCGATCGCAGTTCGACGGCTGGACCGATGCCATAGTCGGCGCCACCACCGGCAACTTCGACAATTCAGGCACCGAGGCGCAGGCGGGCGCCGCGACCATGGACATGCTCGGCTACTTCACCGGGCTCATCGAGCACCGCCGCGAGCATCCGGCCGACGACACCGTCTCGCACCTGGTGGCCGCCGGCCTCGCCGACGACCCGCCCGGTCTCCTGTCCATCCTTGCGTTCACCTTCACGATGGTCGCCGGCGGCAACGACACCACCACCGGCATGCTCGGCGGCAGCGTCGACCTTCTGCATCGCAACCCCGATCAGCGCGCCCGCCTCATCGACGACGAGACACTGATCCCTGACGCCGTGAACGAGTTGCTCCGGCTCACCTCACCGGTCCAGAACCTCGCGCGAACGACAACGCGCGAGGTGACCTTGCCGGGCGCGGACGCCGGGCGGACCGTCACCATCCCGGCCGGGCGCAAGGTCCTGCTCTGCTATGCCGCGGCCAATCGTGATCCCGCCGCCTACGGCCCCGACGCCGAGGTCCTCGACATCGACCGCCGACCCCGAAACATCCTGACCTTCAGCCATGGCAATCACCACTGTCTCGGCGCCGCTGCTGCCCGCATGCAGGCTCGGACAGCGCTCACCGAGTTGCTCCGACGGTATCCGGGTTTCGCTGTGGACTCCGACGGAATTCGTTGGGCAGCAGGTAACTACGTTCGCCGACCCACGTTTGTGCCGTTCTACCCGGCAGGTCGATGAGTACCGGCTGGCTGACCGACGAGCGCGCCGAACTCGCGGCCGGGCGCATCCTCGACGTCGCCGAGGAACTCTTCGCGGCACGCGGCGTCGCATCGGTCACCATGCGCGACCTCGCCTCAGCGGTGGGGTGCTCCCGAGCGACGCTGTACCGCTACTTCCCCGGCAAACAGGAACTGCACGCCGCCTACGTCGACCGCGCAGCAACGCGCGTGGCCGAGTCGATCGCCGAGCAGATTCGGGAGATCGGCGGTCCGGCCGACCGTCTCACCGCCGCCATCACCACGGCGCTGACCGGGGTCCGCGCCGACCCCGCACTCCTGGCCTGGTTCACCCCCGACGCCGCCGGCACGTCGACCAGACTTGCCCTGCTGTCACCGGCCATCGAATCGATCGCCGGGTCGTTCCTGCAGGACCTGGGCGTTACCGATGCGGAGCGCGCCCTGCGCGCGCAGTGGCTCGTGCGTGTCATCGTGTCGCTGCTCACCGACCCGGACCCCGACAACGAGGAAGCCCTCATCCGCCGCTTCGTGCTGCCCGTGATCCTCACCTGATTCCGGTTGCCATCGCACTCGCTTTCCGAGCGCGATGGCAACCACTTGCGGAACCGTCAGTTCTCTTCGGCGAAACCGGGATTGCAGCGGGTGTCGATCATGGTCTGCTCGTCGACGACGGGCCGCCGCGGCTCGAGATTCCAGCTCGCCTTCTCCGGGTCGACGATGCGTGCGAATCGCCAGTGGCAGTCGAACTGCGCCTGCATACCCGGGCTGTTCGCCGACGCGTCGAGGCGCACGACCTCCGACCACGCCTGCGCCATCGCGGATTCGTCGGTCGTGTACCTGCCCGACGTGGTCGGGTGCACCTGCAGACTCGGACCGACATCGGTCTGTACCCATTCGACGTGGTCGATGTAGGGCGGACGATAGGTGACGGTACTCGTCGGTGCCGGCGGGATCGAGGTGCTCAGCGGCGTCGACGACGTGCTTTGGAGGGCCGTCGACGACGGCGCCCTGTCACCATCATCCGATCCGCAGCCGATGGCACCGACAAGCAGGACCGCGGCCACTGCGGCCCCGCACCCGAACCGCGCGAAGGAAATCGCCATACCGTGCACAGTAGTGGCGCGTAGTCTTGCGCTGTGACGACGCGTCGCGGCCCCCTGCTCCGGGCATCGGTGTTGATCGGCGTTGCGGTGCTCACCGCCGTGCTCATGACGGCATGCTCGTCGACCTCGAAGCGCACTGCCCCGGAGAGCACCAGCACGGGTCAGCGGCCCTCGCGGGTCGAGACCACCCCCACGGGCCTTCTGCTCGACGGAAAAGCGTGGTGGCCGACCGGTTTCAACGCCTACCAACTCGGCACCGACTGGGCGGTCAATCGCGGCTGCGGTGCGGCAGTCGACCTCGACAGTTATTTCGGCCGACTCCCGCAGCGGTCGCTCACCCGGTTCAACCTTTACGCCTCGTTCGCGGTCGACAAACGTACCGGCCTGCTCAACTTCGCGCCGCTCGACGCGGTGTTCACAGCGGCCGCGCGGCACGGCCAGATGGTGCTTCCGGTTCTGACGAGTGGCGAAGGCGCCTGTGAGGACGAGGTTTTCAAGGAGCATGCGTGGTACGTCTCCGGCTGGCGCACCACGCCCAGCGCAGGCAATTTGACGTACTCGAAGTGGCTTGAAACTGCCGTCAACCGGTGGCATGGCGAAAAGACCATCGCCGGTTGGGAACTCGTCGGCGAACCGGAACCCAGCGTGTGCGGCGCATCGTGCGACTGGCAGCAGCGCAGATGCCCCGCCAACGCGGCCCGCGTGCTGCGCCAGTTCTTCGACGACGCGGGCGCGCAGTTGCGGACGCTGGATCCGAATCGTCCGATCTTCTCCGGCCTCGTCGGCGGCGACCAGTGCGGTACCGCCGGCCGCGACTACGTGACCGTCGGCCGCTCCCCCGGCGTCGACGTCCTCGACTTCCACGACTACCTGTCCGCGGTCGACGAGTCGGGCCCGCACGGCAGCAACCTGCCCGCCCGCATCCGGCAATCGCGAGAGATCGGTAAACCCCTGGTGGTCAACGAAATCGGCATCAAGGCCGGATCCTGCCTGAAGCTCGACGCGCGGGCGGCACGGTTCCGGCAACTCATCACGAGCCAACGGTCCGACGGGACAGCGGCCGCCCTGCTCTGGGCATTCGTGCCCGACCCCCGAACGTCGGAGTGCACCTACGACATCGGGCCGATCGACCCGGCTTGGCAAGTGGTCGCCGACACGGTGAAGTGATGCGTCGCAGAAGGCGAGCTCATCGCGGGATCACTCGATAGATCCGCCAGTCAGGGAGATTCGCGCCATCGTTGCGGGCTTCGAGAACGAGCACCGATATCTGAGAACCGTTGTCGTACAGGGTCGGGTACCGGATGTTGAGGGCGTCGGCGCTTCCCCGGCCCTCGTTGGGCACCGACAGGAGATACTGGACACCATGCGCGGCCGGGTCGTTGAGGATGGTGGTGAAATCCTGATCCGACGGGATCACAAACTGTTTGGGCCGGGTGGACGCCACCACCACCGCGAATCCGTACACGGTGTCGCACAGCACGCTGCCCTCTGGGAGGTCGAGGCTGTCCAGGTACTGCGCCAGCGCCCGTTCGGTGGAGAAGGAGCGCAGGACCCGTTGGGCGTCAAGGTGTTTGCGCTCGGTGGAGTCGGGCCGCGGCGCCACCACCGCGGTCAGGGCGAACTCCTGCGGCGCATACTTGGGCGAGGTCATTCCCCACGCGGTGACCGGGATGGCCACCAGCATGGTCACCACGGCCGCGATTCCCATGATGGTCACCGGCCGTCGCCGGGACTCGACCACCGGCATCGCCGCGTACACACCGGGCCGGCGGACCGGAGCCGTCCGACGGGCCGGCACCGCGAGCAGGGCCACGATCGCCGCGAGCGCGATCACCGTGATGTAGAACCGCAGGAAACCGAAGGTGGAACCGCGACTGTAACTGAGGATCTGGAAGGCGAGCACCGCACCGATCAGCAACACCGTCGGGAGCAAGGGGTAGAGACGGCGCCGCGTCGCCCGGGTGACGACAACCGCGACGAGCAACAGCGGGAACAGCGGCGCCAGGATCGCCAGCTCCGTCATCGAGAACCGCAGGGCCGCTTCGGCGGTGTCCGAGCCGCTTCCCCCGGACTGCTCGATGATGCTCGCGTTGCCGTACTCGGAGCTGAACTGTGCGAAGGCGTTTCCGGTGATGAGCCAACTCGTCAGTGCCCAGCCGACGAAGGCCACCGCACTGGGCAGCACCACCAACCCGACATCGAGAATGGTGCGGTACCACCGCGTCGAGGGCGGTGTCCCGACCTTCTCGGCCCGCCGGAACGACACCAACCCGACCAGCAGCGCGGCGGCCATCGTGGCGGCGCCACCGTCGTATCTGGTCAGATACCCGAATCCCAATGCCATTGCGGCGACAACGAGTTCGTGCACGTCGTCGGTGTCGACCCAGCGGATCAGGCGTCGCGATGCCCACGCGAGGAAGAACAGATAGGGAGCCTCGCTCATCCCGTTGGCGCCGTAGAAGACGATCATCGGGTTGATGGCGTAGCAGACGGTGATGAGACCGCCCATCCACCCGGGCAATCCGCGGTCGCGGGCCACACCGGAGATCTGGACCACCGATCCCGCCATGAACGCGGCCGACATCACCGCCGCCGAGATCGCCTCCGTGGTGAGCTCCGGCCACCATGGCGTGAGCGCGGTCAACGGCAACTGCACGATCGCGGTCAGCGGGGTGAAGATGAAACCGATCGCGGCCAGGTGTGGGTCTCGGCTGAACAGCACACTCTGTGCAGACTGCACCCGTGACAGCGAATCACCCACGTACACATGCAGGCCCGAGGCCAGATACACCCCGACAGCGAGATACAACACGAATGTCGCAGCGAAGATGGCCAGTCCCGGACCACGCGAGGCGCGCCTCATTTGGACGTGCCTTTATTGGACTCTGACAAACCGTGAAATGTCTTTTCCCAGTACGACGGATTGACCAGGATCTGCCACACGCCCTTGATCGCGGCCACACTCATCAGGACCCAATACGCCGGGACCAGCAGGGCCGACACCACCAGATCACTGCGACCGTTCTCGCGGATCGCGATGAGATTCATGTAGATCACCGCGCCGTTGCCGAAGATCAGCGACAGCAACGACAAGTAGTAGATCGGGCCCGGGAACAACTCGGCGACCACCGGTGGCTGCCCCGCGATCCACAACAGCATGATCAGCCAGAACAGCATGTTGACGCACGCGATCAGCGGAGTTCCCGCAATCAGCAGCGTGAACCGCAACCACGCCATCGCGCCGAGTATTCGCCACAGCCGAACCGGATGGCGCATGTGCACCAGCCAAGTCTGCAGATACCCCTTGTACCACCGCGAGCGCTGCCTGACCCAGTTGATCGCATCGACGTTGGCTTCCTCCAGCGTCACCGAATCCAGCACGGCGGTGCGGTAGCCCGAGTCGGCGATCCGGACGCCGAGGTCGGCATCCTCGGTGACGTTGAACGGGTCCCACGCGCCGATCTGGTCGAGCACGTCACGCTTGAAGTGATTCGACGTGCCGCCCAACGGGATCGGCGCCCGGCTCACCATCATCCCGGGCAGCAGGAAGCCGAACCAGATGCCGTAGTCGGCGGTGAACCATTCGGTGAGGATGTTGTCGCGCGAGTTGTGGAAGCTGAGCTTGCCCTGCACACACACCACGGAGTCGTCGCCGATGGTGGTGAAAACGTATACGGCCCTGCGTAATTGGAGCGGGTCGGGCTTGTCCTCCGCGTCGAAGATGGTGACGATGTCGCCGGTCGCGAAGTGCAGTCCGTAGTTGCACGCCTTGGGCTTGGTGCGTGGCTGCGCCGGCGGTGTGAGCACAACGGTGACCAGGCCACCCGCCTCGACCGCCCGCGCCGCGTCGATCGTCGGTTGGTCATCTTCCTCCAGGAGCAACAACACCTGCAGCTTGTCGCGCGGATACTCGATGGACTCGACCGCCGCGATCAGATCGCCGACCACCTCGGGCTCACCGTAGGCGGGCACGAGAACGGTATAGGGCGGTAGGTCGTCGTCGGCCAGCGACCGGGCCTGCTCGTCGGTCACGCCGATCGCGCCGTTGACCAGACCACGACGAAAGATCACCAACCGATCGAGGATGGTGACGACGTACACGATGGTCGCAATCGACACGAAGGTCGCGAGCGCGGGGACCGTGAAGAACACCAGCGCCACCACGGACACCGTGGCCAGAACAGCGCCGATCACCTTCTGTATTCGGTTGAACGGCACCGACGCCGACCGATCGACGTCGGCCTCGCGTAACCGGCCGACCGCGTCTTCCAAGGCCGCCGCCCGATAGTCGGGGTCGGCGAGCAGCTCCGCCACATCGCGCTGGGGTCGAGTGACGCGGGCCAGGTCGCCACGTGGGGTCATGTCGCACTCCGTGCGGCGGCATCGGCCTGCGCGGTCACCAGAGCGGTACCGAGCGACACCAGCAGATCACGGTCCTTGGTGGGCTGGTCGACCGCCTGGATCACGGCGTTACCGCGGAACATCACCGTGAACATCGTGTTGAGGTTGGCCGTAACGGTCATCTCCGGCGCCGGGAATCGAGCGTCGGGCTCATGATTGTCCACCGACCACAGCATCATCTGCTGGGTGCGGTCGCCGTTGTTCCACCACCAGGACAGCACGGTGTAGGTCAGGTAGCGGACGTCGTCGACGACGGTCCAGATCCACGACCGCACCCCCTCGGGAAGCTTCACCTCCACCGCCGGACTGAAGCGGTCACCGACGAGGTCGTAGCGAAAGATGTAGGGGTACACCTCAAGTGCCAGTGGACGTTCGGTGTCGACGCTGTCGACCATCACCCGCCGCGGCCGGCCCTGTTTGTCGTAGGCGACGTCGCCGCGCGACTGCACCACGGCCTGCCTGATCAGAACCGACTCGGGTCCGTAAAGTCGTGTGACCCAGTCATATCGCGTGATGGACTCTTGACGCCAACCGGGCGGCATCACCTGCGGCTGCCCGATCGGCATACCCGCGATGTACGCGGACGGCCACGTCCCTACCGGCGGAACCGGGATGAACGCCAGACACGCTGCCGCCAGCACCACGACCACGCCGGGCCGGCCCACCTGCTTGAGCGTCGGCGGCAACACATCCCGCCCGAGCGGCGACCACGGATGCCCGCCGCGATGGCGGTAGTCGATGTACATGACGGTCGACGTGGCCAGTGCGGCCGCCAACGCCGGGATGGTGACCATCGAGATGCGCGAGCCGCCGACCGCGACCGCGCCGACGAGCGTCACGAGGCCGACGGCCATCGTCATCGCGGCCCCGGCCGCAGCACGCCGCCACGTACGGCCCACCGCGATCGCTGTCGCACCGGCGGCGTAGAGGACCGTGACGGCGCCCTCGGCAAACGACGAGCCACCCAGCGTCAGAACGATGACCCGGGTCGGGATCGGCCAGATGGCCAGAAAGATCAACCACACCCACCGATACCGTGCGACCGGACGCAGACCGAACATCATGATCGCCGCCCCGAGCACAAAGACCCACAGTGCCAGCAGATCCATGTGGGCAGTGAGGTAGGCCTGCGAATAACGCGGAGTCACAAGGTATTTGATGACGATCGCCTGCGACAGCACGATGAGCCCGACAATCACGTCGGTCTGGCGGTCGTAGATCGGCGGCTCGAGATGACGCCGCCAGGACACACCGATGGCAGCTATGGCGCACAGGAGAAGGAGAATCGGCACATAGCCGATGAGTGTCTGCGCGTACATCTCCTCGACGATCGCCACGATCGTGTTCCAGAACGCAATCCCGGTCAGCGCCAGCAACACTGACCACCGGATCACGACGGTCCAGCCCGGATGTGCACTCGTCCACTCCGCGATCGTCGGGCGGTGATGCGACGCGAAGGACTTTTCGGTGACGGTCATCGCGACCCCGTCGCCCCTGCTCCCGTCACCCCTGTCTCCCTCGCCGTCTCCGGCCCACGACGATGATCGCCGCCACCGCTCCCGCAGCGCACAGGGCACCCACCGCCACCGCCGCGGCCGCCGTCTTCGACAGCCCGGAATCCGAGGACTCCGACGGCGGCACGGCGTCGTCGACGGTGACGAACACCGGCTCACGGTCGGCGACCTGCAACACCGCGTCGCCGGACATCGCCGCCCAGCGGTCCGGATCGTCGCCGAGCCACGCCAGGATCGCGTCGAGGTCGGCCGTGTCGTCGGTGGAGGTTGCGACGAGGACGGTGCGGTCGTCGTCGCGCGCCACCTGCAATGTTCCGTACCGGGTGGCCGGCGTCAGCGTGACCTGCGACGTCTGCCCCGCCGTGTTGGTCACGGTGATGGTGCTGCCGTCGGAGGTGACCGGGAGGTCCAGATCCGGCAGGCCCTGCCCGTCGGCGGCGATCAGGATCGCCGGTGACTGCGCACCCGTGGCGTCGGAGATCGACACCACGTCGACGCCGAGCGGGATCGCCGACATGCGCTGCATCCCGGTCATGATCGCCACCGCGCGCGCCACGTCGCCGACGTCGCCCTTGGTCCAGGCGAGCTGGGTTCGCGGCATCAACGACTGTGGGAGCGACTGGAATCCGGCCGGGACCGGCGGATCCGCGGCGTCGGAGGTCACCTCGCCCGACGAGTCGAGGCTCAGCGAACCCCGAGTGCCGTTTCCGCACGCCTCGGGCACCCCGGACCGCGTGTAGGCGACGACGACCTGGGTGAAGCGGCTGAGCACGCCGTCGGGAATGTCGACCCAGCGGTTGTAGGCGCCCGACGAGCCGGCGGCCCAGGAGTCGATCACGCGGTTGCCGACCCGAACCGAGAGCTGACCGGCAGAGTCGCCGCCGTAACTGTAGGAGCCGACCAGTTGGACCCGCACGTTGTGCGACGGTCGGCCGAGCCGGGTCTGGTCGATCCCGAAGGAGACGGTCGGCCACGCGCTCGACGTCACCAACTGATCACCGACACCGAGGTCGGCCAGGGTCTGCACCTGCGGCGCCAACTGCGGCGCATTGCGCAGCGGCCCGGCCACCGCGGACGAGCTCATCGCGATCGACGAGAGGTCGGAGCCGAGGAACTGCACTTGCGCGAGGAGATCCTGCGCCGGCCCGCCGATCTGCAGGAACGGCCAGCCGGGCCCGTCGCGCAGGCTGAGCCCGGCCGGGGCCGACGTGCTGATCACCACTTGACGTTCGAGTGGTCCGACGGGGGTGGCCGGGACCAGGTTGTTCCGCGGCAACGAGCGCGTCTCCACGGCCACCGGTGCCGAGCCGTAATTGGCGACCACCGCGGTCGCAAGGTTCACCGCGGCAGCACCTTCCGCCTGCTGCACGTCATCGGGCACATAGATCGTCAGCTTGCGCAAGACGGGCGGCAGGAAGTCGGCAACCGCCGTCGGGCGCTGTTCCCGACCGGTGTAGGTCAGCGTCGAGTTGACGATGCGGAAGGCGTTGGCGGGGTCGAACTGGCAGAAACCGTCGGCCCGCAGATAGGAGCGCAACACGATGTCGGCGGCATGGCGGTCGACCCGGACACCCCGCAACGACAGGGTGATCGGCGCGTTCGGGGTCGACGGGATCGGATTGCGGGAGAGCAGCCGGTCGCCCTGCATCACGTCGACGCTGCCACCGGTGACGAAGGCGGGCAGCTGCGCGGTGCCGCGGATCTCGCTGGGCGTCAGGTTCTCCGGGACCGGCAGCGACAGACTGACCGCCCCCTGCTGCCCCACGAACGTGATGGTCGACGACGACCCGACGTCGCGCAGACTCATCGGCGGTGGCGGATCACCGGGTGCCGCACCTGCTCGAGGAGACAGTTGCGGCGCAATCAACGGCGAACCGATAAGCATGCCGACCAGCAGGATCACGAACACACGGGCAAGGTGCGCTGTCGGCCACCGCTGCATCAGACCACCCTTCGGATAGGCCCCCGGTAGTGCGCATTCGTATCCCCGACCTCCAAAGTTAGTGGAGCAAACAGCCCCGCACGCGGCTATTGGGGCGGCGATTCCTCTTCCGAGACGCCGTTGCGGATTCGAGTCACAACTGTTTCCCCTTGCCGAGACAATGTCTGACACGATGGCGCTTGCGCGATCGATCGTTTACGGCCCCAGAAGCAAGACAAGGTAGGACGAGAACACAGATGTCCCAGGTGCATGTCGGGGATCGAATCGACGGCGGCGAGTACGTCTCGGTCGGCGGCCAGGTGATCTGGCATTTCCACGACGGCGACCGTCACGGGGCCCCGACCGTCCTGCTGCACGGGGCCTTCGCAGCGGCGTCGACCTGGGGCGCACAGATCGCGGGGCTACTCGCCGACGGCATGCAGGTCTACGTGCCCGAACGCAGCGGTCACGGCCACAGCCCAGACACCGCCGGCCTGTATTCCTTTGCGGCTCTGGTCGATCAGACCATCGAGTATCTCGACGGTGTGGTCGGGGCGCCGGCGCATCTCGTCGGCTGGGCCGACGGTGCGGTCGTGGCTCTGCTCGTCGCCCGCGAACGACCCGACCTCGTCAACCGCATGGTCCTCTTCGGAAACTATGTCGACGGCCGGGGACGCGACGACGACGAGTTCCTCGAACGGGTGCGCAGCCGACGACCCGACATCGTCGAGTTCTTGCGGACCGACTACGACACCATGTCGCCCGACGGCCCGTCGCACTTCCCGGTCGTGTTCGACAAACTGGTGCAGTGGCTCGGCGACGAACCCGACTTCGATGTCGAACGCTTCTCCGAGGTCACCGCTCCCACGCTGGTGATTGCCGCCGACCGCGGCGTCGTGAGCCTCGAACACAGCCTGAAACTCGCCCGGACGCTACCGAACGGTCGGCTCGCGATTCTGCCGGGCACACACATCCTGCCCGTCGAGGCACCTGAGCTGTTCAACCCGCTCGTGTCGTCGTTCCTGACCGCCGACCCGCCTGCCGTGTGGCGGCCCTGACCCGAATCAGCTCACTCGCTCACTCTGGTCGGGCACGGCCGGGTTGTGCGCCTTCGACCACGCGTCCCGACGCTGGGCGTCGGGGTCGGTGACCACGCGGTCGGGATCGTTGATCACGAGCACCTTGCGATCGTCGGTGCGGTAGGCCGGCCAGCCCACGCCGGGATCGCCGGTCCGGGCGAAGCTGACCCATCGCGACTGCACGTCGTCGATCACCCGGCCGGTCGACTTCCAGGAGCCCACCGCGAGTCCTGCGCCCATGGGCGCTCGGTAGGCGCCGAACACGGCGAACAGTTCGGTGGCATGAGTCGCGCCGAAGCCCGTCGTCCGCAGCACGGCCGGCTCGAAGTCGTAGCGGTACACGTAGGTCGGGGCGACGGCACTGTGACCGTCGGCGAACGCGGTCATCGGAGCCCAGAAGATGGCGTCGCCGGCCAGCCGGAGCAGATCACGGTCGCCACCCTGGTAGAGCGCTGCGAGGTCGCGACGGGTTTCGTCGTCGGTGATCCGCATCAGTGCCTTCTCGGAATCCGGCATGACGTTCCACAGCTTGGCGAAGAGCTGGCCCTCTTCACGATTGGTACCGATGATGAGCGGGACCGGGAGAGTCGTGCCCGCGCGTGCTGCGGCCAGCGGTGAACGCGGAAAATACTCACCGTCGACGACAGGACAGAACGGGATGGGGTCGGGCGCACCGGTCTGCACGGTGAACTTCATCAGTCGGTCGCCCGCGCGCAGGAGTTCGGCCGGGTTGGCCCGCGACAGCAGCCGCTGCGCTTCCTCGGGGTCGATGGGCGCTTCGGTGCGCTCGACTCCGGCGCTCCGGTGCTGCGGGTCGCGCAGGAGGCGCAGGTACTCGTCGGCGTAGATCCGCGCCTCGTTCTGTTCCACGGCCAGCTCGGCGGCGGGGCTCTGGGCGATCGCATGCGAGAACAGCCCGGCGGCTGCCGGCGTGGACAGAAGCGAGAGCACCGACGACCCGCCTGCGCTCTCACCGAAGACGGTGACCTGGGCCGGGTCGCCACCGAAGGCCGCGATGTTGTCGCGCACCCACTCCAGGGCGGCCACCTGATCGCGGAGCCCGCAGTTGACGTCGAACGGCCGGTCGTCGGTGGCGTAGGCCCCGAAGTCGAGCAGGCCGAACGGACCGAATCGGTACTGGACGGTCACGACGATCACGTCGCGCGACCGGGCCAGGAACGAACCGTCGTAGAGCGGGGTGGCCGCGGTTCCGAGGATGAAGGCGCCGCCATGGATGAACACCATCACCGGTCGCGGCGTCGACGACGACTCCTCCGGCGAGAACACGTTGAGCGACAGGCAGTCCTCACCCATCGGCGCGAACTTGCCGGGAGCGACCGCGGTGAACCGCTTCTCCTGGATCGCGGCCTTGCCGAGTTGCGTGCAATCCCGCACCCCCGGCCACGCCGGTGCCGGCTCCGGTGCGCGGAACCGCTTCGCGCCGACCGGCGGCGCGGCAAACGGAATCCCTCGCCAGCTGATGGTTCCGCGCCGTGTGCGCTTGCCCCGCGCACCGGCAACGATGCCGTTGGTCGTTGTCACCTTGCTATCGAGCAATGTCATAAGACACACGGTAGACCAAACGTCCCATTGCGTGGTCCACCCCGTGTGCCCCCTCCCTCGTTGACCGTGCGTCCCAAATCGTTGACTGGGCGTCCCAAACCGTTGACCGGGCGCAAACTAGACTGTTCCCATGAGTCGCCGACCGGGATCCGTCTCGAGCATCGACCTCAACGCCGACCTCGGCGAAGGTGTCGGCGACGACGCGGCGATGGTCGAGATCGTCACCAGCGCCAACGTCGCATGCGGATTCCATGCCGGCAATCCCAGCGACATCCTCGCGACCTGTCGTGCGGCGGCAGCGGCGGGTGTTCGGATCGGCGCCCAGGCGTCCTACCCCGACCGCGCCGGATTCGGACGACGCTTCCTCGACATCGACGCCGGCGACCTCATCGCCGACCTCATCTATCAGATCGGAGCCCTCGAGGCGATCGCGCGTTCCGTGGGTGCGAAGGTGTCATACGTGAAGCCGCACGGCGCGCTGTACAACACGATCGTCCACCACGAGCAGCAGGCGCAGGCCGTGGTCACCGCGATCGCCGCCGCCGGTCCCGGACTCGCGGTGATGGGTTTGCCAGGTGCGGAAGTGATCGGCCGTGCCGAACGGGCCGGGTTGCCGGTCATCCTGGAGGCCTTCGCCGACCGCGCCTACCGCCCCGACGGGACCCTCGTTCCGCGTTCCGAGCCGGGCGCAGTGCTCTCCGACAGCGCCGAGATTGCCAAACGAGTGGTCGAGTTGACGCTCGACGGTCGGCTCACCGCGATCGACGGGAGTTCGATATCCGTTGCAGCGCAATCAATCTGCTTACACGGCGACACCCCCGGGTCCGTCGTGCACGCTCGCGCCGTGCGGGCCGCGCTGGCCGACGCGGACATCGCGATCAGCGCTTCCTGACCGGCGTCAGGCCTGACGTCGTTGGCGTGCGAACTCGGCGAGCACGACGCCGGCGGCGACGGACGCGTTGAGGCTTTCGACGTCGCCGGCCATCGGGATCGACAGGATCGAATCGCAACTCTCGCGGACCAGCCGCGACAGCCCCTTGCCTTCGGAACCCACCACGATGACCGTCGGACCGGTGCCGTCGTAGTCGTCCAGGGTGACGTCGCCGTCGGCGTCGAGCCCCACCAGCTGCGCGCCCGAAGCGGCCCAATCCTTAAGCGTGCGAGTCAGATTCGTCGCCTGGGCGACGGGAAGTCGTGCTGCCGCACCGGCGCTGGTGCGCCAGGCCACCGCGGTGACGCTGGCACTTCGACGGGCCGGGATGAGCACCCCCTGACCACCGAAGGCGGCGACCGACCGGATCACCGCACCGAGATTGCGCGGGTCGGTGATGTTGTCGAGCGCAACCAGCAGCGCCGGGGCACCGCTCGATTGCGCCTGCGCCATCAGATCGTCGGGATGGGCATATTGATACTCGGGCACCTGCAGAGCGACGCCCTGGTGTAATCCGTTGGCCGACAACCGATCCAGTTCCGGCTTGCCGACCTCCAGGATCGATATGCCCGCGTCGGCGGCCATCTTGACCGACTCCGCGACCCGATCATCGGGCTCGGAATTTGTTGCCACATAGAGCGCTGTCGCGGGCACCCCGGCACGCAGACACTCCAGCACGGGGTTTCGGCCTAGCACGTACTCGGGGCCGCCCTCGTCCTTGCGCCGCGCCCCCCCACCGCGCCCGGCGGGCGTCTTCGTGGCGGCCTTGGCGCGTTTGTGCGCCGGATGGTATGGACGGTCGACGGCTTTCGGGGTGGCACCCCGACCCTCGAGTCCGCGACGACGCTGCCCACCCGAGCCCACCGTCTGGCCCTTCTTCGAGCCCGACTTGCGAACTGCGCCTTTACGTTTGGAATTACCCGCCATCAGCCTTCACCCTTGAGAGCCCATTGCGCCCCGTCCGGGGTGTCGGTCACCTCGACACCCGCCTCGGCGAGGCGGTCGCGAACGGCGTCCGCCGTCGACCAGTCCTTGGCGGCCCGCGCATCGGCACGGCGCTGGAGTTCGGCACGGACGAGGACGTCGAGCGCCGCGGTGGCGGCCGAATCGTCGCCATCCGACGCCCACAGCGGATCGAGCGGGTCCACCCCGAGGATTCCCGTCATCGCCCGCACCGACGACGCGGCCGCCAATGCGGTTGCGCCATCCCCGGATTCGAGTGCGGTGTTACCTTGCCGAACCGCGTTGTGCACCACGGCAAGTGCGGCCGGCACACCGAGATCGTCGTCGAGGGCCGCCGCGAACTCGGGTTCGATCTCGCCGATCGTCACCTCGCCGACCCGGGCGGCCACCCGCTCCACGAACGACTCGATACGACGGTAACCGGCAGCCGCCTCGGTGAGCGCGCCGTCGGAGTACTCCAGCATCGACCGGTAGTGGGCGCTGCCGAGGTAGTAGCGCAGTTCGACAGCCCGCACCCGTTCGAGCATGGCCGGGATCGACACAACGTTGCCCAGCGACTTGCTCATCTTCTCGCCGCCCATGGTGACCCAACCGTTGTGCATCCAGAACCGCGCGAACGGATCACCCGCGCCATGCGCCTGCGCGAGCTCGTTCTCGTGGTGCGGGAAGATGAGATCCATTCCGCCGCAATGGATGTCGAACTCGGGCCCGAGAAGTCCGGTGGCCATCGCGGAGCATTCCAGGTGCCAGCCCGGCCGGCCGCGGCCCCATGGCGTCGGCCACGACGGCTCGCCGGGCTTCTCGGCCTTCCACAGCGTGAAGTCGCGGGGGTCCCGCTTGCCGGTGCCCGCGCTCTCGCCCTGATGCACGTCGTCGAGCTTGTGCCCGGACAGCGAACCGTAATCGGGCAGGCTCAGTACGTCGAAGTAGACGTTGCCGTCGGCCGCGTACGCATGCCCGCGTTCGATGAGCCGTTCCATGTACTCGACCATCTGTGTCACGAACCCGGTGGCCCGCGGTTCACCCGAGGGCGGCAGTACGCCAAGTGCGTCGTAGGCCTGCGTGAACGCACGCTCGTGCGTCGTCGCCCATTCCCACCAAGGCCGGCCGGCGTCGGCGGCCTTGCGCAGGATCTTGTCCTCGATGTCGGTGACGTTCCGGACGAAGAGCACGTCGAGCCCGGAATACTCGAGCCACCGTCGGAGCACGTCGAAAGCGATACCGCTGCGCACATGCCCGATGTGGGGAACGCCCTGCACCGTCGCGCCACACAGGTACACCGACGCCTGTCCGGGGTGCAGCGGCACGAAGTCGCGCACCTCTCGCGTGGCGGTGTCAAACAGGCGCAGGGTCACGACGTGCGATCTTACAGGTCGTTCACTCGACCAGCGCCGTTGCCACCGCGGCCACACCCTCACCCCGACCGGTCATGCCCAGACCGTCTGTGGTGGTCGCCGACACCGATACCGGCGCCCCCAGCGCCTCCGACAGCACCCGCTGGGCTTCGTCTCGACGCGGCCCGATCTTGGGCCGATTGCCGATCACCTGCACCGCGCCATTGACGACGCGCAACCCGGCCTCGGTGACCAGGTGACGCACGTGTTGGAGCATGGCGACACCCGACACCCCCGCCCATTCCGGGCGACCGGTACCGAATACCGAACCCACGTCGCCGAGACCGGCCGCCGAGAGCACAGCGTCGCACAGCGCGTGCGCGCCGACGTCACCGTCGGAATGCCCCTCGCAGCCGGGCGTGTCGGGGAAGTGCAGACCGACCATCCAGCAGTCGGCGTCCTCGTCGACGCGGTGTGCGTCCGACCCGATCCCGACCCTCACAAGCGTCCTCCCTCGGCGATGATGTCCCGCGCGATGCGCAGATCCCAGCCAGTGGTGATCTTCATGGCGAGCGGGTCCCCGGGGACCACGTGCACGTCGATCCCGCACCGCTCGGCCAGTCCGGCGTCGTCGGTGGCCAGGCCGGAGTCGTCGGCATGCGCACGCACCAGCGCGTCACGGGTGAACCCCTGTGGTGTCTGGATCGCACGCAGAAGCTCACGGTCGACGGTGTGGGCGACGCGTTCGACGCCCGGCTCGGTTGGCGGCGAGACGTCGATCTGCTTGAGCGTGTCGGCCACCGGAAGCCCGGGCACGACGGCGGGATGACCGGCGAGCACCGCCGCCACGACACGGTTGAACACCGCGGGTGGGGTGAGCGGACGAGCCGCGTCGTGCACCAGGACGATGTCGGAGTCGACGGCGGCGAGTCCCGCCCGGACCGAGTCCGACCGGTGCGCGCCACCCGCGACGACGATCGCCTCGGGCACCAGATCGCGCGCCTCGTCGACCAACTCCGACGGGACCACCACGACGATCCGCTCGGCCACATCGGCAGCCACGACCCCAGACACACACGTCTCCAAGATCGACGCACCGCCGAGGTCGACGAACGCCTTGGGGACCGGCTCACCGAGCCGCGTCCCCGATCCGGCCGCCGGGACGATCACACCAACGTTGATCGGCAACGCGTCAGGATGCGGCGGCGAGAACCTCGTCGAGAATGCTGGTCGCCTTCTCGTCGTCGGTGTTCTGTGCCAGCGACAGCTCGTCGACGAGCACCCGGCGGGCGCGCGTCAGCATGCGCTTCTCACCCGCGGACAGGCCGCGGTCCTGCTCGCGACGCCACAGGTCGCGAACGATCTCGGCGACCTTGATGATGTCGCCCGAGATCAGCTTCTCCTGGTTCGCCTTGAATCGGCGTGCCCAGTTGGTGGGTTCTTCGGTGTGCGGAGCGCGGAGCACCTGGAAAACCTCGTCGAGACCCTCTGCGCCGACGACGTCGCGAACACCGACGTATTCGAGCTTGGTGGAGGGAATCTGAACGGTCATGTCACCGTCGGCAACCTTGAGAACAAGGTATTCGATCTGCTCACCCTTGATGGTCCGGGTCACGATGTCTTCGACCCGGGCAGCACCGTGATGGGGGTAAACGACGGTGTCGCCAACTTTGAAATTCAATGTTCCTTGCCCCTTTCGAGTATCGCCAGTCTAGCACGGGCGTTCGAGGGGCTGTAGACAACGGTGCAGGTCAACGCCCTGAACGCATGGTGTCCACGGCGTTTTGCGAGGTAGTGAGCCTGTCCTTAGCAGGCCGTGACCCACAACGCAACACCCACCATTTCGCGGTGTGGACGACAGCTTTGCGGAGTGCTTTCCCGGGACCAAAACGGCACCCCGGCGGACTTTTCCGACCCGCGCCCACTACGCTGCGTAGTGCAGGGTTCGCAACCCGCGCAGTTGGCTTCGTTGACCTGGGAGGAACGGGTGTCAGTGCTTCCACAATCCGCACGTCGGTCGGTACGTACGCGGACTCGCCTCGCGGCAGCGATCGCAGCGCTCGGCGCCGCCGTCGCCCTCGGTGTCACCGGGTGTGGCGCGGGCCAGACCTCGCAGACCGCCAATCAACTTCCGGCCGTCAACGGCGCCAATGCGAATCACCTGTCGCTGACGCTGCGCAACGTCCAGATCATCTACCCCAACGACAAGGCCGACGAGGTCTTCGCCGCGGGTGGGCCGTTCGAGCTGTCCTTCGTCATCAGCAGCAACAATCCGACCGAGTACTACCGGCTCAAGGAGATCAAGGCTCCGCAGGGCGGCACCGTCACGCTGTCGCCCGCCGCCGGGCCGCAGCTCGAGATCACGCCCGAGATCGCTCTGCGCGCCGGCAGTCCCGTGGGACTGACCGAGGACGTCGCCGAACGTGCGACCAAGGAGAGCCGGATCAAGGCGACGCTCAATGGCGCCGGTAAGTCGGTCGCGGCCGGCCTGACCACCAATCTCACTTTCGTCTTCGAGATCAAGAACGCCGACGGCGCCTGGGTTGATGCCGGCAGCAAGGAAGTTCTCACACCGGTCGACACCGACCCCGGGTACGCGCGTAAGGGTGCGGCGTACTCCGCCGAGGTCCCTGCCGAAGAACACAACGTCCACGGCGACGAGCATGCCGCCGAGGGTGAGCACCACGAGGGCGGCCATGAGACCGGTTCCCCCAGCAGCACCGAGGGCGCTCACCCCGAGGGCGGTCACTGACCTTCCCGGCCGTGACGTCGGCCGACTGTCGGTCCGATTGCCTACCCTGACACCTGTGGCCAAGCCGAAGAACACCTACCGCTGCAGCGCGTGCGGGCATCAAGTCGCCAAATGGGTTGGCCGGTGCCCGGATTGCGGCGAATGGGGTTCCGTCGACGAAGTGACGGCACTGCCGTCGAGCACCTCGACCACCGCTGCCGTCGCACCAAGCAGTCCCGCCCGTCGCATTACGGAGATCGATTCCGCATCGTCGGCCGCGGTGGCCACCGGCATCGGCGAGTTCGACCGCGTACTCGGGCGCGGCGTGGTTCCCGGATCGGTGATCCTCCTCGCCGGCGAGCCGGGCGTCGGCAAGTCGACGCTGCTGCTCGAAGCCGTCAAACACTGGGCCCGGCAAGGTCGTACGGCGCTCTACATCACCGGCGAGGAGTCGGCCGGGCAGGTGCGTATGCGGGCCGAACGCACGGGCGCTGTACACGAAAACGTCTATCTCGCGGCCGAATCCGATCTCGCGACCATTCTCGGCCACGTCGACGCGGTCCGACCGTCGCTGATGATCGTCGACTCGGTACAGACGGTCGTGGCCACCGGCGCCGACGGCGTCACCGGCGGAGTAACCCAGATCCGTTCCGTCACAACGGCTCTGGTGTCGCTGGCGAAGAACCGCGGAATCGCCGTCATCCTCGTCGGGCACGTCACCAAGGACGGCGCGGTCGCCGGACCTCGCTCACTCGAGCATCTCGTCGACGTCGTGCTGAGCTTCGAAGGCGACCGGCATTCGACGCTGCGCATGGTGCGCGGTATCAAGAATCGGTTCGGTGCGGCCGACGAGGTGGGCTGTTTCGAGCAGCGCGACGATGGCATCCACCAGGTCACCGATCCGTCCGGAATCTTCTTGCACCAACGTGATTCGACGGTGAGTGGCACCGCCACGCTGGTCACCATGGACGGCAAGCGACCCCTGGTCGGCGAAGTACAGTCGCTGGCCAACGGATCTCAGATGGCCACGCCGCGGCGTGCGGTGTCGGGGCTCGACTCGGCCCGGGTCGCGATGGTGCTGGCCGTGCTGCAGAGCCGCGCCAAGATCGAGGCCATCGCCAAGAACGAGATCTACGTCGCCACCGTCGGCGGGATGCGGGTGACCGAACCGGCCGGCGATCTCGCCATCGCGCTGGCCGTCAGTTCCGCCATGGACGGCAAGCCGATTCCCAACACGACGGTCGCCATCGGCGAGGTCGGCCTGGCCGGCGAGGTGCGCCGGGTGTCCGCGGTCGGGCGCCGGATCGCCGAGGCGAAGCGGCTCGGTTTCACCCACGCGATCATTCCGGTCGGCACCGACGAGAAGTTGCCGAGCGGCATCCGCATCTCCAAGGTCGGCAACCTTCAACAAGCGCAGGACGCCGCGAAGCGCAAAGTCGTCGACGCGCCGTTCTGAGCGAAACGTACTGCCTTCGGCCTCCTGAACTGCGGAAATATGTACCTGGGAGCCGAGTCAGATGCACAGTGCACGTGGTCGGGCTGTGGCGTACAGATAGCCGACGGTGGCGGCGGGGGGTGGGCCGGCGCCCACAAAAAGTCGGGGAAGAAACTTCGTCCCCTAACCTTGGAGTCCTCCCCCAGAAAATTCTCGCGGACGACTATGAAACCCGCGGAAGAAACCCTTCCCCTAGATTTTGCGGGCAGGACGCTGGCTCATTTCCGCAGGTCAACGAGGGCGGCGGAACCGACAACTACGGCCGCGACATCCGATCCTTCAAATCGTCGTCCATCTGGCTCTTGTGGACGTGATCGGCGAAGTGTTCGCGGGCGTTGATGGCCACGAACATCGCCTTCCCGTACGCGACGGGACGGTCGGGGTCGCCGAGGTGCGCGATGCCCTCGGCGTACACCTTGCGGCGCTGCCGGCCGAGCAGCGTCGCCTCGACGGTCAGCGTCGACCCCACCGGAATCGGGGCGCGGAAGTTCACCTCGAGGTGCGCGGTCACCGTCGCAGGGTCCACCAGCATCGGCACCTTCACCATCACCTCGTCGAATGCACTGCTCACCAGTCCGCCGTGCATGATGCCGGGACCGCCTTCCATCCACGGCTCGACGTGCATCGACGCCGACGCCGTGAAACCCTCGCCGGCACGGACGTCGAGGTGCAGTCCCCGCGGCGAATCCGGTCCGCAGCCGAAGCACGCGGGGTTGTGGCGGCCGATCGATTCGCCCGGCGAAACGGCCTTCGGGTGGCGCTCGAGGGGTTCCAGGTCGGCAGGCACCACGAATGGAGTGTTCACGTCCCGATACCCTAGTGCGGTAACTCGCATCGACACACGGCGGTTCGCCGACGAGTAGACAGGGACGACGCATGCCGGAGTTCGCCAAATCCGAGCTGGCCCGGGAGACACTGGCCCGGGTGGCGCCGGGCACCGGCCTGCGCGACGGCCTCGAACGCATCCTGCGTGGCGGTACCGGCGCGCTGATCGTGCTCGGCCACGATTCCGACGTCGAGAAGATCTGCGACGGCGGATTCCACCTCGACGTGGAGTTCGCCCCCACCCGGCTGCGCGAGCTCGCGAAAATGGATGGCGCCGTTGTGCTCTCGACCGACGGCAAGCGCATCGTCCGGGCCAACGTGCAGCTGGTCCCCGACCCGTCGATCCCGACCGAGGAGTCCGGAACGCGGCATCGGGCGGCCGAGCGCACCGCGATCCAGACCGGGCATCCGGTGATCTCGGTGAGCGCGTCGATGTCGATCGTGTCGGTGTACGTCGACGGCGCTCGACGCGTGGTGGAGAGCCCGGACCCCATCCTGTCCCGCGCGAATGTCGCACTGGCCACCCTCGAGCGGTACAAGACCCGCCTCGACGAGGTGATCTCGGCGTTGTCGCGCGCGGAGATCGAAGACTACGTGCTGCTGCGCGACGCCATGTCGACCGCCCAGCGCATGGAGATGGTGCGTCGGGTGTCGGTGGAGATCGACGAGTACGTCCTCGAACTGGGCGTCAACGGGCGGCAGGTAAGCCTGCAGCTCGAGGAACTGATCTCCGACAACGACACCATGCGCGAACTGCTGGTCCGCGACTATTACGCGAGCCCCGAGCCGGCGACCACCGAGGAGGTGCGACAGTCCCTGGAGATCGTGGAGAACCTCAGCGACACCGATCTGCTGGACCTCACGCTGCTGGCGGGCGCGTTCGGCTATCCGACCACGATCGACGCGCAGGACACCGCGATGAGCCCGCGCGGCTACCGGATGCTCGCGCGCATCTCGCGACTGCAGTTCGCCCACATCGACCGTCTGGTCCGGAGCTTCGGCACCCTGCAGACGCTACTGGCATCGAGTGCGGCCGACCTGCAGGCGGTGGAAGGCATCGGCAGCATCTGGGCCCGCCACATCCGCGAGGGACTGTCGCGTCTGGCCGAGACCAGCATCGAACGCTACGACTAGATCAGGCGCCGGGAGCGTAGCGAGCGGGCCGGATGTATCAGGGCTGCTGCGCCGGCGCGACCACGTTGAAGGTCTGCGGGAAGGACTCCCGTTCACCGATCTTGCCGACCGCCTTGTACGCGCCGACCGGGATCTGCACCCGGGGCTTGTCACATCCGGGGTTGCTGGTGGTGCCCGACCACACGATGGTGTCGCGGACCTGCTGGCCCGGCTGAAGCAGCTGGTTGTTCACCGTCTGCAGCGGCGAGCAATCGCGAGCGGTCCAGAGCGTGCGCGTGCCGTCGAGTGTCCGGACGACGACGTTCTGCGATGCCTTGCCGACGTCTCGCGTGCATGCCGCCACACCGGCGTTGGTGGTCACCAGCGTGAACACCGGACGCTGCCCGACGGTGTAGGTGGGCTTGTCCATCAGCAGCACCACCGAGATGCTCTCGTCGGGGCACAGGCCACCGACGGGCGCCGGTCCTGCCGGACCGGTGGTGGGCACCGCGGCGGTCGACGAGCCAGGTGTCGGCGGTGTTGTCGTCGTGCCCGCGGGATTCCCGCCGTTCGGAGCCGGGCCGCCCGGCCCACCGGGGTTCTGCGAACTGGGTTCCGAGGGAACGACCGGCGGTGTGGTGGCGGCCGCAGACGACAGCGGCGCGTTTGCGGCGGTGTTCTTCGCCGCGTCGTTGCCGGACGTCATCCAGACGATGAGACCGACCACCACGGCGAGCACCACGAGACCACCACCGGCAGCGACGACACGTCGGCGCCAGTAGATCTCCGGTGGCAGTGGGCCCTGGGGTTCGATCACGAAAACAACGCTAACGGCCGATTCGGACGTTTCGGCCGATCAAGGTCGGCGTGTCGCTCACAGAAAGCGTCACCGATGGCGCAAAGTCTAGAGTTCAGGTCCAGACATGCGTCGGTATCGGCCTTCGATCAGGCCGACTCCACCTGGCGCAGGACACCTACGGTGGTCTCGCCGATGTCGCCGTAGGCGCCGCGCAGTTGCACCTGGCCATCACTCAGCTGATAGGTGAGCCCGACGATCGCCAGCTTGCCCGTCGCAACGCGGTCCGCGATGATCCGGCTGCGCTGCATCAGCAGTTGCCCGGTCTCCACCACGTGCCGCGCTTCGAACTCGTCGACCCGGGTCAGACCTTCGCTGCGACCGGCGAGGATGCTCGGCGTCACTCGCTCGACGACGTCCCGGATGTAGCCGCCGGGAATCTGCAGTTCGTCGAGAGCGTCGAGGGTCGCCTTGACCGCACCGCAGCTGTCGTGGCCGAGGATCACGATGAGCGGCACCTCGAGCACTTCGGCGGCGTATTCGATGGACCCGAGCACAGCCGAGTCCATCACGTGACCGGCGGTACGTACGACGAACATGTCGCCGAGACCCTGGTCGAAGATGATCTCCGCGGCGAGCCGGGAGTCGGCGCAGCCGAACAGCACCGATTTGGGGTGCTGGCCCGCCGCGAGTCGGGCGCGGTCCTCGATACCCTGGCTGGGATGCTGAGAATCCCCCGCCACAAAACGGTCATTACCTTCGCGCAAGATGCGCCACGCCTGTCGCGGTGTAACTCCAGCCATGAGCAATAGTCTGCCATCTGCCGCGGTTCTCGGCTGGTTCGACCTCAACGAACGTGATCTGCCGTGGCGCGACCCCGACTGCACGGCGTGGCACATCCTGATCAGCGAGATCATGCTGCAACAGACCCCGGTGTCGCGGGTGATCGAGCCGTGGCGCGATTGGGTACGCCGCTGGCCGGTCCCGTCGGCCATGGCGGCCGCGCCCGCCGGCGAAGTCCTGCGCGCGTGGGGCAAACTCGGCTACCCACGACGCGCACTGCGCCTCCACGAGTGCTCGAAAGTGCTTGCCCGCGAACACGACGACCGGGTTCCGGCCGACGTCGAGACGATGCTGACGCTGCCCGGGATCGGTGACTACACCGCCCGTGCGGTGGCCTGCTTCGCGTTCGGGCAGGCAGTTCCGGTGGTGGACACCAATGTCCGTCGGGTGATCGCCCGCGCCGAGCACGGCCGTGAGCATCCGGGCAATCCTGCCCGCGCCGATCTCGCCGACGCCGACGCGCTCCTCCCGCGAGCCGACGACGGGTCGTATGCACAGTCGGCGCCGCGCTTCTCGGCCGCGCTGATGGAACTTGGGGCGCTCGTGTGCACGGCGCGCAACCCCCGATGCGATCGGTGCCCGATCCCCGACTGCCTCTGGGTGCGCCGCGGACGCCCCGCCCACACCGGGCCGCCGCGCAAGACGCAGAAGTTCGCCGGGACCGATCGTCAGGTGCGCGGGCTGCTCCTCGACGTCTTGCGCGGCACCGAGGATCCCGTCGAACGTGCGCGACTGGACCTGGCGTGGACGTCGGACACAGCGCAGCGCGATCGCGCGCTCGACTCCCTCCTCGTCGACGGTCTCGTCGAACTCACCGACGACGGGCGCTACTGCCTGGCAGGCGAATCCGGCACCCTCTGACCCCCCGTTCTGTGCCTCGGTACCTACACGACACGCGGGCTTACATGTGTCGTCCGTTTGATACCTCCCGCATCGGCGCAAACGTTGCTAATGTCCCGAGCCATGACGCAGCCGCCTTACCCACCTGAACCCAATCCCGCGTCCGGTGGGCAGCAGCCCGGCCAGACTCCGCCGCCCGACTACGGTCAGACACCGCAGTACGGTCAAACACCGCCACCGCCCCCACCACCCGGACCCCAGTACGGGCAGACACCCCCGCCGCAACCGCAATACGGCCAGGCTCCGCCGCCTCCGCCGCCGCCCGGACCCCAGTACGGTCAGCCGCAGGGTGGTTACCCCGGCGGGCCGCCGCCGGCCGGCCAGTTCGGCACCGACCCCACCAAGGTCGACGTCGGCGAGGCCTTCAGCTGGGCGTGGGGGAAATTCAAGAACAATGTCGGCGCCATGATCCTGCCGGGTGTCATCGCGTTCGCGCTCATCCTGATCGTCACCCTGCTCGCAGTGTTCGCCACGGCGATCTTCGGAACCACCGAGACCCACACATCGGACTACGGCAGCGGCTACACCTACAGCTACGAGACCACCACCATCGGCGGCGGCGGCCTGTTCCTGATGTTCCTGCTGTATCTGGTGCTGCTCGTCGGCATCTTCTACATCCAGATCAGCATCATCTCGGGAGCACTGCGCGTCGCGAACGGTGAACCCGTCACGTCCGCGTCGTTCCTGAAGCCGACGCGCTTCGGGCCGACGATCCTCACCGCGATCCTGGTCGGCATCATCACCTCGATCGGCCTGGTGCTGTGCGTCATCCCGGGCCTGATCGCCATCTTCCTGCTGCAGTTCTCGATCGTCGCGACGATCGACAAGCAGCTCTCGCCGGTCGATGCGATGAAGACGTCGTTCGAACTGGCGAAGACGAAGGTCGGTGACTCGCTGATCGCACTTCTCGTCGCCTACGCGATCAACCTGGTCGGCGCGATCGTCTGCTACATCGGCCTCATCGTCTCGGCTCCGTTGGCACAGTTGTTCTACGTGCACTGCTGGCGTCGACTCAACGGTGCGCCCATCGCGCCCCCAGATCCCGCCTGAGATTCCCTGTCCACTCGAGGCCGGCCCGCATCAGCGGGTCGGCCTCTCTGGTTATCTGACCTCTGCTTATCTGCTGAGGTCCAGCCCGGACAGAAACGCCTCCACCGCACCGCGATACACCTCTGGGGCGTCGTCGTGGACCAGGTGACCGGCACCGGGTACCCGCAGATACGACGCCCGGTCGCGGACCGCGCACATCTTGCGCATCTGCCCGGGCGGCGTGACGGTGTGTTCGGCTTCGATCACCAACGCAGGCACCGACGAGGCCGACCACTGCGCCCAGAAGTCGCGGCCGCCCCACTCCTCGGCGATCGCCGCCCACACCGGGATCTGGCCGTGCAGCCGACCGTCGTCGAACGCCTCGTAGAAGTAGCGGCCCGCCACCGGCCCGAACATCTCCTGCGCCGCATCGACGGAAGCGAAACGGTCGGGCCAACTCTCGAACCACGGCGTCCAGCTGGTGGTTGTGCGACCGCGGAAATCGGGTGCCATGTCCTCGACCACCAGCGCCGACACCAGCTCCGGGTAGGCAGCGGCGGCACACCAGGCGTGCAGTGCACCCATCGAGTGCCCGACGAGCACCGCCGGACCGAGGTCGATCCAGGTGAGGATCTCGGCGAGATCGGCGACAAACCGTTCGGTGGCGAGTTCGGCGGGGTCGTCCGGGATTTCGACGTCGGCACCGGTATGGAACGCGGCGTCGAAGGTGAACACCCGCCCGTATCGGCGCAGCCACGGGACCTGCCGGCGCCACGTCCGACCGCGCCCCATCAGGCCGTGCAGCAACACGATCGGCCCGACCCCGGTGTCGATGACGGCGCCGCTCGCGTCGTGGATCGGCAGCGGTCCGCCATGATCTCGCAGGCCGAGGTCGACGAACTCCGACGCCCGACGAATTGTCACGGGCAGAACCCTATTGCAACCGGTCGACATCAGTAAGCTGGACCCATGGCTGTTGTGAAAATCAATGCGATCTCCGTCCCCGAGGGTGCGGGCCCTGAACTCGAGAAGCGTTTCGCCCATCGCGCGCATGCGGTGGACGGCTCCAAGGGCTTCCTGGGCTTTCAGCTGCTCCGTCCGGTCAAGGGCGATGAGCGCTACTTCGTTGTGACGCAATGGGAATCCGAGGAGGACTTCCAGGCGTGGGCGTCGGGCCCGGCCCGTGAAGCGCATGCGGGCGAACGCGCAAAGCCGGTCGCGTCGGGGGCCGACCTCCTCGAGTTCGAGGTCGTGCTCGACGCCCGTCCGAGCTCCTGACAGACCAATCCGATTCGGCGCTCATCGCGCCGATGTTCCCGCTCGGCACCGCATTGTTGCCGGGCGAACCACTGCCGCTGCGCATCTTCGAGCCGCGATACCGAACGATGCTCGGCGACTGCCTGGCGGCCGGCGATCCCGCCCGATTCGGCGTCGTGCTGATTGCGCGGGGGTCGGAGGTCGGCGGCGGTGATGTACGCCACGATGTCGGCACGTTCGCCGAGATCGATTCCGTCGATCGGCTTCCGGACGGCCGGGCGACGCTCGTGGCCTTCGGCGCACGACGCTTTCGGGTACTGGAGTGGCTGTCCGACGACCCCTACCCGCGCGCCCGCGTGGAGGTTCTCCCCGATTTCGTCTTCGACGCGGGGCAGCGGGCGCGTCTCTCCATGCTGGGCATGCGCATCCGTGACCTCGTCGGTGACTTCGCGCGCGCCCGCGGCGTCGATCCGACCCAACTGCAAGACGTGTTCGGGGGGAACGACGCAGACACCGAACCGGTTGCCACCCTCTACCGCTGGGTCGCCAGTCTGCCGACCGGACCGCTCGACCGTCAGCGGCTGCTCGAAGCGCGCGACGTGGACGCCGGTCTCGACATACTCGCCGACGCCGCAGACGGTTTCGAGGCGCGCATGGCGTTCGGGTCCTAGGCCGACCGCCTCACGCACGCTCGGGTGCCATCGACACGCGTCCGACGGGCGACCACGTCGCCGTCGCTCGACGCGCTCGGGCCGGCTCCACCGGGATGACAAGACCTGATGCGCTGTCGATGACGACAACATCGACCCCGCTTTGCTTTCCGAGCCGGCGCGCGAGGCGCGACGGGCCGCCGTTTCCACCGAGCACCAGCTGATCTGCGCGCATCTCGTCGCAGACATCACGGAGAACGGTGAAGGGGTCGCCCTCCCGGATCACTTCATGGGTGGATACCGGGCCGTGCGCCTGCGCGGCTTCGCGGGCCTCACGCGCAATCTCCGTGATCTGCCATGCGTCCGCCAGTTGATGGGCGTCGGCGCCCAAGGCGTCGGCCCACGCGTGTTCCTCGCGTCGGGACCAGGCGCTGCGCCGGGTGCGTCGCACAGCGCTGACCAGCATCATCTCACCGCGCACACCGGTGACCATCGAGGCATATGCCACCGCATTCGCCGACGCATCGGTACCGCTGACACCGAGGACGACCCGCGGCACTCGCTCGTTGTTCATGGCCGGAACTCCTATCTGACCGGACGGAAAACCACTGCTCATCCATAGGAACATAAGATTTAGAAGTACTCAAGCATTTTTCTGAAGCAATGTGTTCAGAAATCGATGAATTGGTAGACTCCGAGGCATGACGCGGCGACAGTATGGACAGTTCTGCGGCTTGGCGATGGGCCTGGACGTCGTGGGCGAACGGTGGACCCTCCTGATCGTTCGCGAATTGATGGCCGGACCGAAGCGCTACTCGGACCTGCTCGAGGCCCTCGACGGCATCGGCACCAGCCTGCTGGCGTCGAGGCTCCGCCAACTCGAGGACGCCGAGGTGGTCCTCAAACGCCGACTCCCGAAGCCGTCGGCGTCGCTGGTCTATCAACTGACCGAATCGGGCCGCGAGCTCTCTCGGGCGCTGCTGCCGTTGGCGCTGTGGGGAGTTCGCCACCAGACGCACGCACCCAAGCAGCCTGACGACATGTTTCGGGCCGAATGGCCACTCGTCTTCATCGCGCAACTGATCGACGGGGATGTGACACGGGATGCCCGGTACACCTACCGATTCCACATCGATGGCTCCAGCGCCACGATTCGCCTGCGAGATGGCGAGGTCAGCGTCACCGAGTCCGACGCCGACGACCCGGATGGCGATGTCGACGTCGACATCACCATGGATGCGGCGACCATCGTCGACGTGAGTGCCGGACGACTGTCGCTCACCGAAGCCGTCACCGACGGCCGCATCGTCTTCGACGGCAACGCTTCGGCCGCCGCACTGCTGGTCGAGGCGCTGCCCGAGCGCATCACGATCGACTCCGGACTGATCGATCAGACGTGAGCCACTGGCCCCAGAGTTAGAACGTGTTCTAGTATCGGAGTGTGCGGTGGTTCACACCGCGAGCCGCAACCAGGCCCACCCGACACGATCCGCGACCAAACAGGAGCACTCAACTCATGACCGAAACCGTCGAGTCCCGCGTCGACACTCTCGCCGGTGGCGGCGACCATGCTCAGCTCTACATCGGCGGCACCTGGGCCGACCCACACTCCACCGAGACGCTCGAGGTGTTCTCCCCCGCAACCGGTGAGCGCGTGGGCTCGGTGCCTCTGGCCGACGAGGTCGATGTCGACACCGCGGTCCGCACCGCCCGTGCCGCGTTCGACTCGGGCGTGTGGCGCAGCAAGTCGCCCGCCGAACGGGCCGACATCGTCGCCAAGGTCGCCGACCTGCTCGACGAACGCAACGACGAGGTCGCGGCATTGGTGTCGTCGGAGATGGGTGCGCCGCCGAGTGCGGTCAGCATGCTGCAGCAACTGCCGGGTACCGGGGTGCTGCGCGCCTACGCCGACGCGGCCCGCAACTACGACTGGGTGGAGTATCGCAACGGAGTGTTCGGCACCACCCGCGTGACCCGCGAACCGGTTGGTGTGGTCGGCGCGATCTGCGCGTGGAATGTGCCGCTCTTCCTCACCTGCAACAAGCTCGGCGCCGCTCTCGCCGCAGGCTGCTCGGTGGTGGTCAAGCCCGCACCCGAAACCCCGCTCACCGCAAACTATGTCGCCGCACTCTTCGTGGAAGCCGGTGTGCCCGAAGGGGTCATCTCGGTGGTCCCGGGCGGCACCGAGACCGGGCAGGCCTTGGTGGCGCATCCGCTGGTGGACAAGATCACCTTCACCGGCTCCACCGCGGCCGGCAAGGCGATCGGCGCAGCCTGTGCCGAGTCGCTCAAACGCTGCTCACTGGAGCTCGGTGGCAAGTCGGCGGCCATCGTGCTCGACGACGTCGACCTGGCCGCCAACGCCTTCATGCTGACCTTCCTCGGTCTGTTCAACACCGGCCAGGCCTGTGTCGCCCAGACCCGCGTGCTGGTCCCCCGGAGTCGCCAGGACGAGATCGTCACCGCGATGGTCGAATCGGCCAAGCTGATGAAGGTCGGACTGCCCTCTGATCCGGAAGCCCAACTGGGACCGCTGATCTCCGACCGACAGCGCGCCCGCGTCGAGGGCTACATCGAGGCGGGCAAGAAGGCCGGAGCCACCGCGGCGCTGGAGAGCGAACGTCCGGAAGGTCTTGACGCAGGCTACTTCCTGACGCCGACGATCTTCACCGGCGTCACCAACGACATGACCATCGCCCAGGAAGAGATCTTCGGGCCGGTCCTTTCCGTCATCGCCTACGACGACCTCGACGAGGCCATCGCCATCGCCAACGACTCCGAGTACGGGCTCGCCGGAACCGTCTGGACGAGCGACGTGGAGCGCGGCATCGAGGTCTCGGAGAAGATCCGCACCGGCACATTCGGAATCAACTTCTACGCCATCGATCCCGGGTCACCGTTCGGCGGATTCAAGAACTCCGGCATCGGCCGCGAATGCGGACCCGAAGGACTCGAGGCCTTCCTCGAACACAAGTCGACGATGCTTCCGGCTGGCTACGAACCCAAGTAGTCTCCAGCCGGCCGATCCGACGAGGGTGGCCGAGTCACCGCCCGTAGGAAAGCTGTACCTGGGAGGTCGGCCAAATGCACTGTGCGCTCGGCCGATCTCCCAGGTACAGATTTCCGCGGGCGGAGTGGAAGACTCCGGGAATCTTCGGGTCACACACCGACCGCCGCGAGGTCCACGACATCGGCGCCGGTTCCGTCCGGAAGTTGGTGTGTCACAACGACGACGGTCCGGTCGGGGCCGAACAGCCCGTCCGCCGGGTCGAGGATCTGCCGCATCAGCGGATCGGCGTCGTCGGCGTCGAGGTGTTCGGTCGGCTCGTCGAGGAGCACCACCGGCGCCCGCTGCAACAGCGCACGGGCGAGCAGCAACCTGCGGCGCTGACCACCGCTGATCGCGTCGGAACCGCCGGCCAGCACGGTGTCGAGCCCGTCGGGAAGTCCCGTCACCCACGCCCACAGACCGACCCGGTCCAGCGCCGAAGTCATCTCGCCCTCCGACGCGTCGCCCCGCGCCACACGAAGATTCTCCCGGATCGACGTCGAGAAGATGTGCGCATCTTCGGCGAAGTAGGTTGCCGCCGAACGAGGTTCGACAGACTCGGCGCCCGAACCCGAGTACGACACAGAACCCGACTGCGGAGCCAGCAGACCGGCGAGCGTCAACAACAGCGTGGACTTACCCGATCCGCTCGGCCCGACCACGGCCAGGCGCGACCCCGCAGGCAGGGTGCGATCGAGTCCGCTCACCGGGCCAAGCGCCTCGGAACCCGACCAGCCCCAACGCATCCGATCGAGGTCGAGAGCAACCGGGCCGAAATGCACCGACGCGTCACCGCCGGCATCGGGGTCGGTGCCGGCCGCGTCGACGAGTGCCATCACCCGTGCCGCGCTCTGCCGCGAGGTCTCGATCTGAATCCCCGCCTCCGTCAACGGTGCGGTCGATTCGAATGCCGAGAGCGGCAACAAGATCAGCACACCTAGGATCATCGGCGTGAGTCCGTGGCCCGAGGACACATCGGCGAGGGACCCCGACACCTGCGAGGCCAGGTGGATACCGATCATGCAGGCGGCCAGCAACGACGCCCCGAGCGAGAGCGGTGTCGCCGCGGCCGCAGCCGCCTGCCACCTCAGCCCGCGGTCGGCGGCGGCAAGCGCATCACGGTCGGCCTCGGACGCCGCATCCAGCACAACTGGCCGACGACGCGCGACGACGAGTTCCGGTGCGTGCCACAGCGCCGTCGTGGTCGCCTCCGCCGATTGGGTGGTCGCACTCGACGCGTCGGCGATCGAGCGTGACGCCCCACGAGCGGCCAGCCACGGCGCGACGACGCCGCTGACGATCAGTGCGGCACCGAGCACCAACGCCGCCCACACCGATACCAGCGCCATGATGACCACCGCCGCAACCGATGTCGTGAGCCCGACGCCGATCGGGATGATGCCGCGAATCAGCGCGTTGCCGATCTCATCGATGTCGTCGCCGGTGCGGGTCAACAAGTCACCACGGCGCAACGTCACCGAGTAGGCCGGCGAACCCGACGCCAGGGCGATATAGACCCGCTCACGAGCCGACGCCATCGCACCGAGGGCCAAGTCGTGGGTGGCAAGACGCTCGAGATACCGGAACAGTCCGCGCGAGATTCCGAGCGCACGAACGGCGGTGATCGCCACCGACAAGAACAGCACGGGCGGCATCTGCCAGGCCCGGGTGATCAACCACGCCGACAAGGCGGCCAATCCCAACGCCGACAACGCTCCGCCGACACCCAACAGCAACGATCGCACCACCGGCCGGCCCTTCAGACCGAGAAAGCCGAGCGCCCGGATCAGCGGGTCTTGTCGCACGAGATCACCTCCGGATCGTCCCCCGTCGCTTCGCTCGCCCCGACATCCCCCGTCGCTTCGCTCGCCCCTGGAAAAGTGACCACACAGTCGGCGACATCACGCGCGATGTCACGATGTGCGACGACGAGCACGGTGTCACCGGCCCGGGCCCGCGCCGCAAGTGCGGCAAGCACCGACGCCTCAGCGGCAGCGTCAAGGTGGGCGGTCGGTTCGTCGAGCAACAGCAGTGGCGCCGGCGAGGCGAGCACACGCGTCAAGGCGAGTCGTTGCCGCTGCCCGGCCGACAGGCCGACTCCCCCGGCGCCCAGCCTGGTGTCGGAGCCCTCGGCGAGACCAGCCAGGACATCGTCGAAACCCGTTGCCGCTGTGGCCTTTGCGAGACCGTCGGGATCGAGTGCACCGAACAGCGCGAGATTGTCGGCGACGCTGCCCGGTACGATCACCGGTTGCTGCGGTAGCCAGGCGACCTGCTCATGAAATGCGGCGGGCTCGAGTTCGGCAACCGGAACCGAACCCACGAGGACCGATCCTTCGTCCGGCGCGGCAAGTCCCAGGATCGTGGCCAGCGCGGTCGACTTGCCGGAACCGTTAGGGCCGGTGAAAAGCGTGATCACACCGGGGTCGACCACCGCGTCCAATCCATAGGGCGCCCAACCGTCGCGGCCGTGCACGCCCACGTCGAGCAGCGTGATCTTCGCTCCCGCAACGGCGACCGTGCGCGTGGCGGTGCCCGGGCGCGGCACGGCACTCTCCATGAGTTCGAACACCTCGCGCGCGGCGGTCATGCCGTCGGTCGAGTTGTGGAACTGCATGCCCACCCGCCGTAACGGCAGATACGCCTCCGGAGCCAGGATCAGCGCGAAAAGACCGGCATACAAACTCATCTCGCCGTACACGAGCCGCAGACCGATACCGACGGCCACCAGTGCCACACACAGGGTGGCCAGCAGTTCCAGCACACCGCCGGACAGGAAGGCGACCCGCAGCGACGACATCGTGCTGCGCCGGTGTGCCGCACCGAGTTCGGCGACCTGCTTGGCCGGTGCCTGCGCGCGGCCCAGTGCACGCAGGGTCGGCAAGCCGGTGATCAGATCGAGCAGCTGCGCCGAGAGCCGGCTCATGGTGGCCAGTTTGCGTTCGGTCCGGTCCCTTGTCATGAGCCCGACGAGCACCATGAAGACCGGGATCAGCGGCAGCGTGACGACGATGATCAGCGCCGAAGGAAGGTCGGCGATCGCGATCACCACGATCACGATCGGCGTCACGATCATCGAGATGATCAGTGCGGGAAGGTATCCGGACAAGTAGGGACCGATGGCGTCGAGACCGCGGAGCAGGACGGTGCTCGCGTGCTCGCGTTTGCCCAGCAGGTTACGCGGCGTCGTGCGGTCGGGATCGGTCAGCGTGTCGAGTGCTCGCGAACGCAATTCGGCAATTGTGCGTGCCGACGCCCGATGCGCGTAGCGATCGTGCCCGAAGGTCATCGCGGCCCGGGCCAGCAGTGCGACGGCGAGCACCGTCAGATGGCCGGTCTGCGCCGACAGCGACCGCGCATCGGGGTCGACGATGAGTTCGGAGGCGATGGAGGCAACCATCGCCGCGATCACGATGACGGCGACCACCTCGGCGATGGCGAACGCTGCGGTCAGCGCGACATACGTCCGTGCCGTCGGCGAATAGCGCAGCAACCGCGGATCCAGCGGCGGTCGCGAGGCGCGTTTGGTCACTCGACGAACCTCATTCGCCGCCCACCCGCAACGACGGGAGTCCGGTGGGCGCCGGGATCTGTTCGACGGAGATGCGCTTGCGGAACACCCAGTAGCTCCACGCCTGATACCCGATCACCACGGGCGTGATGAGCACCGCGGCCCACGTCATCACGGTCAGCGTGTAGTGGCTCGACGAGGTGTTGTCGATGGTGAGGTTCCAGGCCTCGTTGGTGGAGGACGGCAGCACATTCGGGTACAGGACCGAGAACAGCGTGGCAACGGTACCGGCGATCGCGATCGAGGTGGCCAGGAAGGCAATGCCTTCGCGTCGTACCTGGGTTGCCAACACCATGACCACCGCGGCGACCGCGGCGATGAGAACCGGAATCCAGGTCCAGCCGTTGCCGTAGGCGAACTGCGTCCACAGCAGGAAGCCCGCCGCGACCACCAGGGTCGGGATGGCCAGACGCGACGCGTAGCGCATCGAATCCTCTTGCAGCACACCGCTGGTCTTGAGCGCCAGGAACACTGCGCCGTGCGTCAGGAAGGCCAGCAGCGTGGTTGCGCCACCGAGCAGCGCATACGGGTTGAGCAGGTTGAAGAAGCCGCCGGTGTATTGCGCCTTCTCGTCGATGGGGATGCCGCGGATCACGTTGGCGAAGGCCACTCCCCAGAGCAGGGCCGGAATCCACGAGCCCAGCCCGATCCCGACGTCGGCCCACGTGCGCCAGCGCGGATCGTTGATCTTGCCGCGCCACTCGATCGCGCAAACACGCGTGATGAGACCAACCAGGATGAGGAACAGCGGCAGGTAGAAGGCGGTGAACATTGTTGCATACCAACCACCGAACGCGGCGAACAGCGCACCGCCGGCGGTCAGCAGCCACACCTCGTTACCGTCCCACACCGGCCCGATCGTGTTGAGCAGCGCGCGACGCCGCTTGTCGGGGTCGGCGATGTCGTCGGTCGCGTCCACCTTGGCGTCGCCCCCGGTGTGGCTGCGGCCGAGGAACGGCATCAGCATGCCGACCCCGAAGTCGAAGCCCTCCAGAACGAAATAGCCGATGAACAACACCGCGATGAGCAGAAACCAGAACTCAGGCAGTCCCATGGTGATCCTCCTCAGTAAGCGAACGAGAGTTGTTTGGGCTCATCGGAATCCGATGGCTCGTCGGGTGGCACCGCATCGTAGGTGGCCGGACCCTCGATGATGTATCGGCGCTGCAGCATGAACCACACCACACCCAGTGCGCCATAGAGCAGGGTGAAGCCGATCAACGTCACCCAGACCGTGGCCGCGACATGATTGGACACACCGTCCTGGACGAGCATGTTGATCTGCGTCGGGTCCAGGTCGTCGGCCCAGTTGGGTGCGACCACCCAGGGCTGACGACCCATCTCGGTGAAGATCCAGCCGGAAGCGTTGGCCAGGAAGGGTGTCGGGATCATCAGCAACGCGACGAAGCCGAATTTGCGCGAGGTCACCACCCGCTTACGTCTGGTCAGCCACAGCCCGCCGAGCGCCACGACCACCGAACCCAGCGCCCACGTGATCATCGCGCGGAAACTCCAGTAGGTGACAAAGAGATTCGGCGCAAAGTTCTGGCCCGGCATCTGCAAGGCCTCCTGGTACTGAACCTGCAGTTCGTTCACGCCCTTCAGCGGGGTGTCGAAATGGTGGTCGGCGAGGAACGAGAGCATGCCCGGGATCTCGATGACGTGATCGATGTTGTCGCAATTGTTCTGTCGGCCGATGGACAGCACCGAGAACGGGGCGCCGCCGGTCGTCGAGTCGCACAGCGATTCGGCAGCGGCCATCTTCATCGGCTGCTGCTTGAACATGATCTGCGCCTGGATATCGCCGGTGATGAAGAGTGCCACACCGGACACGATGGTGAGCCACAGAGCGAATCTGGCCACCGGACGCCACAATTCGCGTGCGTCGCGTTCCAGATCTTCGGGCGTCGCGTCGATCTGGCTCGGTGAGGTGGTCTTCGGCATTCCCGAGGTGTCACCGGTCTCGATGGCTTCGCGAAGTTTCTTGGCCCGCCACGAGTTTCGCGCCATCCACCAGATGCCGATCGCGGCCACAAAGGTGCCTGCGGTCAACAATGCGCCGGCGATGACGTGAGGGAACGCCGCCAGCGTCGTGCTGTTGGTGATGACGGCGAAGAAGTCGTTCATCCTGGGCCGGTTGCGGGTCTCGTCCCACACCACACCCACCGGATGCTGCATCCACGAGTTGGCCGCGATGATGAAGTAGGCCGACGCGTTGACGCCGATCGCGGCCAGCCAGATGCACATGAGGTGAATCCGGCGGGGCAGCCGGCCCCAGCCGAAGATCCACAACCCGATGAAGGTGGACTCCAGGAAGAACGCGATGAGCCCTTCGAGCGCGAGCGGCGCACCGAAGACGTCGGCGACGTAGCGGCTGTACTCGCTCCAGTTCATGCCGAACTGGAACTCCTGCACGATGCCGGTGGCGACGCCGAGCGCGAAGTTGATCAGGAACAGCTTCCCGAAGAACTTGGTGGCGCGCAGCCACTGCTCGTTGCCGGTCACGTGCCACACCGTCTGCATCACCGCGATCATCGGCGCAAGACCGATCGTCAGGGGAACCAGGATGAAGTGATAGACCGTTGTGATCCCGAATTGCCAACGGGAGACATCCAGTGCGTCCATTTCGCCTCTAATCGAGTCGCTCCGCACCCGGGCTGGGGCGCGGAGAACCGGCAGGATCATGCGCACCTACTACTTCGAGTAGTAGGTATGCGGGCGACGTTACGCCTGGTCGCAGTGGGCTACAAGCGACAAAGGTCCCATCGCCGTGCGTCGTCCTGTGGGCTCCGTCTCAGCTGCCCGACTTGATTGTCAATCAACACAGATAGCGCGATCTACCAAATCGATGAATTTCTTGTGACCATCGGAAACCGGCATGAGATAGCGATTCAGCGCGGTCACCCGGGCCGCGAGCGTCACACTGCTCACCATCCAGACCGAATCCGCCGCAATCAGGTCCGCGGCGCGCAGTACGCGGGTCGATGTTCGCCAGCCCTCCTGCTCTGCCAATTCGAAGACCGCGCGAGCCGTGGTGCCGGGCAGGATCCCGATCTCGGTGGGCGGGGTGATCAGCTCGTCGCCCCGGACCGCGACCACCGTCGAACGCGGCCCCTCCAGGATCAGGCCCTCGCTGCTGGTGAAGATGACGTCGTCGAACCCCTGGTCGGCCGCGTGCCGCAACGCGGCCATGTTGGTTGCGTAGCTGAGGGTCTTGGCGCCGAGAAGCTGCCACGGCGCTCTCGCACCGAGATCCACCGAGAATCCCCGTTCGAGGGTCAGGACCGAAACCCCTTGATCGCGTGCCTGTTTCACTCGTTCCGGGACCGGCGCGACGGTGAGGTAGGCGGTGGGAGTTCCCGGATCGCTCTCCCGGCCACGGGAATAGACAAGTCGCAGCAGCCCCTCGGCATCATGGGAGTTCGGGTGCCCGTCGTTCCAGAGGCCGACGGCCGTGTCGATCGCTGCACGCCAGGCGTCGAGATCGGGTTCGGGCAATCCGATCGCGGCCGAACTGGTCACCAGCCGGTCCAGGTGCAGCCGGACTCCGCGCGCACGCCCGGCCCGCACCAGCAGCGTCTCGAACACCCCGTCGCCGCGGACCGCCGCGAGATCGTCGGCGGCGAGGAACGGGGCGTCGAAATCGTGCGCGGTGCCGTCCAGGGAAACCAAGACCGATGTCGTCATGGGCACGAGGCTGCCACGACGGCGCACCGGGTGTCACATGCCGGGGCGTCCGTAGAATCGGTGACGTGACTGCATCGCCCATTCTGACCAGGTATTCCGACGCGGTCCCCGGACCCGAATCGGGCGCTGTGGGCAGCTCGCCGGAAACGGCGTGGCATTACGGTGACCCGCTCGGCGAACAACGTGCTGCCGCCGGCGGTGCGATCATCGTCGACCGATCCGATCGCGCGGTGATCGAGATCGCCGGCGACGAGCGCCTCACGTGGCTGCACACGATCTCCAGTCAGCACATCAGCAGCCTGTCCGACCGGACGAGCGCCGAGAATCTGTCCCTCGACGCCAACGGCCGCGTCGAGGAGCATTTCGTCCTCACCGATGTCGACGGGGTCACCTGGCTTGACACCGAGGGCGCACGCGGTGCGGGCCTGCACGGGTTCCTCGCGCGGATGGTCTTCTGGGCCAAGGCCGAGCCCGCCGTGCGAGCGGACATGAAGGTCATCACACTCGTCGGGCCGGACGCCCGACGAGGACCGATCGCCGAGTTGTTGGAGATCGATCCCGACGCGGCGGTGTACGCGGCCGGCGACCTGCCCGAGACCCATCACGAGGACGAACCGCTCGGCTTCTGGCGGGTGATGCCGCCGATCGGCGAGAACGCGACGCTGCCCGTCGTCGACGTCGTTCTCCCCGAGTATCTGCTGGATCGATGGTGGACGGCGCTCGTCGATGCCGGTGCACGCATGGCCGGGAGCTGGGCGTTCGACGCCTTGCGGGTGGCGGCGCTGCGCCCGCGGCTCGGCGTCGACACCGACGAGAAGACGATCCCCCACGAGGTCGGATGGATCGGCGGCCCGGAGGAATTCGGTGCGGTGCACCTGGACAAGGGGTGCTATCGCGGGCAGGAGACGGTCGCACGCGTCCACAACCTCGGTAAGTCGCCCCGTCGGCTGGTCCTCCTTCATCTCGACGGCAGCGACGATGCGCGCCCGGTGACCGGCGACCCGGTCAGCGCCGGCGGCCGCACGGTGGGCCGCGTCGGCACCGTCGTCGATCACTTCGAACTCGGCCCGATCGCGTTGGCGCTGGTCAAGCGCAACGTTCCGGCCGACACCGACTTGCTGGTCGGCTCCGATCACCCGGTCAGCGCTCGCATCGATCCCGATTCGGTGGACACCGACGACCACGCCCAGGCCGGGCGTGCAGCGGTCGAGCGCCTGCGTCGGGGCCCTGCGGAGAGCGGATCGTGAGCGTGCCCGTCGCGGGCGCCGTGCTGGCGGTCTGCTCGGCCTCCGACGACGTCGTGTTGGACAGAGTCGGCGCCTCGGCCATCGACAAGCGGCCGCATGCCGATCGTGTGCACGTCGGATCGCTCGGACTCGGCACCGACCACGTCTGCGACACCAAACACCACGGCGGCGTCGATCAGGCGGTGTACGCCTACGACGACGCCGAGGCCCGCAGGTGGGCCGACGAATTGGGACGTGAGCTTCCTTACGGTTGGTTCGGGGAGAACCTCCGCGTGAACGGCCTGCCCGTCACCGACGCCGTCGTCGGCGAACGGTGGCAGATCGGCGACGACGGACTGATCCTGGAAACCACCATCCCCCGCATCCCGTGCCGGACCTTCGCCGCCTGGGCCGAGGAACCACGCTGGGTCAAACGCTTCTTGGACCGTGGCGACACCGGCACCTACCTGCGGGTTCACTCACCGGGCAGCGTCGGTGCGGGCGATACGATCACCGTGATCCATCGACCCGACCACGGCGTCCTCGTCCGCCACCTGCTCCCCACCGGCACCACCGCCGACGCGGACGCCCTGCACGCACTTCTCTCGACCGACGACCTGGCACCCAAGGTCCGACGCGACGCCGAGAAACGCCTGGCCTCCTCCTGAGGCCGGTTTCCGGCACGCACGCCATACCGCGCCAGGGCAGTCCACAGAATTCCGATCGGCGCGCTAGACTGTTGAGCACGACAGAATTACTTCAAGAGAACGGGGCCGCCAAGTGTTTGGCCGCCCCGTCATTGTGCGAGGGGGTCCCGTATGGGCCGCGGCCGGGCGAAGGCAAAGCAGACGAAAGTTGCTCGTCAGCTGAAGTACTCCACTCCGAACACCGACTTCGACAGCCTGCAACGCGAGCTGTCGGGTTCCAGCGATCCGGTGGATCGTCCGGATCCGGTGGACGAGTGGGCTGAAGAAGAGGAGTGGCGGCACGCCTGAGGCGCCGCCTGCCCTCACCCCCTGACCGTTCGATCTGACGGTCAATCCTGTTTCGACAACGACGCCACATGTGGCGCGCTTCGTCGTACCGAGATCATTCATCTCGGTTCTTCCACCGCACCCTGAGCAGTCTGGAGGCGCTAGTGGTGTGTCTGTCTCGGAAATAGGTGACCAGTCTCCGGTGGAGGGGTCTCTTGCTTGGGTCAGCGACCCACCCGCAGAACGGGACGCCAGGCACGCGCGCCCAAAAGTAGGGGAAGAAACTTCGTCCCCTACCCTTGGAGTCCTCCCCCAGAAAGTTCTCGCGGACGACTACGAACCCCGGGGAAGAAGTTCTTCCCCTAGATTTTGCGGGCACGGCACTACCGCATGTGCCCAGTTCAGCGCGGTGGTAACCGAACTCGTCGAGTCACGGGCGGCACCGCAGTCGCAGACGGGTGTTCCTCCGCCATCGGAGCTTCAGAAGCGCGGGTGCTCTCCCACCAGCGTCACGCGGGCAGCGTCGGAGTTCCGGGGTTCGGCGGATCGCTTGATGGTGCCGAGTACCCAGTTGTCGACGTGCCGGGCGGTCAGCACGGCTTGAGCGCGATCGGTGTCCTCGGGGGCAACCACGGCGACCATGCCGACGCCCATGTTGAAGGTGCGTTCCATCTCCGACTGGGCGACGCGACCGCGCTGGGCGATCATCGAGAAGATCGGTGCGGGCGTCCAGGTGCCGCGTTCGAGTTCGGCGACCAGCCCGGTCGGGATGACGCGGGCCAGGTTCTCGGCCAGGCCACCACCGGTGACGTGAGCGTAGGTACGCACGTCGGCCTCGGCGGTCAGGGCCAGGCAGTCGCGGGCGTAGATGCGCGTCGGTTCGAGGAGTTCCTCGCCCAGCGTGCGTCCGAACTCCTCGACCTCGCCGAACAGGTCCATGTGCCCCCATTCGAGCAGCACCTTGCGGGCCAGCGAGTAGCCGTTGGAGTGCAGGCCCGACGATCCCATCGCGATCACGACGTCGCCCGCGCGCACCTTGTCCGGCGAGAGGATCGCGTCGGCCTCGACAACGCCGACCGCGGTGGCCGACAGATCGTAATGGTTGTCCTGCATCAGGCCGGGATGCTCTGCGGTCTCGCCGCCCAGCAGGGCGCATCCGGCGTCCACACAGCCGTCGGCGATACCCGCAACGATCTGGGCGACCGTCTCCGGAACGACCTTGCCGACGGCGATGTAGTCCTGCAAAAACAGCGGTTCGGCGCCGCAGACGACCAGGTCGTCGACGCACATGGCGACCAGGTCCCGGCCGACGGTGTCGTGCTTGTCGATGGCCTGCGCGATGGCCAGTTTGGTCCCGACACCGTCGCTGGCAGCGGCCAGCACCGGCTCGCGATAGTTGCCCTTGAGGGCGAACAGGCCGGAGAATCCACCGAGCCCACCGAGTACCTCGGGGCGCGATGCGCGTTTGGCGTGCGGGGCAAACAGTTCCACTGCTCGCTCACCGGCATCGATGTCCACTCCGGCGGCCGCGTACGACGCATGTTCGGGTGCGTCCGTCGATCCGTCGGCAGCACCATCACGCTCGGTCATCAGCGCAGTCCCCTGTTCTCTTGTACGCCTCGTACGGACGGCTCACACGCTACCCGAGCGCATCCTGGCGAGTGTCAGGGGCGCATGACGGCGCTGACGTTGTCGTTCTGCGCCGTCAGCGGATCGATTCGAGCGTCGCCGGCCGCGTTGGCGAGCATGTGTTCGAGCACGGCTTTGCCCATCGACGTCTCCTCGGGGAGGTCGATGGGATAGTCGCCGTCGAAGCAGGCCGCGCACAGTGCCGACGCGGGCTGGTTGGTCGCGGCGATCATCTCGTCGATGCTGATGTAACCCAACGAGTCGGCGCCGATCGCCTGACGCACACCCTCGACCATGTGCTCCTCGGAGTCCATGCCGTTGGCGATCAGCTCGGCGGGCGACGCGAAGTCGATGCCGTAGAAGCAGGGCCAACGCACCGGCGACGACGCGATTCGCACGTGAATCTCGGCCGCCCCGGCCTCGCGCAGCATCCGGATCAGAGCGCGCTGGGTGTTGCCACGCACGATCGAGTCGTCGACGACGACGAGCCGCTTACCGCGGATGACCTCTTTGAGTGGGTTGAGCTTGAGCCGGATACCGAGTTGCCGAATGGTCTGCGACGGCTGGATGAAGGTGCGGCCCACATAGGCGTTCTTCATCAGACCCTGGCCGTAGGGAATGCCGGATTCCTGCGCGAACCCGACCGCGGCGGGCGTGCCGGACTCGGGAACCGGGATCACGAGATCACCCTCGGCGGGATGTTCGCGGGCCAGGCGTCGGCCGATGTCGACTCGCGCCGAATGCACCGACCGACCATGGATGACGCTGTCGGGACGTGCCAGGTAGACGTACTCGAAGACGCAGCCGCGCGGGGTCGCGTCGGCGAAGCGGGTGCTGCGCACGCCGTCGGCGTCGATGGCGAGCAGCTCACCGGGTTCGATGTCGCGGACAAACGAGGCGCCGACGATGTCGAAGGCCGCAGTCTCGGATGCCACGACCCAGCCGCGGTCGAGGCGGCCCAGCGACAGCGGACGCACGCCGTGCGGGTCACGGGCCGCGTAGAGGGTGTGCTCGTCCATGAAGGTGAGGCAGAACGCGCCGCGCAGCGTGGGCAGCAGCTCCATCGCGGCCTGCTCGATGGTGCTGTCGGCGGCACCGTGCGCGAGCAGGGCGCCGACGATGTCGGAGTCCGACGTCGCGGCCGAACTCATCACGCCGGCGGCGCGGGCGCGGCTGGCCAGTTCCGCGGTGTTGACGAGGTTGCCGTTGTGTCCGAGGGCGACGCCGGTACCTGCGTCGGTGGTGCGGAAGATCGGTTGGGAGTTCTCCCAGGTGGTCGAGCCGGTGGTCGAGTATCGGCAGTGCCCGATGGCGACGTGGCCGACCATCGCACCAAGGTTCTGCTCGTCGAACACCTGGCTGACGAGGCCAAGATCCTTGAACACCAGCACCTGCGAGCCGTCGCCGACGGCAATACCCGCGGCTTCCTGACCACGATGCTGCAACGCATAGAGGCCGTAGTAGCTGAGTTTGGCCACATCCTCGCCCGGCGCCCACACCCCGAAGACGCCGCACTCCTCGCGCGGCTCGTTCTCCGGTTCGTCCATCGAAGCGCCCGACGGGCACTTGTGGGTAGGGGCCATCAAGTTTCGGCTGTGGATCGACAAGTCGGTCATCAACGAGCTCCCTGGGCTGCGAGATCGGGGCCAACACATCGGTGGGCTGGGAGACGTCTTGAAGTTTACGTGCCGGTAGCCATCGATTGCGAATCATGCAGCGGCGTGGGGTACTCAGTTATTCCGATCACGTCCCGCGGGGTGAGGAAACGCACCCTGGCGATGCACGATGACGCCCATCGCAGTCCGTTCGACCAGCGCGGTCCCGGGATCGGCGAACCGGTCGATGGCCCACGCGAGACGGTCGGCCGAGAACTTCGACCGCGGGACCCGCACCCGCAACGGTAGATCGGTGAGCACCTCACCCTCACGCACCGGCATGGGCGTCGACCAGGGAGGATTCGCGCCGGGCTTGACCAGGACGCCCACTTCGAAGCTGCGCGGATCGTCGCCACGCGTGAACACAATCGCCGCGATCTCGTTCCACTTGGCGAATCGCCGACGTGTCGTGACCCCTACCGCCGTCGCCGCGAGGAGTGTGCAGAAGTTCAACCCGACGAGAATCCCGATGATCGTCGGAAGAGTGAGGAGATACGCGACGCGACGGATGGGTGCGTCGCTGGGCAGCGGACCGACCAGCGTAAGCAATCCGAACAGGATCGCGTACCCGATCGGGGGCACGACCACCACACACACGACGCTCCAGCGCGAAGCGACCCGGTAGCGCGTCGCCGCGGTGGCGCGCCGACTCAGCATCGAGAATCCGACACACACCGCGACGAGCACCACGCAGCGACTTCTGATGCGCGTTCTCGCGATCGGCGCCGACGGGACTCCCAGTTCGTTGAACCACGGACCGAGTATCGGACGACGAATCCGAATCCCGCACATCGCGGTCATTCGGCCGGACGGCGACGATCGTGGAGGCGGGAAGGTCGCCTCGCGACAACCGGTGCCGAATCGGAAGACGCGAGTGCTACAGCACTCGCGTTCTCCAAATCAACTCCAGTTCTCGCCCGATCAGCTCGACAACGGCACGATCGGAAGCCAGTCGACGATGTCGCCCGCGCGATGTCCCGACACGTCGAGGAGACCCTCGGCGACGGCAAGGTCGAAGTCCAGCAGCCCGGTGGCCAGCAGCAGCCAGGTGCGTGGCGTGGTCTCGACGACGTTCGGCGGCGTCCCGCGTGTGTGGCGCGGACCCTCGATGCACTGCACCGCCACGAACGGCGGCACTCGAACCTCGACGGAATTGCCCGGAGCCACCTGCGCCAGGGTCCGCGCGGTCGTCCGCACCGCAGCGGCGATCTCCGGTCGCGACGGCTCGGGCGCATCGTCGTCGGTCAGCCACGCGCGGATCGCGAGCACCGCAGCGCGAACCTCGGCGGGGTCGACCTTCTTATGCGGTGGCACCGGGCCATCTTGCATCACCGCATCGCAAAGCCCGGTCGGAGCCTCGGTGATCGGGCAGTATTGAGCCATGGGCACCGATGTGACCTCCCAACAGTTCACCGGCGCCGACCGCGTGCGGTTTCGCCGTCAAGTTGGGCGCGGAACCGAGGCCATCGCGCGGATGCTGTCCGACGGACTTTTCACCGATCACGGCCAACCACCCGAGCCGCTGCTCGGCATGGAAGTAGAGCTCAATCTCGTCGACGAACAGATGCAGCCGGCGATGGCCAACGCCACCGTCCTCGACGCGATCGCCGACCCCGACTATCAAACAGAGTTGGGCCAGTTCAACATCGAGATCAACGTCTCGCCGCGGCCGTTCTTCGCCGACGACACGATCTCGCTCGAACAGGCCTTGCGCACGTCGCTGAACCGTGCCGAGGAACGCGCAGCACAAACCCACAACCACCTCGTGATGGTCGGCACCCTGCCCACCCTTCAGACCGAACACTTTGCCCACCAATGGATTTCGGCAAATCCACGATACGACCTGCTCAATCAGCAGATCTTCGCCGCACGCGGCGAGGACATCGAGATCGACATCGCCGGTGTGCCCCTCGGTGACCACTCCAACAGCGAACGCCTGCACACCTCCACCGATTCGATCCTTCCCGAAGCGGCCTGCACCTCTCTCCAGCTTCACTTGCGCGTGGCCCCGGAAGACTTTGCCGCGCACTGGAACGCAGCGCAGAGCATCGCCGGAATCCAGGTGGCGCTGGCCGGCAATTCACCCTTCCTGGCCGGTACCGCACTGTGGCACGAAAGCCGAATTCCGGTCTTCGAGCAGGCCACCGACACCCGGCCGCTGGAGTTGAAGAATCAGGGCGTGCGGCCGCGGGTGTGGTTCGGCGAACGCTGGATCAACACCATCTTCGACCTGTTCGAGGAGAACACCCGCTACTTCCCCGCACTGTTGCCCGTCTCCACCGACGTCGACCCACTGGCACAACTCGACAATGGCGAGATCCCGGCCCTCGACGAGCTGCGTCTGCACAACGGCACCGTCTACCGCTGGAATCGGCCCGTCTACGACGTCGTCGACGGGCAGGCGCACCTGCGCGTCGAGAACCGGGTGCTGCCCGCCGGCCCCACCGTCGTCGACATCCTCGCCAATGCCGCGTTCTACTACGGCGTCGTCCGCGGACTCGTCGAGGCCGACCGTCCCCTCTGGTCGCAGATGTCGTTCAACGCGGCGGCCGAGAACTTGCAGGCCGGGGCGAGAGCGGGCTTCGAATCACAGATCTACTGGCCCAACGTCGGATGGGTGCGCCCCGACGAGCTGACCCTGCGCCGCCTGCTGCCCCTCGCCGACGAGGGACTGCGTTCCTTCGGGGTGTCGGGTAAGGCTCGCACCCGGTACCTGTCGGTGATCGAGGGCCGATGCATCACGCGGCAGACCGGGTCGGTGTGGCAGCGCGCGGCGGTGGCCGCACGGGAGTCGGCGGGCGAGTCGCGCCATCAGGCGCTCACCGGGATGCTGCGCGACTACGTGACGCAGATGCACGAGGGCGAGCCCGTTCACACCTGGACTTCGTGACAATGTGATCTGTGCCATATTGCCGACTGCTCTGTGACCAGCACGTCAACCGATTGACCGTAACTCTTGGTAACGGTTAACGTCGCTCCACTTCGCTATGCCAACCGGCATACATAGTAGGGGTGGGGGGAATCGACGTGGCGCACGGGCAAAGCCGCACATTCACAGCTCTGGGAACGTGGACACACCGCCACGCAGGACTGATCATGTTGGGCTGGATCGCGGTCGCGGCCATCCTCAACATCGCTGTGCCACAACTCGAACGGACCGTGGCCAACAACTCCGCCGACTTCGTGCCCGACGACCTGCCGGCCAACATCAGTCTCGAACGCATGGCGTCGGACTTCGAAGTGTCCGCCTCGAACGCGGTGAGCAGCGTTGTTCTCGTCAACGAGAACGGTTTCGGCCCCGCAGACGAGCGCTACTACCGAGAACTCGTGCGCAGGCTCGTCGCCGACCACGAGGACGTCGCCTATGTTCTCGACACCTACGGGAACCCGGTCACCCGTGGCGTCGCGCTGAGCCCGGACGGAAAGGCCGTCCAGATGACCGTCGCAGCGCAGGGTTCGGTCGGCTCAACCCGCGCCCACCACAGCACGGTCGGCATCCGAGCGGTGATCGACGGCATGGCGAAGCCCGACGGCCTCGCGGTGCACTACAGCGGTCCGGCCGCGACCTTGTCCGACCTCTTCTCGGCCATCGACGTCTCCCTGCTGATCATCACCGCGGTGTCCGTCGTACTGATCACGCTGCTACTGCTGCTCGCCTATCGCGACCTCGTCACCGCACTCATCCCGCTCGCGACGATCGGCCTGTCGCTGGCGGTCGTGCGCCCGATCATCTCCGTGTTCGGCGCCGCCGGATGGATATCCATCTCGAACTTCACCGTCGCGATCATGACGGCGCTGGTGCTCGGCGCCGGCACCGATTACGCGATCTTCGCCATCTCGAGCTATCACGAGGGCCGCCGGCGCGGGTCGTCGGTCGGCGACGCCACGGCGCGCGCGGTCGGCCGCACCGCACCGATCCTCGTCGCGTCGGCCTGCACGATCGCGGCGGCGTGCACGGCGATGGCGTTCACCAAGATCGGCATGTTCACGACGGCCGGCCCACCCACGGCACTAGCGGTCGTCATCACCCTGCTGGTGTCGCTGACAGCCCCTTTCGCGTTGCTCTCACTCGCCGGGCGACGAGGATTGGCCGAGCCGCGCCGCTCGACCGAGCGCGCGTGGCGGCGGCGCGGCGCTCGCGTGATCCGCCACGCCGGCGTGTACACCACCGTCGCGTTGATCTTTCTGGCAGGCACCGCGCTGATCACCGTCACATTCCGCACCAACTGGGACGAGGCGGCCATGGCGATCTACGCCACGGACTCCAAGGATGGGTACGAGGCCGTGCGTAAGCATTTCGGCCACAACGAGATTGCACCCGAATATGTGACCGTGCGAAGCGCGCACGCCCTGCGCAACACCGGCGATCTGGCGGCGCTCGAGCTGGCCGGCATCGCACTGTCCAACGTTCCACAGGTGGCCGTGGTCCGTTCCATCACCCGGCCCGACGGGCGGCCGCTCCCCGAGGCCGCCACCGGTTACCAGGCGGGTGTCATCGGCCGGCAGCTCGGCGACGCCCACCGACAGATGGTCACCGCGACGCCAGAACTACGGCGTCTGGCCGAGGGCGTGACAGCACTGTCGGCCGGGGCCGATGGCGCGACAGCACGAATGCCCGAACTCGTCGCGGGCACCACCGAGGTCGCGACGATGGCGGGCACTGTCCTCACCGGACTCGAGCACGCCGAGCACATCGTGAGCATCGCCACCGGCGGGCAGACCGTGGCCGGGTCACTTCCCGCCCTACGGACCGCACTGCGCACCGTGACCGAAGTGGTGTCCACCCTGAACACCCGCGACGCCGCCGCCGTTGCCGCACTGCGACGCCTCGGTGTGGTGTTCGATCCCGTGCTGACATCAAGACCGACGGCGCGGTGTGCGACCGATCCTCGTTGTCTGGCCGCACGATTCGCCTTCGAACAGCTCGATCGCGCGCTCGGCGGACGGGCGCGTGCCGCGTTGCAGGCGGCGGACGCGATTGCCGCGGCTCCGCCCGAAGCGCTGAATCGTGTAGCCGCCGCGCTCCCCGACCTGCGAGCCGCACTCACCACCGTCGACATTCTGATCAGACAGCTCGCTGGTCGCACACCGGCGCAGGTGCGGTCGGATCTGACCCGCCTCACCGATGGAGTGGGCCAGTTGTCGTCTGGGCTGACAGAACTCGCGGCCGGATTGCGACAGGTGAAGGCCGGAACCGACAAGACAGTGGCGTTGACCGGCCGGCTCACCGATGGACTGCGACGCGCCTCGCAGTATCTGAACACGATGGGGGCAGCCACCCACACCGGCCCCGGTGCCGGCTTCTATCTGCCGGCTGAAGCGATGCGCGATCCGCGTTTCGTCGCGGGCAGCCGACTCCTGATCTCGCCCGACGGACGCACCGCCCGATTGCTCGTGACGTGGAATGTCAACCCGTACGGCCAGGAAGCGATGCGCGCAAGTCGAGAACTCCCCGACGTGGCCCATCAGGCGTTGGCCGGCACGTCCCTGGCCGACGCTCAAGTGTCGACCACCGGTCTGGCATCGCTCTCGATGGACATGCGCGATCAGGTGATCCGGGATTTCCTGTTGTTCGCGACGGTCGCGGTCATCGCGGTGCTGCTCATCTTGATGGTGTTGCTGCGCAGCGTCCTCGCCCCGGTGCTGCTCGTCGCCACCGTGGTGCTGTCCTTCGCGTCGGCGGCCGGCATCAGCGTCCTGGTGTGGCAGCACCTGATCGGCTTCGACCTCGACTGGTCGGTGATTCCGGTGTCGTTCATGGCCGTGATCGCCGTCGGCGCGGACTACTCGATGCTGTTCGCCGCGCGGATCCGGGAGGAGTCCGCGAGAGGTGGCATGGTCCGCGGGATCATCCGCGGCTTCGGGAGCACCGGCGGGGTGATCACCACAGCCGGAATCGTGTTCGCGCTGACCATGTTTGCACTCATGAGCGGGACGGTGCTCAATCTGGTGCAGATCGGGTTCACCGTCGGCGTCGGCCTGCTCCTCGACATCGCCATCGTGCGCACTGTCCTCGTCCCGGCCGCGATGACGGTCATCGGGGAGCGCATCTGGTGGCCCGCGCTCCCACCACGAAGTACGCGCCCATCGCCTGCGCGAGCACCCGCGCACCGAGATGCAGCGACGCAGCCGTGTACACGCGCCGCCCCTCGCGGTGGGAGACCCACGCGCTCAAGGTGATCCGCTCGTGAAGGGGCACCGGGGCCAGGAAGTCCACCTCGATCCGACTCGATCTCACGTCGAGCGCATGCGGCGCCAGTGCCACCAGCAGCAACTCATCGAACAGATTCGCCACGACGCCACCCGAGGCCCACCCCGGCCGGCCGGCATGACTGTCGTTCAGCGACACCGAACCATGCAGCACGCCGTCGACCAGCTGCATCGCGATCCCGTTGTACGTCCAGTAGCCCAAGATCTTCGGAGGCTCCGCGACGGGGACGCCCTCGTCCCCGTCGGCATCGATGACGTCCAACTCGCCGGTCGTCGCAACCTCGCCGACAGCAGCTTCGTCGACGGCAGCATCATCAACGACCGCATCATCAACGACCGCGACGTCGCTGCCGGCTCCTTCGCGGCTGTCGCCACCCTTTTCTTCCGCCCCCCGGCTCTCGATCACTTCATCCCCGACAACGTCGATCAACATGAGGCGGTTCCTCCTGGCGGCAACTCTTTCCGTGGTTGACAGTGTGGATCACGGATGCAGAATTCAACCGATGATCAAAACACACTGTAGAAGGAGACCACCGTCGCGAGTTTGCGAATTGAATCAATTCACAAAGCGGAACCCGCCGGCTCGACCGACGGCGCCGATACGAGTCCCCGACCCCACACCTGCGGCAGGTCGAGTGCCGTGATCAGTCCCGGCTCCGCATTCACCACGGCGGCAACCGAATTGACGAGCCGCATGGCCGTCACGATCATCCCGGACACGTTGTGGTCACCGTTTTCACCGTGGTGGGAGAACTCCACCTTCATCTGCGGTTCGCCGGAGACAATTATCCGGTAACTACCGTCGCCCTCGACCGGTTTCGGCCACTGCGGGCACTGATCGGGATGTGTGCGGGTGATGTGCTCGAGCACGACGCGGTCCACGCCGTCAACCTGCCCGACGACCTCGAAGCGCACCGCGGCCATCGTGCCCTCGGGAATCTCGACCGACACCGTCGAATAGTCACGGTCGGCTGCGGCCCGTTCGACGCGTTCGACGAGCGGCTCGTCGAGGGTCAGGTCGAGTCCGGCCGCGAGTTGCCGCACCACCGGACCCCACGCCATCGACAGCACGCCCGGCGTGAACAGCATCGGCGTCGAGTCCATCGGTTGGCCGAAACCGAAGATCGACGACATCACCACGGGCTGGTAGTAGGTCGAGTAGTCGGCGATCTCGAGACAGCGGATCTCGTCGATGCGTTGCGACAGACTCGTCATCGACAGCGGTAGAACGTCATTGGCGAAGCCGGGATCGATGCCGTTGACGTGCAGGCTGGCCCCGCCCCGGCGACCTGCGTCGTCGATCCGCGACACCATCTCCGCAGGCAGGATGCCGTGCGGGAACTGCAGGACCACCGGCCCACTCGACACGACGTTGATCCCCGACTCCAGGAAGAAGATCAGGTCCTCGATGGCCTCGAAGATCCGATCGTCGGTCATCGCGGTGTGCACGATGCAATCCGGCGCCAACGCGACCAGCGCGTCCCGGTCGTTGGTGGCGATCACCCCGAGTTCGCGACCCAACCCCGCCAACTCGCCGGCGTCGCATCCCACCTTCGCCGGGTCGGACACCCACACCCCGACGAGTTCGAGATCCGGCCGGGTGTCGATCCCGGCGATCGCATGCCTGCCCACGGTTCCGGTCGACCACTCGACCACACGAAGTGTCATGACCCCAAACTAGAACATGTTTCACTTTCTGTCTGCGTGTTGGGGACACACCACTAATGTCGACGATGATGTCCAAGACTCCCGATTCCACCCCAGCACCGCTGTTCCTCGAACGCGACGGCCACCGGACCTGGATCAAGTGGCATCGCGCCCGCAGGCGGCCCGGCGACCCGCCGTTCACCGCGTCGCGGATCGTCGAGGGCATGCGGCTCGGCGCGAGCGTCGAAGTCGACCTCGTCCTGCACGCCGACCGCGGGTACGCAATCCTGCACGATCGGACCGTCGATCACGCGACGACCGGTCGCGGCCGGGTAGCCGATCTGTCGTCCGACGAGTTGCGAGCGCTGTGCCTGCGGTCCAATCGTGGCCGTCGACTGTCGCAGCGCGTCCTGCTCCTCGAGGATCTCGCCGACCTGCTCGCCGACGTCGAGGTCGCGCCGGACGCCCTGCTGCAGCTCGATTTCAAGGAGGACGATGAAGCCTTGGATGCCGACGCCGTGCAGACCTTCGCTCGAGCGGTGGAACCCTTTGCGCGACACATGATCCTGTCCTGTGGCGATGCAGCCGCGGTGACCCGACTGACCGACGCCGCACCCGACGTTCGGGTCGGCTACGACCCGTGCCATCACGGCGCCGTCGATGCGGTGTTGGGCTCACAGGATTTCGACGGCTTCGTCGGACGCGCGGTCGCCGCGTCGCCGCGAGCCGAGATGGTGTACCTGGAGAACCGGCTCATCATCGCGGCCGACCACCTCGGCGTCGACCTGATCGGCGCGTTCCACGCGGCGGACCGAATGGTGGACGGGTACACGGTCAACCGGGTCGACCGACGATCGATCGCGTTGATCCGACGCCTCCTCGAGCTGCGCGTCGACCAGATCACCACCGACGACCCGGAGGGCGTCGTGGCGCGAGTGGGCCGCGGCTGAGGACGTTGCTCAGCCCGACTCGATCCACCGCCCGGTGTTCGGCACCATCGCCAGGATCGCGCAGGCGATGGGAAAGACCAGGCCTCCCCGCCGGCTGAGGAGCGAGGAGCCCTGGCGACGAGCCTCGAAGCCCTGGCGAGAAACCTGTGTCCGCGACCCGGCCCCGAACTCCTCGGATCAGCTGAACAGCTTCGGCAACGTACCTTCGTGAACGCCGCGCAACTCGTCGAGCGTCACCGACAAGTGATCCTGCACCTCCACCGAGTCGCTGCCCTGATCGACGACGCCGATCCGCGTCCACGGCATCCCGCGAGCATCGAGCATCCCGACGAACCGCGACTCCTCGGTGCGCGGCACGGCCACCAGCACACGGCCGGCCGATTCGGAGAACAGCCAGACGAATGGGTCAGCACCCTCGGGAAGCAGTACGCGGCAACCGGTTTCGCCAGCCAGCGCAGCCTCGACGACGGTCTGGATGAGCCCGCCCTCACTGAGGTCGTGCGCCGCGGAGATGAGACCGTCGCGCGACCCGGCGACCAGGATCTCGCTCAGCAGGCGTTCGCGCGCGAGGTCCACTTGAGGAGGCACGCCACCGAGGTGGTCGTGGGCGACCTGAGCCCAGATCGAGCCGTCGAACTCGTCTCGGGTGTCGCCGAGCAGGATCAGGGTCTCGCCCGGCTCGGTACCGATGCCGGTCGGGATGCGCCTGCGGACGTCGTCGATGATGCCGAGGACGCCGACCACCGGGGTCGGCAGGATCGCGGTCGAGCCGGTTTGGTTGTAGAAGCTCACGTTGCCGCCGGTCACCGGGATGCCGAGCGTGGCACAGCCATCGGCCAACCCGCGCACGGCCTGCTGGAACTGCCACATGACGGCGGGGTCCTCTGGCGACCCGAAGTTGAGGCAGTTGGTGACCGCCTTGGGCACCGCGCCAGACACCGCGACATTGCGATACGCCTCGGCGAGCGCGAGCTGCGCCCCGCGATACGGGTCGAGGTACGTGTAGCGGCCCGACGCGTCGGTGGCCAAAGCGATTCCACGGCCGCTGGTCTCGTCGATGCGGATCATGCCGGAGTCGGCGTGCTCGGCGAGGACCGTGTTGCCGCGAACGTAGCGGTCGTACTGCTCGGTGATGAACTTGCGGCTGCACAGCGCCGGCGAGGCCAGCATCCTCAGCAGCGTGTCCCGCAACTCGTCCGACGTGCTCGGCCGCGTCAACGACGCCGAACTCGACGCGATCACGGCGTCCTGCCACTCCGGCCGTTCGACCGGCCGCTCGTACACCGGGCCGTCGTGCGCGATGGTGCGCGGCGGGGCGTCGACGACGGTCTCGCCGTTCCAGGTGATGACGAGATGGTCGCCGTCGGTGACCTCACCGATCACCGTGGCCAGCACATCCCACTTGCGGCAGACGTCGAGGAAGGCGTCCACGTTCTCGGGCGTCACCACCGCGCACATGCGTTCCTGCGACTCGCTGGAAAGCACCTCGGCAGGCGTCATCCCGACCGCCCGCATCGGCACCTTCTCCAGGTCGATGTGCATGCCACCATCGCCCGCAGCGGCGAGTTCCGAAGTGGCACAGGACAATCCGGCACCGCCGAGATCCTGGATGCCGACCACCAGACCGGCGTGGTAGAGCTCGAGACAGCACTCGATGAGCACCTTCTCGGTGAACGGGTCGCCCACCTGCACCGACGGGAGCTTCTTGCGGTTCGGTCCGGAGGATTCCCCGTCGTCGTCGAAGGTCTCCGACGCCAGCACCGACACCCCACCGATGCCGTCGAGGCCGGTGCGCGCGCCGAACAGGATGATCTTGTTGCCGGCACCGGAGGCGAACGCCAGATGCAGATCCTCGGTCCGCAGCACCCCGGCACACAGCGCGTTCACGAGCGGGTTGCCCGCGTAGCTGGCGTCGAAGACGGTCTCGCCACCCACGTTGGGCAGGCCGAGCGAGTTGCCGTAGCCGCCCACGCCGCGCACCACACCGTCGAGCACTCGCCGCGTGTCGGGGGCGTCGGCAGGGCCGAAGCGCAGCTGATCCATCACCGCGATCGGACGTGCGCCCATCGCCATGATGTCGCGCACGATGCCGCCGACACCGGTCGCTGCCCCCTGGTACGGCTCGACGTAGCTGGGGTGGTTGTGCGACTCGACCTTGAAGGTGACCGCCCACCCGTCACCCACGTCGACGACACCGGCGTTCTCGCCGATGCCGGCGAGCATGCTCGCTTTCATCTCGTCGGTGGTGGTCTCGCCGAAGTAGCGCAGATGCACCTTGGACGACTTGTAGCTGCAGTGCTCCGACCACATCACCGAGTACATGGCCAGCTCGGCGTCGGTCGGCCGGCGGCCCAGGATCTCGCGAATCCGGGCGTACTCGTCGTCCTTCAGACCGAGTTCGCGGAAGGGCTGCGGTTGGTCCGGGGTTTGGGCTGCGGTCGCGACGGTGTCCACTGTGTGGTGGGAACTGGAGCTCACGAACCAAGTCTATGTGGGCATGCCAAATCGGACCCATTTGGCGCGAGGCGAGCGGGCGGTGCACTACATCACCGTCGTGTGCGTTCCAGGCGATAATCTGTTGCGCGGGCAGGTAGGAGTCGCGTCACCGCGACGGCAGGCAGGGGGGCCGATGGCCGACATCCGTAAGGCGAGGGCGCTGTTCGAACTCGGTGTGCTCTCGCTCGACATCCCCCTCGAAGGTCAGGAGTCGGTGCACAACCCGGCGCAGGCGGCCAAGGCGTTCACCCGTGCCAGCGAGTGGGATCCCGAGCAGGGAGACGCCTGGATAGGCCGTCTGGCCTGCGGGGATGCCAGTGACGAGGTGCTGTTGGGGCTCTACCGGTCCCGCCATTCGATCGGCGCCGAGCAGCGTCGGCTCGGACTACCACCCCGCACCCTGGTCGGCCGCTTCTACACCGGGATGTTCATCGACTACCCGGTGTCCGACCCGATCGAGGCCACCGCCGCCTACGCGAGCAGCCTCATCCGCGGACGCGACCACACCGGCGCCGAGCAGGTGCTCGACGAGGTCGCGGCCCAACCCGTCGCGATCGTCGAGTTCATCCGAGGAGTACTCCACTTCAGCACTCAGCGGTGGCCCGACGTGCTCGCCGCTCTGACGGGTGCGCCGCGGTGGGGCGACACCTACATGCAAGCGGTGGCCGATTACCTCGCCGGCAGCGCGTGCATCCAGCTGGGCATGCTCGGCGAAGGCATGCGTCGGCTCAAGAACGCGATCGACGGTCCGATCCCGGCGTGCACCACCCGCGCGATGTACGCCTACGGGCTCGCGTTGCGCGAGCAGGGCCACGAGGACGAGGCCCGCGCGACCTTCGAGCAGGTCTTCGCCCGCGACCCCTCGCTGACCGCGGCCGGCGAGGCACTTCGCTCGCCGAGCATCCGCCTGCGCGTCACCACTCCGGAATCCATCGCCGAGCGCACCGACCGCTGGGACCCGTCGTCGGCGCCGGGCAGCGAGTCCACGGGCGCCGACGGTTCGCCCACGCCCGACGCGATGGTCACCGACGCGCAGCGCGAACTGTCCGAGCAGATCGGGCTCGAGTCGGTCAAGCAGCAGGTCGCCAAACTGCAGTCGGCGTCGATGCTGGCTCGCGTCCGCGCCGACCGCGGGCTGTCGACGTCCGCGCGGAGCCTGCACCTCGCCTTCACCGGGCCGCCCGGAACCGGCAAGACCACCATCGCGCGCATCGTCGCCAAGATCTATTGCGGCCTCGGTTTCATCAAGTCCGACCGGGTCGTCGAGGCGACGCGGCGCGACATGGTCGGTGAGCACCTGGGTAGCACGGCGATCAAGACGTCGGCGCTGATCGATTCGGCGATGGACGGCGTGCTGTTCATCGACGAGGCGTACACACTGATCCAGCAGGGACTCTCGGGTGGCGACGCGTTCGGCCGGGAGGCGGTCGACACCCTGCTCGCGCGGATGGAGGACGACCGCGACCGTCTCGTCGTGATCATCGCGGGCTACGACGCGGAGATCGACCGCTTCCTGGCGGCCAACGACGGTCTGTCGTCCCGGTTCGCGCGGCGCGTCCGGTTCGACTCCTACACGCCCGACGAACTGGCCCGGATCGGTGAGTTCATCGCCACGCGACGCGACTCGGCGCTCACCCCGGAAGCGGTCGTGGAGATCGAAAAGGCCTGCACCCCTCTGTATCACGACATCCGAACCGAGGGCGGCACCATACGGCGAGCCAGCGACCTGGCCGGCAACGGGCGATTCATCCGCAACATCATCGAAGCCGCCGAGGAGGAGCGCGAGTACCGACTCTCGACTGCACCGGACATCAATTCGTTGTCACAGGACGACCTCATGCGCATCGAGTCCTGCGACGTGCAGGCCGCGCTGTCGGGCGTATTGTCGGGACTCAACCGTTGACGAGAGACGAGGTGTGGATGTTCGAGCGCACGGTTCGACGACGATTGATCTTCGTGGTCGCGTTGTTCGCATCGCTCGGCCTGGTTCTCACGTCGTGCTCGTCGGACTCCGACGACACCGCCGGCACATCGCAGTCGGTACCGGCGTCGTCGATCCCCGGACTGCCGATCACCACCGGTGACCTGCCGACGGTTGATGCCCCCGCGAACTCGAAGTCGATGACGTGCCGCGAGTACCGCGGTCTCGACGAGGCCACGCGGGTCGCCGTCGTCAAAGAACTCGGGGTCAAGCAGAATCAACGCCTGGTCGCCGGCGTCGTGGCCACTATGTGTTTGAACCTGCCCGACGACACGGTCGCCGGCATCATCGAACGACTGCCCGAAGTCGCGCGGTGACGGAGGGATTCGATCGTGTCCCAAGATGATTCACAGGCTCCACGCAAGACACTTCTGCACGGTCCGCTGTTCTCACGCAACAAACCGCTGGACCGCGAGAGCGCCGCTGCCCGGATCAGCGCCTACATCTACGGCAACATCCTGATCCTCGCCGCGATCATCCCTATCGATCCAGAACGCGAGAAGTTCGGTGTGCTTGTGCTTCTCGGCACGGCGGCGTCGACCTTCCTGGCCCACGTCTTCGCCGAGACACTCGGCCGGCAGGTGTTGGACGGGTCCGAACACACCACACCCCGGTCCGTCCTCCACCATCTGCGCAACTCGGTGCCGATCCTCACCTCGGCGGTGCTCCCCTGCCTGATACTGGTTGCGGGACTGCTGGATTGGCTCGAACCCCGCACCGCGCAACTCGTTGCCGAGGTGGTGATCCTGGCCCGTATCGCCGGCACGGTGTTCGTCATCGACCGCCTCAACGGCGAACGTCCGTCGCGCGCAACCCTCGGAGGCGCGATCGCCGTCCTGATTCTGGCCACCGCCGTGGTCGGCATCAAGGTGATCCTCACCCACTGACGCGCACCCGTTGACCGTTCAGACGCAACAATCTTCGAACGCACCGACTCGGAGACCGCCCTCCGCTCCCCGAGCCAGGGTGAAGATTTCGGCGCGCGGACTCGAATAGTTCCCTCCGCTCCCTGAGGTGCTCGAGGCGCTAGCCGAGAGCCTCTAAGGGCAGGTGAGACACAGCAATTGGGCGACCACGCACAAACAGTCACCAGGCCTTCGAGGCTCCTCGCACGGGCTCGTCGCACCTCAGGCAGCGGAGGTTGGCTTCGTTTCCACGGAACCAGGCTCAGGCGTGGGCGGAGGTCACCTTGATGATCGTCTCGGTCAGCTCCGGTCGGCAGATGACGAGATCCGGTAGGTAGGTGTCGTCGCGGTTGTAGACCAGCTCGGAGCCGTCGATCCGACCGCACCACAGACCTTTTGCGCGCGCGACCGCGACCGGCGCCGCCGAGTCCCACTCGTACTGCCCGCCCGCGTGTACGTAGGCGTCGGCCTCGCCGCGCACCACCGCCATCGCCTTGGCTCCGGCCGATCCCATCGAGAGCACCTCGCCGCCCAGCGCATCGGCGACATCCTGGGAGAACACCGGCGGCCGCGATCCGCTCACCACAACCCGCACGCGCTCGCCCTTCGGCTCTGCGGCCAACCCGGCCACAGGGGCGATCGGGGACGCATCGTCGACGTAGGTCACGCCCAGCGCGGGCAAGGCAACCGCGCCGACGATCAGCCCCGTGTCCGACGACCACAGCGCCACGTGGACAGCCCAGTCCGACCGGCCTTCGGTGCCGTACTCGCGGGTGCCGTCCACGGGGTCGACGATCCAGACCCGGGGCGCCGACAATCGCGACTTGTCGTCGGCCGACTCCTCGGACAGCACTGCATCATCCGGCCGCTCGGCGCGTAGGCGGTCGAGCAGATAGTCGTTGGAACGCAGGTCACCCGCGCGGCCGAGCTCTTTGCCGCTCAGTCCGCTGTTGGCCCGGACGTCGATCAGCAACTCACCGGCAGCGGTGGCCAGATCACCGGCGAGGGAACGGTCGTCGGTCACGTGTCGCCTTCCTTCCTCATCATGTGGAGATCTACAGCCCCAGGTTACGGAGCACGGCGTCGGCGGCCTCGGTCGGCTGACCGTCGTCCGGCGTCACGACGATGTCGGCGTGTTCGGGACGCTCGTAAGGCGAGTCGATCCCGGTGAACTGGCTGATCTCACCACGACGCGCCTTGGCGTACAAGCCTTTCGGATCACGCTGCTCACAAACCTCGAGCGGGGTGTCGACGAAGACCTCGAAGAACGGCAGTCCCCTCTCGGCGTGGATCTCCCGGGCACGTTCGCGTTCGTCGGTGAACGGCGAGATGAGCGAGACGATCGCCACCGCACCCGAATCGGCGAACAGCGCGGCAACCTCGCTGGTCCGACGGATGTTCTCACGGCGATCGTCGTCGGAGAAGCCCAGATCCGAATTCAGGCCGTGCCGCAGGTTGTCGCCGTCCATCAGGTAGGCGTGCCGACCCTCCGCGACAAACCGACGCTCGAGTTCGACAGCGAGCGACGACTTCCCCGACCCCGACAGGCCGGTCAGCCAGATGGTCGCACCGCGATGTGTCCGTTGCTCGCGAGATACCTTGCTGGACTGCCACACCACGTGACTGTCGCGTCGGACCGGCGCGGTGATCATGCCTGCGCCCACCGTCTTGTTGGAGGCCTCGTCGATCAGGATGAAGCTACCGGTCTCCCGGTTGCGGCCGTAGGCATCGAACATCACCGGTTCCTGCGTGTGCACCGACAGTCGAGCGATCTCGTTGAGCTGCAACGACTCCGCGCTCTCGTCCCGATGCAGCGTGTTCACGTCCAGCCGGTAGTTGAACCCGGAGATCTGGGCACGGGTCAGACGAGTGCCGCACATGAGCTGGTACCGGTTGCCGACACGCAGTTCGGTGTCGTCGGCGAACCAGCAGACCATCGCGTCTAGATCCCGGCCGACGTAGGGACGGTTGTTGGGCCGGGCCAGCATGTCACCGCGGACGATGTCGATCTCGTCGGCGAGTTCGACAGACACGGCCATGGACGCGAACGCCTCGTCCACCCGTGCTCCGCCGGGGGCCCAGAGGTCGGTGATGGTGGTGGAGAATCCACCCGGCAGCACCACGACTTCGTCTCCGCGAGAGAAGATTCCACCGGCGACGGTCCCCGCGTAGGCACGATGGTCGGTGCCGTCGGCGGTTTGCGGGCGAATCACATACTGCACCGACAGCCGCGCATCGATGAGATTGCGGTCCGACGCGATGTACACGTTCTCCAGATGGCTCAGCAGCGGCCGGCCCTCGTACCAGCCCATGTTCACCGACGCCTCGACCACGTTGTCGCCGCGCAGCGCCGACAGCGGGATGAAGGTCAGGTCCGACACATTCAACTTGGCGGCGAAATCGACGAATTCTGTGCAGATCTCGTCGAACCGTTGCTGCGACCAGTCCACCAGGTCCATCTTGTTGACGCAGACCGTCAGGTGCGGGATACCCAACAGGGACGAGAGAAACGCATGCCGCTTGGTCTGTTCGAGCACACCCTTGCGGGCGTCGATGAGGATCATCGCGAGGTCGGCGGTCGACGCACCGGTCACCATGTTGCGCGTGTACTGCACATGCCCCGGCGTGTCGGCGATGATGAACTTCCGCTTGGGCGTGGAGAAGTACCGATACGCGACATCGATGGTGATGCCTTGCTCGCGCTCTGCGCGAAGACCGTCAGTGAGCAGCGCGAGGTTGGCGTATTCGTCGCCGCGTTCCGCGCTCGTACGTTCGATGGACTCGAGCTGATCGGTGAAAATCGACTTGGAGTCGAACAGAAGCCGGCCGATCAGCGTCGACTTGCCGTCGTCGACCGAGCCGGCGGTTGCCAGCCGCAGCATCTCTGTGATGGGCGGCATCAGAAGTAGCCTTCCTTCTTGCGATCCTCCATGCCGGACTCCGAGATTCGATCGTCGGCGCGGGTGGCACCGCGCTCGGTCAGGCGGGTCGCCTCCACCTCGGCGATGACGGCCTCGACGGTGTCGGCGGTCGAGAGCACACACCCGGTGCAGGTGGCGTCGCCGACGGTGCGGAAACGGACCGTCTCCACGTGACTTGTCTCGTCCGGAAACTGTTCGAGGAAGCGGGTTTTCGCCAGCAACATGCCGTCGTGCGGAATCACTTCACGCTGATGTGCGTAGTAAATCGGTGGCAGTTCGATGGATTCGTCGGCGATGTAGCTCCAGATGTCGAGCTCGGTCCAGTTGGACAGCGGGAAGACCCGGATGTGTTCGCCGCGATTGTGCCTGCCGTTGTACAGATTCCAGAGTTCGGGCCGCTGCGCGCGCGGATTCCACGCACCGAACTCGTCGCGAAAGCTGAACACCCGCTCCTTGGCCCGCGCCTTCTCCTCGTCGCGGCGCGCGCCCCCGAACACCGCGTCGAATCTGTTCTCGGTGATGCCCCGCAGCAACGCGGTGGTCTGCAGTCTGTTTCGGCTGGCGCCCGGGCCGGTGGCCTCGACCACTCGCCCGGCGTCGATGTCGTCCTGCACCGAACTGACGATGAGGCGCACCCCGGTGTCGGCGACGACGCGGTCGCGGTACTCGATCACCTCGTCGAAGTTGTGCCCGGTGTCGACATGCATCAGCGGGAACGGGATCGGCGCCGGCCAGAACGCCTTGCGCGCCAGGTGGAACATCACCACCGAGTCCTTGCCGCCGGAGAAGAGCAGCACCGGACGCTCAAACGTGGCGGCCACCTCGCGAAAGATGTGCACCGACTCGGCCTCGAGCGCCTCGAGATGGGAGAGCTCGTAACCATGCGGGTGCGACGCGGAAGACGTCGAGTCCTTGCCCACCGAGGGTCCCATCGGCGCAACCCCTTCCCTTGACTGTCGAATATTCGACGGTCAGTATTGACTATGTGACACACACAGTAGGCGACCCCGCCGAGCAGGGTCAACAGCCCCGCTCGCCGTCGCCTCCGACCGCTCGCGTGATGCGTGTCGTCGAACTACTCGTGCGATCCGCGCCCGACACACTCACGCTGGCACAGATTGTCCGCCTCACCGGCCAATCCCGCGCGACCGCGCACGCCGTCGCGTCGGAGATGGTCGATCGCGGTTGGGCGACCCGACATCCCAGGACCGGCGAGTTCGGACTCGGCCCCGCGTTCGTGGCCCTCGCCCGCACCGCACAGAGCACCGACCTCCTCGGCCAGTGGGCAGGCCCGGCCGTCCGGAACTTCGCCGACGAACACGGGATGCCATGCTTCTTGGCCCGGCGCATCGACGCCGAGACGATCTCCGTCGTCGAACACGCTCTGCCCGACGATGGGTCGTCGCGCCTCGACCCGGCCGCCTCCTGGTTCCGCCCCGGTCGTCGAATCCGGTTACGTCCACCCATCTGTCGCGAGTTCATCGCGTGGTCGAGTCCGACCGACCGGACACAATGGATCGAACAGGCCCCGGCGTCGGTGCGTACCCGTCTGGCCATCGTGCTCGACGAGATCCGCGAACGCGGCTATTCCATCGAGCGCCTGACCCCCGACCACATCGCAATGATCGACGCACTGAGTTCGCTCGACGGCGTCTCGGATTCGCTGCGCTCCCGCGTCGGCGATCTGCTCAGCGAACTCGGCGACATCGACTACCTCGACACCGAGTTGTCCGACGACACCGAGCACGGCGTCGTCACCCTCGGCACACCGGTCTTCGACGCCGGCGGCACGGTCGTGGCATCCCTCGTCGCCTGTCCCGGCGGTGTGAAAACTGGGTATGAACTGCGCGAACTCGCCGAATCGGCCGTGCGGGCCGCCGAATGGGTCAGCACGCACCTGTGATCGACGCCGCGTTCGACTCCGACCAGACCCTACCAACCAAGCACTTGCTAGGTTACGCTCGGAGGCATGAGCGACGCGGTGATTCCCCCTGCCCTGCGCCCCGACGAACTCGGGCCGGACACCACCCCGGTGGCCTATGAGACCGGCGGACCCGATGGTGCCGTCGCGTACGTGACGCTCAACCGGCCCGAGTACCGCAACGCCCAGAACTCGGTGATGACCTATTCGTTGGACTCCGCGTTCCGCCGGGCGGTCGACGACAAGGCCGTCAAGGTCATCGTGCTTCGCGCCAACGGCAAGCACTTCTCGGCGGGCCACGACATCGGCACACCGGAACGCGACTTCGACACCTACTACGACAACGTCGCCACCCTGTACTGGGACCACACCGACCGATCGGGCGCCGACCAGCGGCTCGCGCGTGAGATGGAGGTGTACATGGGTATGTGCCGTAGGTGGCGGGAGATGCCCAAGCCGGTCATCGCGCAGGTGCACGGCGCCTGCATCGCGGGCGGACTCATGCTCGCCTGGATCTGCGACTTCATCGTCGCCTCCGACGACGCCTTCTTCTCCGACCCGGTCGCCCGCATGGGCATTCCCGGCGTCGAGTATTTCGCGCACGCCTACGCGCTCGGTACCCGACGCGCCAAAGAGATCCTGTTCACCGGCGAACGCTTCACCGCGGCACAGGCCGCCGAGTGGGGCATGGTCAATCACGTTGTGCCGCGCGACGAACTCGCCACCAAGGTCGACGCCATCGCCGAGCAGATCGCGGCGATGCCGATCCAGGGCCTCATGCTCAGCAAGAAGGCGGTCAACATCTGCGAGGACCAGATGGGGCTGCGCAACGCGATGGATTCGGTGTTCGGCTGGCACCACTTCGCGCATGCCGCCAACGCCGAGGACGGTGGGGATTCGCTGGGCGGCATGGACGCCAAGTCGATGAAGGCGTCAAGCGCCAATGGGACGGGCCGCTGACATGGATCTGCTGTTCGACGCGGCGGCCGAGAAGTTCCGCCACGAGGTACGCACCTGGCTGGCCGAACATGTTCCGGCTCAGCCCCTTCCATCGATGGACACCGCCGACGGATTCGAGGCGCACCGCGAATGGGAGCGGACCATGGCCGCCGACCGAATGTCGGTGGTGAGTTGGCCGGAAGAGTACGGCGGGCGCGACGTCCCGCTGCTGCACTGGGTCATCTTCGAGGAGGAGTACTACCGGTCCGGTGCGCCGGGCCGCGTCAGCCAGAACGGAATCTTCCTCTTGGCACCAACACTTTTCGAACACGCTCATCCCGACCAGCTGGCCCGGATCATGCCGCGGATGGCCCGTGCGGACGACATCTGGGGTCAGGCGTGGAGCGAGCCGGAGGCGGGCAGCGACCTCGCGTCGCTCCGGTCGACGGCCACCCGCACCGACGGCGGCTGGCTGCTCAACGGCCAGAAAACGTGGAGTTCGCGGTCGAGCTTCGCCGACTGGGCCTTCGGCCTGTTCCGCACCGACAGGGCCGCACAACGGCATAAAGGGTTGACCTACTTCATGTTCGACCTGCGGGCTCCCGGGGTGACGGTGCGCCCCATCGCGCAGCTCGACGGCGAGGCGGGTTTCGCGGAACTGTTCCTCGAAGACGTCTTCGTCCCCGACGACCCGGCCGACCCCGGCGCGTCGGGCGTGATCGGTACGGTCGACAACGGCTGGCGGGTGGCGATGAGCACGGCGGCCAACGAGCGTGGCCTGTCGCTACGCTCCCCCGGCCGGTTCCTGGCCACCACCGACCGACTCGTGAAGCTGTGGAAGGAAGCACGCGACGACGTCCCCACGACCGCGAATGTCGATGCCCACGTAGCCGACGCCTGGATCGGTTCGCGCGCTTACGAATTGTCCACCTATCAGACGGTGAGCCGCCTCGCCGCCGGTGGCCAGTTGGGCATGGAGTCGTCGATCAACAAGGTCTTCTGGTCCCAGTGGGACATCGCCGCGCACGAGACCGCGTTGGATCTGCAGGGTGCGACCGCCGAACTCGACGACCCCTGGATGGACGGCTACCTGTTCTCGCTATCCGGACCGATCTATGCCGGCACCAACGAGATTCAGCGCAATGTGATCGCGGAACGGCTGCTCGGACTGCCCCGCGGAGATCGGTGAGACGATGGAATTCCTGCTCTCGGACATACACGACGACCTCGCGTCGACCATCGACGCAATCCTCACCAAGGCCGACATGCCCGCGGCGGCCCGCGCCTGGGCGGCCGGTGATCGGGGCGCCGCGTCGGCGGTCTACGCTCAACTCGCCGACACCGGCATCTGTGGCCTCCTCATCGACGAGTCACACGGCGGATCGAGCGCCGGCGCGATCGAGATGGTCGTCGCCGTCGAACAACTCGGCAAACACTGCGTCCCCGGACCAATCGCGGAAAGTATTGCAGTACTTCCCGTTCTACTCCGGGATGCCGGTCACACCGAGCGTCTGACCGCCCTGGCGGCGGGCCGCGGCGCCACGTGCGCGATCGCACCCCTGGCACTGCTGGCCGCCGATGCCGATGCCGTGGACGATCGGTACGTGGTCACCGACGGCGTGCTGGCGATCGGACACATCGAGGAGACCCTACGGTCGGTCGACCCCACCCGGACCCTCTCTCGAGTGACCGCCGGTGAGGTTCTCGCCGAGAGCGTCGATGCCACCGATGCGGTCGACGCCGGCGTCCTGGCGACCGCGGCCCAACTCCTCGGCCTCGGACAGGCCATGCTCGCGATTGCCGCCGAGTATGCGCAGGCGCGCAAGCAATTCGGCCGGCCGATCGGATCGTTCCAGGCCGTCAAGCATCACCTTGCCGACGTCGCGATCGCGCTCGAGATGGCCCGTCCGCTGGTGCATGCGGCGGCTCTCGGCATCGACGGTCAGGTGCCCGAGGACACCGACGTACGACGCGACATCGCGGCTGCCAAGGTTGCCACGGCCGACGCGGCCCATCTCGCTGCACGCCGGTCGCTGCAGGTCCTCGGCGCGATCGGCTACACCGCGGAGCATGATCTGTCGTTGTACATCACCAAGACTCGCGCATTGCTGAGTTCGTGGGGCACACCGGCTGTCCATCGGAACGCGATCCTGGAGACGCTGCGATGACCATCGAGGCGGTTTCGGCCGAAGAGCGCGATGCCCTGGCCACCGCGGTCCGTGACCTGTGCAAGCGGCGTGGGGACTCGGCCTCGGTGCGTGCTGCGATGGGTTCGACACCTCGCTCCGACCGCGACCTGTGGCGCACCCTGTGCAGCGAGATCGGTGTGGCCGCGTTGCCCGTTCCGGAGGAATTCGGCGGAGCTGGAGCGACTTTCGTCGAGAGCGCCGCGGTACTGGAAGAACTGGGCGCCGCACTGAGTCCCGTTCCCGTGTTCGGGTCCGCCGTTCTCGCCACCGCGGCCATTCTGATCGCGGACGACGACGACACCTCCAAACGCCTGCTGCCCGACCTGGCCTCCGGCGAGCGGGTGGCCGCATTGTGCTGGGCAGGCGAAACAGGCTGGGACCGGCCCAGCGTGCGGGCGGATGCCGGTTTGCTGACCGGGACAGCCCACTTCGTGATCGACGGCGAAGTCGCCGACACGCTGGTGGTGCTTGCCTCCAGCGGGGAGGGCGTGACGCTCCACGAAGTGGACGCCACCTCCGACGGAGTCACGGTGACGCCGCTGCCCACCATGGACCCCACCAGGCCGTTGAGTTCGGTGCACTTCGACGAGGTTTCGGCGACGACCATCCCGGCACCCGCCGATCTCGCACACCGATTGCGGTCGCTTGCCTGGGCCCTCCTGTCGGCCGAACAGGTCGGCGGCGCGCAGGCGGCCCTGGATCTGACCGTCGAATACACCAAGTCCCGCAAGCAATTCGGACGCACCATCGGTTCCTTCCAGGCCCTCAAACACCGCATGGCCGACATGTACGTGCTGGTCGAGACCACACGGTCGATCTCCCGTGCCGCAGTGTCCGCTCTGGTGGCCGGCGATCCGGATGGCGATGAGCTTGCCCTCGCCGCACATGTCTACTGCTCCGAGGCCTTCCGTACCGTGACCGGGGACGCGATCCAATTGCACGGTGGCATCGGCATCACCTGGGAACACGACATCCAGCTGTATTTCAAACGCGCACACGGCAGTGCGCAGTTGTTCGGGGCGCCCCATCGCGCCGTGGGAGAAGCAGTGGCAGCGTTGCGCGGTTGATCCTGGCGAGTCACCACCCCCGCTGCTCGAGCGACTCCGAGCCGCCAGGCTAGGCGTCATGTCGAGACCACCGACAAAGTGCACATTGCACGTGGCTTCGCTGCCACGTACAGATTTCGACACAAAGGGCGGGCCCTGTTGACGTCGTGAAGTCCGTCACCGAAACCGCACATGTGGTCAGAAACCGCGGCCATGGCCGGAACCCGTATACGCGCATACGGTTTCTGACCGGACACGCGGTTTCTGCGTTCGCTTCACGCCGACGCGCACCGGGTGACCACCCATCCGTCGGCCACGACACTCCCGCGGCCTACCGCAACGGCCCTTGGAGGTGGACGAGGTAGTTGTGCCGTCTGGACCGAAAGAATCTAGGGGAAGAAGATTCGTCCCCTACCTTTGGTGTCTTCCCCGCGAAATTGCTGAGGGACGACTCCAGACCTCTAGGGGAAGAAACTCATCCCCAAGTTTCAGGGGACCGACGCCGGCACAAGCCCCCCAATTCCCCAGCCCGACAGGCAGTCACCGACTCTTCGGATCAGGGAGCGGCGGAGGGCCATTCACCGAACTCGACGGGTCAGCCCGCGAAAGCAGCCGCCACCGTCTGCTCGTCGAGTCCGTAGTCAGACAGCTGATATCGATGCTGCGGTTTGCGGTCCCCGGTCTTGCTCTCCTCATCGAGGGCCACGACAGCCTTGCGCGCGTCGTCGGTGAACGGCGCGTCGAGCGCCGCGTACACCCGCTCGACGGTCCCCATCGGATCGTTGCGCAGATCGGCGAAGTCGACGTCAAGAAACTGCGACGAGTCGTATCGCCCACGCGCCGCCGAGAACTCACGCAGTCCACGGGACCAGAGTTCGAGTTGAGCGCTGCCGATCGTGTCGCAGACAAAGGTGGTCGACCAGCCCGGCGTCGCGTGCTCGGCCAGGCTGCACATCGACGCGATGATCGTCTTCGGCTCGCGGTGCGTCTGGATCACCAGCGCATCGGGATACGCCGCCATCAGCGCGTCGAGCGCAAACAGGTGGCTGGGATTCTTGAGAACCCAACGCTTCTCGGGATCATTCAACCCGATCATCTGCAAGTTCCGCTTGTGGCGCAGGTACGCCGGAGTCCAGTCCTGCCCGGCGAGCCATTGTGAGTACGTCGGCAAGTACGCCAGCGACTCGTAGGAAATCGACATGACGCTCTGCCGCAGGAGTTGCCAGCACTCCTCGACCTCGCCGGCATCCATGTAGTGCAACCCCATGAAATCGGGATTCTCGACGTGATGCTGCGCCAGCCCGGCATCGATCTGCTGATACACCGGATTGTCGGCCCAGGTGTCGCGCGGCGGCCGAGGCTGCGGGAACTCGGCCAGCCACATCTCCAAGCCCTGATGACCGGGATCTGCAGTGAGTAGTCGATGCAGCGCGGTGGTACCGGTGCGTGGCAGGCCGGTCACGAAGATCGGGCGTCGGATCTCGACATCCGCGTAACCCGGATTCGCCTTCCACGCCGCTTCGCTCAGCAGACGCGCGATCAGCGCACCCTTGAGGAAGAACCGGAACATCTTGCTGCCCAGCTCCGTCAGGCCTGCCTCGGTGCGATACGAATCCAGCAGTACACCAAGCGGTTCCAGGTAGGCGTCGTCGCCGAAGTCGTCCAGGCCGGTGGCCCGGGTGGCCGACGCATGCAGATCCTCGACGGTACCGACCGACGTCCGCGGGCTTCCCGTGCTCGTCGGCGAACTAGTCATGGTACTCACCACAATTCACGTCGAGGGTGTGACCGGTGATCGCGCTGGCCATGGGTGACGCCAGGAAGACGACGGCCTCGGCGATCTCGTCGGGTTCGGGTAGACGCTTGAGATCGGATTTGGCGGCCGTCTGCTCGTACACCTGCTCGGGCGTGATGTCGTACTTCTTGGCCACCTCGCCGAAGTACCACTTCAGCTGGTCGTCCCAGATGTAGCCGGGCGCGACGGTATTGATCCGAATCCCCTTGCCGCCCAGTTCGGTCGCCAAGGTCTGCGACATCGCAAGCAATGCAGACTTCGCGAGTTTGTAGCTGCCATATCGGGGTTCGGAATGGCGGATCACCATCGAGTTGATGTTGACGATCGCGCCGTCGGCTTCGGCCAGCGTGTCGGTGAACGCCTTGATGACACGAAGAGTGCCCAGAACGGTCAGGTCCAGGCTTGCGGTGATCTGGTCGAAGTCGGTGCGCGCCAACGGCTTCATCGACGGAAGCGCGAACGCATTGTTGACCAGTACATCCGCCCGGCCGAACTCGTCGAGCACCGACCGCACAAGTCCGTCGACCGCGTCGTCGTCGGTGATGTCGGTCGGCACCACCAGCGATGTCCCACCGGCAGCGTCGACTTCTGCGGCGACCTCCTTCAGGCGTGACTCGGTGCGCGCGGCCAACACCACCGACGCCCCGGCAGCAGCCGCCCGCAGACAGATCGACCGACCCAACCCGGGACCGACCCCGGAAACGACGACAACCTTCCCGTCGAGCACGCCGGTCATCCGAGCATCCTTTCGGCAAAAGCGCGTTGCCGCGCAGCGATTCGATCCCGCCACCCGCTGTCATCGATCCGGTTCGAATCGAGGTAGGGCAGATGCGCCGCGACGTCGTCGAAGTCCACGACCTGTGCACTCGGTCCCTGCTCGGGAGTGATAGGTGCGGCCACGCGCTGCCAGCGGAACTGGAGAATTCCGGTCACCCGGCCGGTCGTCTCGATCCAGTTGGCGATGCCGGGGTCGCGGCGCGACACCACCATGCGGATCATGCCGTCCGGATCAACCTGCGCCTGAGACGAATTCAGGCTCGTCTGGTGATTGACGTAGTCGAGCGAGATGTACCACATCGACCCCAGTTGGAAACCCTGGTATGGCGCATCCGATTTCGGGACCGTGATCACCATGGCCTCGTCGTCGGCAAGCCGGAAATGGCCCACCGAGGAGAACTGGGTGGACAGCCCACCCGGCGTCAGGCGTGGCGGGGTGAAGGTGTTGACCGGTTCGTCGAGGTAGAACCACTTGGGAAAGTTGAACCAGGTGTTGATCCGCGAGGTCAGCATCTTTCCGGCCGTGGCATACCGGCGCACCACCCGCGCCAGGTCGGGTTCTTCCGGTGCGGTGCCCACGGTGTCGACGCGCTCGATGGAGATCGATCCCTTCCGGACCGCCCAATCGCTGTACACCTCGCGCACCGAGAGCATCGATGCTCCCTCGGGGAGAACGAAGTATCCGTCCGTTGCGGATTCCTTTGGGGGCCCGAAGGTGATCTCGAAGTTGCCGTCGGCGTCGATGGGGATGCGTCGGTCGTCGAACGCGTCGTCGCCGCCGGGCACCTCCGACGGCGTGTAGTCGCCGCGCAGCACCTGGAAGCTCAGATCTGCTGTGCCACCCCGATGTCCCCGCACGATGTAGGTGCCGGAATCTTCCACGTCGGCGTGGTAGTAGAGGGTGTCCGGGTTGTCGAGACCCATTTTGGTCGACGGACCCGTCGAGGTGATGAAGTTCGGGTGAGTCTTCTGACGAGAGCGAACCAACTGCAGTATTGCCGCGATGCTGCCGGCGAGGTAGTCGTATCCCTCCGCCAGATCTTGTTCGCTCTCCACGAATTCCGCTGAGGCGATGAGCTTTTCCGCCTCGGCGATCGCATCCGTCAGGGGCTTGGCCACCGCAGTCGGTGCCATGACCGTGGCGCTCATAGCCAGGTGTCTCCTCCGGTCCAGGTGAGAAAGTTCTCGAGTTCGGCCTGCGCGGGTGTGACCCGCGGGTGTTCGGTCGACAGGTAGCCGCCGCGGTAGAACAGCAGCGGCTTGTCCTGCAGGACGTCGCCAAGCGTGATCGCCCGCCCGATGACGATGAAGTGATCGCCGCCGTCGGTGACCTGCTCGATGTCGCATTCCACCCACGTCAGGGCATGCCGGATCACCGGCAACCCGGCCGGTGACGGGTCCCAGGTGATCGACGCGAACTTGTCGTCGCCGGGCGCACCGAACGTCGCGCTCACATCCTGCTGACGATTCGACAGGACGTTGACGCAGAACTTTCCGGTCTTCTCGATGACCTTCCAGGTGCGCGAGGTCTTCTGCGGGCAGAACAGCACGAGCGGCGGGTCGAGCGACAGCGCCGCGAACGATTGACACGCGAACCCGACCGGCCGGCCGACACCGTCGTCGCCGATCTCGAACGTGGTGATCACGGTGACGCCGGTACAGAACTGACCCATTGCCGTCCGGAACTGCCGAGAGTCGAACTCGGCCGAACCGTATGGGGTCTGTGTCATGTCAGCCTTTGAACCCGACGGTGAAGTCATGCCCCCACAAGCTGACCGCGGTGCTCTCCCGTGCGATCCATTCGTGATCGTCGACGGTTCTTCCTTCACAACCGAATTCGATGTCGAACCCACCCGGGGTCTTCATGTAGAAGGACAGCATCAGGTCATTGACGTGGCGGCCGAGGGTCGCCGACATCTTCACCTTCTTGCGCAGCGCGCGGTCGAGGCACAGCCCGACGTCGTCGGAGTTCTCCACCTCCACCATCAGATGCACGATGCCGGTCTCGTTGGGGATCGGCAGGAACGCGAGTGAGTGGTGGCGCGGGTTGCAGCCGAGGAACCGCAGCCACGGAACCTCCTCGCCCTCTTCACGTCCGACGACCTGCGGGGGCAGACGCATCGAATCGCGGAGCTTGAAGCCGAGGACGTCGCGGTAGAACTCGAGTGCGGCCTTGTCGTCGTCGCAGGTGAGCACAACATGCCCGAGCCCCTGCTCCTCGGTGACGAACCGGTGCCCGTACGGGCTGACGATGCGCCGATGCTCCAGTGCCGCACCGTGAAACGCCTCCAGCGTGTTGCCGGCCGGGTCGTTGAAGACAATCATCTCCACGACACGACGATCGGCCAGTTCCTCGTCCTTGCCCTCGCGGTACACAACGCCCGCGGCCGACAGCCGGTTGCGAACATCCTGTAGCGCTTGCGCATTCGCGCATTCCCAGCCTGAGCTACCGAGATGGTCGCGGTCGGACGGCACGATCACCAGACGTGCGGGAAAGTCGTCCATGCGCAGATACAGCGCACCTTCGGTGGACCCCTTGCCCTCGATCATGCCGAGAACCTTGAGTCCGTACTCCCGCCACGCGGCCATGTCGGTGGCCTCGATGCGCATGTATCCCAGCGATCTGATCGGACTGCTGTCACTCATGTGATGACTCCTTGGAACTGCTTTTTGTCGAGTGTTGCCAGGCCCTTCGAGGCTCGTCGCTTGCGCTCCTCGCACCTCAGGGAGCGGTAACGGTGCGACCTTGCGAGCCTCGAGAAGTCAGACCATGGTGTCGCCGATGGGAATCCCGAACTCGTTGTTGCCGAACGCCACGTACGCGCGCTCGGGATCGTTGGCGGCGTGCACCCGGCCGGCGTGTGCGTCGCGCCAGAACCGCTGGATCGGCGAGTCGAGGTTCAACGCTCCGGCACCGGAGTTCTCGAAGAGACTGTCGATGGACGCGATGGCCCGAGCGGTTGCGCGGACCTGGTCGCGCCGGGCGGCGGTGCGCATCTCCATCGGGGGTTCCTCACCCTTGCGGATCAGCTCGTACTCGGCGGCCAGATTGCCCGACAGCTGACGCCACGCGGCGTCGATGTCACTGGCGGCGCCGGCGATACGCACCTTGGCGAACGGGTCGTCCTTGGACTTCTCGCCCGCGTAGGCGGCGCGCACGCGCTTGCCCTGATGCTCGACGTGCGCCCGGTAGGCACCGTAGGCCATGCCCACGATGGGTGCCGAGATCACGCTGGGATGGATGGTGCCCCAAGGCATCCGGTAGACGGGTGCGGTGTTGCGCTCCAGGCCGGGGCTCTTGTATTCGGCCATGGTGCGCATGCTCAGCACGCGGTGCGTCGGGACGAATGCGTCCTTGACCTCCAGCGTGTTCGAGCCGGTTCCCTTGAGTCCCACCACGTTCCACACATCCTTGATGGTGTAGTCCGACCGGGGCAGCAAGAAGCTGACGAAGTCGACGGGCTTGCCGCGCTTGATCACCGGGCCGCCGACAAAGGTCCAGTCAGCGAGTTCGCAGCCCGACGAGAACGCCCAGTTGCCGTTGACCTTGTAGCCGCCGTCGACGACCTCACCCATACCCATGGGCGCATACGACGACGAGATCCGGACCGAGGTGTCCGAACCCCAGACGTCCTCCTGGGCCTGCTGGTCGAACAGGGCGAGATGCCAGTTGTGGATACCGATGATCCCGGCCACCCAGCCGGTGGAACCGCAGGCGGTCGCGATCCGACGGACCGCTTCGTAGAAGGTCACCGGGTCGACCTGGTAGCCGCCCCACTGCTCGGGCTGCATCAGCTTGAAGAAGCCGGCGCTTTCCAGACTCGACACCGTCTCGTCGGGGATGCGGCGCAGGTCTTCGGTCTGCTGCGCGCGCTGCTCGATCTCGGGCAACAGTGCGTTGATCTTCTCCAGGACCTGCTCCGCGGCTTCGCTGCGCATCGTCCACTCCTACTCCATAGTCGCCAACCTCGGTGGCCGGCCATCATCGTCGTCAGACTCGAGATTAGAACACGTTCTCATTTATGTCGAGTACTGGGACTTTATGCCCATTTCCAGGACAGACCTGGACCACTCGCCCCGATTGACGGATCATTATTGAAACGTGTTCTAGTATTGCATCATGCGGTCCGCGTTCGTCTGCGGATCCACGCAACGCGAGTCGAGTGACAGGAGAGACGAATGTCGGCGACACCCGAGACGGTCGGTTCCACGCGCAGCGGTGAAGAGCCGGGAGTGCGCGAGATCGACACCGGCGCCCCGCCCTCCCGGTTCGCACGCGGTTGGCATTGCCTCGGCCTGATCGACGAGTTCGACGACGGCAAGCCGCACTCGGTGCAGATCTTCGGCACCAAGCTGGTCGTGTGGGCAACCCGGGACGAGAACGGCGAGGTGAAGCTCAACGTCCTCGACGCCTTCTGCCGCCACATGGGTGCCGACCTCTCCCAGGGCAGCATCAAGGACGACGGTAACGTCGCCTGCCCCTTCCACGGCTGGCAATGGAAGGGCAACGGCCGCTGCGCCGGAGTTCCCTACGCGAAACGCAATCCCAAGCTGGCCAAGACCCGGTCGTGGCCGACGATGGTCCGCAACGGCCAGGTGTTCGTCTACAACGACCCCGAGGGCAACGCGCCACCCGAGGACTGCATCATCCCGGCGCTCGACGAGGTCGGGTCCGACGAGTGGACCGCCTGGACGTGGAACCGGATCGTCATCGAGGGCTCCAACTGCCGCGAGATCATCGACAACGTCGTCGACATGGCGCACTTCTACTACGTGCACTTCGCCCTGCCCGACTACTTCAAGAACGTCTTCGAGGGCGAAACCGCTGCGCAGTACATGAATTCGCACGGCCGCCCCGACGTCACGCTCGGCACCAACTACGGCGACAGCCGGCTCGAGTCGATCGCGGCGTACTACGGCCCGTCCTACATGCTGAACCCGATGATCCAGTACTACGGCGAGTTCGCGGTCGAGACCATCCTCACCAACTGCCACTACCCGATCGACGCCAACTCCTTCGTCCTGATGTACGGGGTGATGGCCAAGGTCCCCGACGGTCTCACCAACGAGCAGGCCGCCAAGATGGCCAAGAAGATCAGCGCCGGCGTCGAGGTCGGATTCCTGCAGGACGTCGAGATCTGGAAGCACAAGACCCGCATCGACAATCCGCTCCTCGTCGAAGAAGACGGCCCGGTCTACCAACTGCGACGCTGGTACGAGCAGTTCTACGTCGACAAGGCCGACGTCACCGACGAGATGACCCAGCGCTTCGAGTACGAGATCGACACCGAGAAGGCCTTGGAGAGCTGGGGTGTCGAGATCCAGGAGAACTTGCGCATGCAGGAGGCCGCGAAGAAGTCCGAGGACGCCGACGACTCCGTCCAAACGGCCGAGGTCTGAGGCGATGACCCGCGCCGCCGAACGTCCGACCGCCGACAGCCAGATCGGCTGGGCCAAGGCACCCGATTTCGGCGGCGATCCCGACCGTCTGGCCGCCGTGCATGCCGCGACCGCCCGCGACCGCGAGCATTACCTGCGGGGCGGAATGACCGAGATCGAGTGCCGATCGTGTCACGCGTGCGTCATGGTCAAGAAGACCAGTTCGTTCCACACGAGCGTGCAGTGGAACGCCGATGCGCGGGCCCGCTGCAATGAACTCGAACGCATCCGTGAGCAGGGCGGCAACACCGCCATGATGCCCACCTGCCCCCGGCTGTCGGCGAGCATCGACCACGGCGTCGCCGAGGGCATCATTCCCGCCGAGTCACCCGAGAGCGACCCCGACGGCTACTGGTGACCCGCAGGTGAAGGTCACGCATCGATAACATCTCAACCGCAACCTGAGACTTCCCCGAACCGAGGGGTCACCCTGGATCGCGTGTCGAGTCTCCGTTGCCGTGTCGCGGCGATCGGCGCTGCGCTCGTCATGGCCACCGGTGTCGCCCTGGCCGCGGGCGAACCCACCGCGTCGGCCGACACCGGGTCATCCGGCTCGTCGGGTTCGGTGGAGATCTACCTGCCGATATCGACCCCGGCCGGGTTGCAGGCGCTGTCGGCGGCGATGACGCAAATGGGTAAGCCGTACAAGTGGGGCGGCGTCGGACCGAACTCGTGGGACTGCTCCGGCCTGGTCCAATGGGCATTCGGTACCGCGGGAATCCGGCTGCCACGCGTCAGTCAGCAGCAGGCCCGGGTGGGTCACGCGATCCCGATGAGCGCCCTCGCGCCGGGCGACGCGATCGTGTTCTGGCGCGACGCCAGCCACATCGGCATCTACGCCGGGTTCGGCCAGGTCTTCAACGCGTACGGACCCAACGGTGTCCCGATCGGGTTCACCCCGCTCGACCGGATGCCGCCGATCAAGACGATTCGTCGGTTCGGGTAGCCCCCTCGACGCGACGGCCGATCCAGGTCGCCACTCCCCAGAACACCGCCACACCCAGCACCAGAACGCCGACGACCAGTGTGCCGATCAGTCCATAACCGGGTTGCATGGTCGGCAGATCCAGGTCGAGCGCTTCGGTGAGTCGTTCGGAGAACAGATGACCGGCCGGGTCGCTCAGCGCCACGACCGCGACTCCGAGCGCCACGGCACCACCGAGGCCGACGACCACGATCGCCGGCCACCGCAACGACGCCCGCCACCAACCGAGTGCCGCCGCAAGAGCAACCACCGCACCGGCGACGATGACGATCAGACCGGGTCGTCGGGTCTGACCGTCGAAGAAGTACTCCACGTCCTCAGCCGCCGCGCCGGGTACCGACACGCGACCCAATCCGGTGATCGACGGTCGGACGCCCTCGTCGGACACACCCCACTTGACCTGCGCGAGCGCGACGAGAAGCAAGCCCGCGACGCAGGCGATCGGCCACACAAGGCCGCGTAACCGGTCGATTCGGCCGGGAGAAGTCATTCCTCCAGCGTGCCATGCGGCCAAAACGGTTGGCGCCCCGCGAGTCCGACAAGTCGATCGAGAATGGGCGCATCCTCGGGCACCTCGACGATGGGTCCGAACATCCCGTCACGCTCGCTCTGCGGTTCCGGTGGATGGTGAAGATCGAACACGGCGGACGCGACGGGGTCGGGAATCGTGTAGTCGACGCCGATCGATCGCGCGACGTCCCAACCGTGGAGGACGAGCTCGCTGAGCGCGACCGTGCCGAGAACCTCTGCGGGCGCCTCGAAGCCTCCCGCCTGTGTCATACCCTCCCACGCGTCGGGCCGCTGCCAACTCAGGACGAGGTCACGCAGGTTGCCGGTGAGCGAGGCCCACCAGAAGTCCGGCAGGGTTTCGGCGCCCGGATTCGGGGGCGTGGATGTCAACGGTCCGAACTCCTTGCGCCCCGCCGCCGCGAACGCCGCACTGAGACCAATGACATGCGCGAGCAGCCCGGAAAGATCCGTACCGTCGCATGGCGTCGCACGGGTGAGTTGGTCATCGGTCACCTTGGCTGCCAAGTCGATCATCTGATTGGCCGCGATCTCGATGTAGTCGGCGTTCATACCTGGTCCTTTCGCCGGCGGAGTATCTGTCACAGCTGTGGACCACACTGGGACACCGAACTCATCGCAACTTTCGCTCGGGTTCCTCCACCTCCGACGATGAGTTTCGGCAAGGCTGGGGGTCTGCCGACTTGTACAACCCACATTCGTGAGAAAAGGACACACCATGGCCGAGTACTCCGCGCCCCTCGGCGCGCCGATCTGGTTCGACCTGATGAGCAGTGAGCCCGACAAGGCCGCCGAGTTCTACGGCGCCCTGTTCGGCTGGGAAGCAGAGGACGCCAACCCCGACTTCGGTGGCTACCGGAACTTCGTCAAGAACGGACACCGCGTCGCCGGAATGGGTCCGGTGATGGACCCGAACGGACCGTCGGACGTGTGGTCGGTGTACCTGCATACCGACGACCCGGATGCCACGGTCAAAGCCGTCGAGGCGGCCGGGGGCAGCATCATGGTGCCGCCGATGGACGTCGGCGACATGGGCACGATGATGGTGGCCGTCGACACGGCGGGCGCGGTCATCGGCTTCTGGAAGCCGAACACCCATCCCGGATTCGTCGAGTGGGGCGAGCACGGCACCCCGTACTGGTTCGAGTGTCAGAGCAAGGATTACGCGAAGTCGCTCGAGTTCTATCGCTCGGCGATCGGGGCACGGATCGAGGAGATCGGTACCGGCGGCGACCCCGACGCGATCGGACCGGATCATTACGGCCAGGTGTTCGTCGGAGAGAACTCGTATTCGGGAATCATGGACTCCGTCAAGCTCTTTCCGCCCGAGGTGCCGTCGTTCTGGCAGGTGTATGTCTGCGTCGACGACGTGGCGGCGACCGTGAAGCAGGCCGAGGGACTCGGTGCAGGCGTCCTCATGGCCGGCGAGGAGACGCCGTACGGAACGCTCGCGGCGCTCGCCGACCCGTTCGGTGCCGTGTTCTGCCTGGGACATCCACCGGCCGGGATGTGAGTACCTTGGTCGTGCGCAGCATGTAGGAAGGAGAGATGTCTGGGACAGCCTCATCTGCAACAGGTGGCGTACCGGTGTTACGGATCGTCGAGGCCGAGGCGCCTCCCGACATCGAGCTACCAGCGGTCAGTGCGATTGCGCCGCCGATCATTGCCGTGGCCCTATCGCCTGAGCGCCTCGTATCCTCCCACTGGCTCGACACCGCCAGCTTCACGCTCACCGAGGTCGACACCGACGACATCCGGTGCGTATGGGTCGAATCCATCGATGATGCGGTCGTCGCGATCTCGGAGCGCTGCAAGCGATTTCCGATCACCGCGAGCGTCAACGCCGACGTGTTCGCGTCGGCTTTGACTTCCGGTTCGCTGCGGTCCGCGTTGATCACCGAGTCGCTCGCGTATTCGACCCTGCAGGCCGGCCCGGAGTTTGCGCGTTGGCTGTTGGAGCGCGGTCCGTCAAACGCGACGGTCACCTCCAGTGGTTCTCCGGTTGAGTTCGATCGCGTGGGCGACACGCTCCGTATCGTGTTCAACAGACCGCATCGTCACAACGCGTTCAACGATGCGATGCGATCGGAACTCCTCGCAGCACTCACCGTCGCCCATCACGACCCGTCGATCTCCGCCGTCGAACTCAGCGGCGCAGGAAGGTCCTTCTGCAGCGGCGGCGACCTGGCCGAGTTCGGCGGTTTCGACGACCCCGCCTCGGCGCACATCGCACGGACCCGGCACAGCCCGGCCCTCGCGCTCGACGCCGTGCGGGCGCGCCTCGGGACTCGGTGTCGGGCGACTGTGCACGGGCAGGTAATCGGCAGCGGACTCGAGATGGCGGCGTTCTGCGGGCATGTCGTCGCGCACCGCGACACCCGGTTCGGACTGCCCGAACTCGGCATCGGATTGATCCCGGGTGCGGGCGGAACCTACAGCATCCCGCGTCGGATCGGACGATGGCGGAGTGCCTACCTGGTCTTGTCGGGGATAACTCTCGACGCCCCGACTGCGCTGCGATGGGGGTTGGTGGACGAGGTCTCGACAATCTGATCATCGGGGTGGTGCAGCGGTGGTCGCGCGGACCATGAGTTTCGGGGGAACCACGATTCGGCGTGGGGTTTCGTTGTCGGCCATGGCCACGACGGCCTCGAGGGCATGACGCGCCAGCCCGTGCGCGTCCTGGGACACCGTCGTCAAGGGCACCGGTAGGAGCGAGGCGAATCGCGTGTCGTCGTATCCGATCACCGAGATGTCCTCGGGCACGCGTTTGCCGGTCCTGATGAGTACATCGATGACGCCGGTCGCGCATTCGTCGTTGAAGGCCAGAATGGCGGTCGGAAGTTGGTCGGCGGCGGACGGTGCGTCGAGCAATCCGCGGATCGCGCGAGCACCGTCGACAGCCGTGATCCCGCCGCTGATCACCGACGCCGACCTCGTGCGTCGATGCGCCGCCATTGACTGCACAAACGCATCCCGACGAACACGGCCCCCCGGCGCATCACCGCCGTCGATATGGGCAATCCGCCGGTGGCCCAGTGAGACAAGATGATCGACGGCCAACTGCACGCCTTGGGCATCATCGCCGCGAACGTCGCCGGCGCCGGCCGGCGCTGCTTCGCTGACGACCAGGGTCACCGGAATGCGTTCGGTGAGACGCTCGATCTCGCCGGGGTTCGATCGCGAGCCCACCAGGATCGCTGCTTCACACCTCTCACGCAGGAGGGTCTGCAGGGCAACGGATTCGGGACGTCGCGCGGTCACGGCGCTGATGAGGACGTCGCGTCCGGCATCGGCCGCCGCCCCGTAGATCTCATCCACCAGGTCGCCGTGGAACGGTTCCCGCAGTTCGAAGGTGACCCCGAGGACGCCCGTGGCCGTCGAACGGAGATTGCGAGCACGCTGATCCGGCACGTAGCCCATCTCGGCAGCAATCCGCAGCACACGTTCCCTGGTGGCGGCGCCGGCGCCGGGTGCGCCTCGCATCACGATGGACACCAGCGCCTTGGAGACTCCAGCGGCTTCCGCCACGTCGATCAGCGTCGGCCGCTGCTGTCGGGCCACGTTGCCAGCTCCTTCTTGACCGTTGTGAGGTGCGTCGCCTACTCTACCCTAGAACGTTCTACTAGAACGTTCTAGTCCAACGATCGAGAAGGCACGCCCGTGACCGCACCCACCTCTGCACCCATTGACCGATCCACCCGGAGCGACGTCGTTCGAGTTGCCACAATCGGCGCCGGGCGGATCGGCTCCAGCCATGCCGAACTCGTCGCCCGACACGTCCACGGCGCCGATCTCGTGGCCGTCGTCGATCCTGTCGACGGTGCGGCCCGCCGGCTCGCCGACCAGGTCGGAGCCGAGATCGCCACCACCGACATCGACGTCGTGCTCGACAGCCCACTCGTGGACGCGGTGCTCATCACCGCTCCCGCGCGCAGCCACAGCGAACTGGTGTGCCGTGCTGCCGCCGCCGGCAAACATGTCTTCTGCGAGAAGCCGATGGCGGTCACCCTGGACGAGGCAGACCGCGCAATCGACGCCGCGCGGACCGCCGGGGTGGTCCTGCAGGTCGGCTTCAATCGTCGTTTTGCCCCGGGCTTCGCGGCCGCACGACGGATGGTGGACACGGGACGCGTCGGAACTCCACAGTTGCTGCGATCGCTCACGCGCGATCCGGGACCGTGGCAGGCCGACCCGTCGCGCGTCCCGCAGTGGACCATCTTCCTCGAGACACTCATTCACGACTTCGACGCACTGTGCTTCCTCAATCCGGGCGCACGGGCAGTCGCGGTACATGCGTTTGCCGACGCGCTGATCCGCCCCGACGCCAAGGCCACCGGTCACCTCGACACGGCCGTCGTCACGGTCACCTTCGACAACGGCGCCATCGGAACCGCGGAGGCCAGCTTTTCTGCCCTCTATGGCTACGACGTCCGCGGTGAGGTGTTCGGTTCGGCCGGAATGGCTACCGCAGGCACTGCCCGCACCACCGACATGACCTTCTTCGGTGCCGGCGGCGTCGAAATCGAGACCGCGCGTCGTGACACCGAACTTCTGCACACGGCATATGTCGGTGAACTGGCGGCGTTTGTCGAAGCCATCAACACAGCTGGGTCAGAGCAGCATTCATCGACGCCGACGGGCGAGGACGCCCGAATCGCGTTGGCTGTCGCGTTGGCAGCGATTCGCAGTGTGGAGACCGGAACCACCGTCGCCATCGACGAGGTGACACGATGACACCGTCGGGCTATGCACTGGCCGCGAGTGCGGAAATGCTCTACCTCGACCGGCCCTTCCTCGAACGCGTCCGTGCGATCGCCGAACGTGGCCTGCTGGTGGAGATCTGGGACTGGTCGACCAAAGACATCTCAGGACTGGCCGCATCCGGCGCACAGTTCTCCTCGATGACGGGCTATCTCACCGGCAACCTCACCGAGCCCGACGGCATCGCAGCGCTGCTCGACTCGGCCGAGGAGTCGATCAAGGTAGCGTCGATCCTGGACTGCCCGCGCCTGAATGTGCATGGGACGGGCCTTGATTCGAGTGGCCTGCCGGTGATCCCGATCGAGGTGACAACTCCGGACATGTGGCTGACGGCGGCGTATACGCTGCAGCGGCTCGCGGAACTCGGCGAACGCCACGGTCGAGTGTTCACACTCGAGAACCTCAACCTCGCTGTGGATCATCCGGGGACACCGTTTGCACGGGCCGCCGACACCATGGCGCTGGTTCGGGCCGTCGACTCGCCGTTCCTCCGCATGAATCTGGACCTCTATCACGCCCAGATCGGCGAAGGAAACCTCATCGAACTCGTCAGGAGCGCACTGCCTTTCATCGGCGAGATCCAGGTGGCCGACGTCCCCGGACGCTGCGAACCCGGCACCGGAGAGATCAACTATCCGGCCATAGCGGCAACGCTCAAGGACGTGGACTACACCGGCGTCATCGGCCTGGAAGGCTGGGCGAAGACCGACCCCGACGCCGCGATCGACGCGTTCGTCGCGGCCTTCCGCTGAGCCCTACCTCCCGCTGACTGAGGTGCGAGGCGATCACACTCCCGCGTTGGCGTCCTGCTTCTTCTTGAGTTCGAGTGCGATGTCGATGAGCTGATCTTCTTGACCACCAACCAGTTTGCGGTTGCCGGCCTCGATGAGGATCTCGGCCGCCGACACGTTGTACCGCTCCGCATGCCCTTCGGCGTGCTTGAGGAACGACGAGTAGCAGCCGGCGTAGCCCATCATCATCGCCGAACGGTCGACGAGGCACTCGCTGGGCATCGCCGGCCGAACAACGTCCTGTGCTGCGTCAGCGATCTTCATGAAATCGATGCCGGTGGTGATGCCGAGCTTGTCGCACACACCGACAAATGCCTCGGTCGGCGTATTGCCCGCTCCCGCACCGAATCTACGGATCGATCCGTCGATCTGCTGGGCGCCCGCGCGGACCGCGTTGATCGAATTCGCCACCGCGATATCGAGATTCTCGTGCCCGTGGAAACCCACCATCGCATCATCGCCCAGTTCGGCGACCAGTGCCTGTACACGCACCGTCACATCCTCGAGGACCAGCGCGCCGGCCGAATCCACGACGTACACGCACTGACACCCGGCGTCGGCCATGATGCGGGCCTGCTCGGCCAGCTTCTCCGGACTCTGGGTGTGGCTCATCATCAGGAAGCCGACGGTCTCGAGTCCGAGGTCGCGCGCGAGCCCGAAGTGCTGGATCGAGACGTCGGCCTCGGTGCAGTGGGTGGCTATGCGGCAGATCTGCCCGCCGTTGTCCTGCGCGGCGCGGATGTCGTCCTTGGTCCCGAGGCCCGGCAGCATCAGAAAAGCGATCTTGGCCCGCTTCGCGGTCTCTGCTGCCGCCTTGATCAGTTGCTGCTCGGGGGTTTTGGAGAATCCGTAGTTGAACGACGACCCACCGAGTCCGTCGCCATGAGTCACCTCGATGACCGGCACACCGGCGTCGTCGAGCGCGCCCACAATCGAGCGGACCTCGTCCTCGGTGAACTGATGCCGCTTGTGGTGACTGCCATCGCGCAGCGACGAGTCGGTGACCCGGATGTCGAGAGTGTCGGAGTACTTGCGCGCGTTGGCCATCAAATCGGTACTCATGCGTTGACTCCCAGCTTCTGCTTCGCGATCTCTTCGCCGACCTTGGTGGCGGCGGCGGTCATGATGTCCAGGTTTCCCGCGTAGGGCGGCAAGAAGTCGCCGGCGCCCTCGACCTCGACGAAGATCGAGACGCGGGCGTGGCCACCGTTGAGGACGCTTGGTGGGTCGAACTGCGGGTCCTGCAGGAGCCGATACCCCGGCACGTACTGCTGGATCTCCTTTTCCCGCTTGTGGATCGACGCGGCGATCGCGTCGGTATCGGCATCCTCGGGAATGGCGCAGAAGATCGTATCGCGCATGATCATCGGCGGATCGGCCGGGTTGAGGATGATGATCGCCTTACCGCGTTGCGCGCCACCAATGGTCTCGACGCCCTTCGAGGTGGTGCGGGTGAACTCGTCGATGTTCGCCCGCGTACCCGGGCCGGCGGATACCGACGACACCGACGCGACGATCTCCGCATACGGCACCGGCACAACCGAACTCACCGCGTGCACCATCGGGATGGTGGCCTGCCCGCCACACGTGATCATGTTGGTGTTCGGCGCGTCGAGATGCTCGCGCAGATTGGCCGGCGGCACCACGGCCGGCCCCACCGCGGCCGGGGTCAGGTCGACTGCGGTGATCCCGGCCTCCTGATACTTCGGCGCGTACTCACGATGCACGTAGGCCGACGTGGCCTCGAAGATGAGGTCGGGCTTCTCGCTGGAGCCGAGCAGTTCGTCGGCTCCGCCGCTCATGGTGATCAGGCCGTGATCGGCCGCCCGTTTCATACCCTCGGAATCGGCGTCGATGCCCACCATCCAGCGTGGCTCGATCACCTCGGATCGTTCCAGTTTGTACATCAGATCGGTGCCGATGTTGCCCGACCCGATGATCGCTGCGGTCAGCTTGGCTGCCACCTGCGCCTCCTGTGATTGTCCTGCGTTCAACATGTTGTTATTCGAAATCCCGTGCTACTCGAAATCCAATGTCACGCTGCCGAGTCCGGCGAACTCGGCAACGAAGCGATCGCCCGCGTCGATGTCGATGGCCCGGGTCGCCGTGCCGGGCAAGATCACGTCGCCCTTCCGCAGCCGCACGCCGAAGGCCTCGACCTTGCGCGCCAGCCAGCTCACCGCATTCAGCGGATGTCCCAGCACCGCAGACGAATTGCCCTTGGCAACCACCTCGCCGTTGCGATGCAGGACGGCGTCGATGTCGCCGGCGTCTATCTCACTGATCGGCACCCGCTGCTCACCGAGAATCCAGCCGCACGACGACGCGTTGTCGGCGATGGTGTCGCAGAGGGTGATCTTCCAGTCCTTGATGCGCGAATCGATCAGTTCGATCGACGGGACCACCCACTCGACCGCCTCTATGACGTCGTCGTTGGTACATCCCTCACCCGGCAGGTCTGCGCCCAGGATGAAACCGACCTCGACCTCCACTCGCGGATAGCAGAGCTTCGACCGGTCGATCGGCGTCGACTCGAAGTACTGCATCTCGTCGAGAAGATGCCCGTAGTCGGGCTCGTCGACGTTCATCATCTTCTGCATCGCCTCGGACGCGAGGCCCACCTTGTGTCCGGCGACCTTGGCCCCGGCATCGAGCCGTTTGCGGATGTTGATGAGCTGGATCTCGTAGGCGTCGACGACGTCGAGTTCGGCATGCGAATCGGTCGGTCGGTCGATCGCGACCGCCGACTGCTCCGCGTTCCACAAATCGAGAGCGATGCGCTCACGAATTGCCTGGTCGACCGCCATATCGTCCCCATTCCCGTGGAGTGAACGTGTTCTAGTTTAGGGCATGACGCCGCGTGGCGGGAGGGGCACTCGAGGGCTCGTCGATCTGCCGGCACGCCTCGTGGCTCAGACGTTACGACGCGGACGGCCGAGTTCGTGCCCCATCGCCCGCCCAGTGGGACTCGAGGCCCCGAGCTTGCTTTGGATCTCATTTTGTATCCAATCTGCTAGTCTGCATGCTCATGACAACTGAGCAGGACGGCACCGACGCCGCGTCACAACCCCCGGTGATCATCGATGTCACCGATGGCGTAGCGACGCTCACCTTGAACAACCAGCGCCGAAAGAACGCCATCACGCTGGGGATGGCGGCGCTCATCGACGACTTCTGCGACCGCGTCGAGCGAGACATGCGGATCGGCGTGGCGGTCGTCCGTTCGAACGGCGCCTACTTCTGCAGCGGTGCGGATACGCGCGACCTCGCGGCGTCGTCGTCGGATCCGGCCTCACCCGAGGCCGTGTCACGCACCTCGGCGGTCTACCGCACCTTTGTCCGGATCGGCGAGCTGCCGGTACCGACCATCGCGCGCGTCGTCGGCGGTGCAGTCGGGGCGGGCCTGAATTTGGCGTTGGCCGCCGACATCGTGATCGTCACCCCGGATGCTGTGATCGACAGCGGGTTCGCGGCACGAAGCATTCACCCTGGTGGCGGACATCTCTCGCTTCTGGGACGCGCCACAGGCTGGTCGACGACCCTCGCGATGGCGACATGCGGCCAATCGTTCACCGGAACCCAGGCGGTCGACCGCGGCCTCGCCTATGCAGCGGCCCCGGAGAACGAGATCGACGGACTGATCGCCGGCCTGACAACAGCGCCGGCCGCCGATCCCGAACTGACCCGACGGATCAAGCAGAGCGCTCGACTCGAACTCGGACCGCCCGCGGTCAGTTGGGCATCGGCGCTGGAGATCGAGCGCGGCGTGCAGATGTGGTCGATGTCGCGAAAGGGGCAGGGCGCCTGGTCGTCTCGCGGTCCCGCGAAGTCATGACCGCCGCCACGCGGCTTCGCCCCTCAGACGCCGACCTGGCCGCATTGCGCGCCGAGGTTCGCGCATTCCTGCGAACGGAATTGGCGGCGGGGAGGTTTGAACCCGTCTCGGACAGTTGGATGACCGGATTCGACGGCGACTTCAGTGCGCGCATGGCCGCACAGGGCTGGATCGGCATGACGATGCCGACCGAATACGGCGGCCACGGACGCTCCCCCATCGAACGGTTCGTCGTGACCGAAGAGATGCTCGCCCACGGCGCACCGGTTGCCGCACATTGGATCTCGGACCGTCAGATGGCTCCGGGAATCCTTGCCAACGGGACCGAGGTCCAGAAGGCCCGCTACCTGCCGGCGATCGCGGCGGGTGAGCGATTCTTCGCGATCGGGATGAGCGAGCCGGACGCCGGATCGGATCTCGCGGGTGTGCGGACGCGCGCCGTTCCCCACGACGACGGGTCGTGGACGATCACCGGAACCAAGGTCTGGACCACCGGCGCCCATCTGGCCGATGCCATGGTTCTGCTCGCCCGTACCGACGGCGGCCCCGACGACAGGCAGCGGGGTCTCTCCCAGTTCGTGGTGGATCTCCCCCACCCCGACATCGAGATCCGACCGTTACGCAGCATCGACGGCGCCGAACATTTCAACGAGGTGAAATTCCACGACGCACGGGTCGGGGCAGATGCGCTGCTGGGCGTCCGCGGACAGGGCTGGGCACAGGTCATGGGAGAGTTGGCCTTTGAGCGGTCCGGACCAGAGCGATACCTGTCGACGATGCCGCTGCTGCGCGCCTGGGCCGATCTTCTCCGCACCACCGGAGCTACACCCGAGCAGCGAAAGACGTTGGGCATGCTCACCGCTCGGGCGTGGGCGCTGCGTCGAATGTCACTGGCTGTCGCGCATGAACTCGATGCGGGTGGCCGCCCCGACGTGCTGGCCGCGATGGTCAAGGACGTGGGGTCCACCTTCGAGGGCGACCTGGTCGAAGCCGTTCGCACGTCGAGCGGCACTGTTGCAGCGCGAGGAGGTCACGACCCGTTTGCACGTCTGCTCGCGGCCAGTGTGCTGCACACACCGGCGTTCACCCTGCGGGGCGGGACCAATGAGATCCTCCGCGGAATCGTGGCTCGGGGAATGGGATTGCGATGACCTATCCCAACAACGAGATCACCGAGGTTGTCGACACGATCGTCGACCGTGTGGGCATCGACACCACCACGCCCGCCGCGGTGCCCGACCGAGATCTATGGGCGGCGCTGGCGGAGGCCGGCTTCACGGCGATCGGAATCCCCGAGAACGTCGGTGGTTCCGGCGGGAGCATGGCCGACGCCGTCACCCTCGCAGCGGCAGCTTCGGCGCACGGCGCACTGACGCCGGTGATCGAGCACACCGTCCTTGCTGGATGGCTCGCTGCGAGCGCCGGTTTCGATGTGGAGTCGGCCATCGCTACCATTGCCGTGGGCGATAGTCGTTGTGCCCTCGGTGATTCCTCCGAGGCCATGGTGATCGACGGATTGGTCACCGGGGTGGTCCACGCCGACATGGCCGACGTCGTGGTCGTCCTGGTCGAACCGGCTGGGTCGGGATCTCCACAACTCGCAGTAGTCTCGACATCCGCGCAGGGGATCACCGTCGATGAACGAACCGATCTGATCGGAGCGACCGTCACCGACCTGACGTTCGACTCGACTCCTGTTCTCTTCCAGGCACCGTCACCGATCGGCATTGATGAGCTGCAGACACGTGCAGCACTGGCCTACTCGGCGGTCATGGCAGCCTCCGCGGGCGCGATCCGGGACCGCACGATCCGATACGTCAACGAGCGAACGCAGTTCGGACGGCCCTTGTCGAAATTCCAAGCCGTCCAACATCGTCTCGCCTGGTTGGCCGCTCTCACAGCCCTGTGTGAGACTGCGGCTACCGCGGCCGTCGACGCATCTCAGAGTTCTTCCACCGAAGCGGCCCAAACCGCAATCGCCGCCGCCAAGACCGTGGCGTCGTCGAGCGCACGAGAGATCACGGCCGCGGCGCATCAACTCCACGGCGCCATCGGTTTCACCGCAGAGCATCCGTTGGGCCGGTTCACCACGTCGCTCTGGACATGGCGCGACCGGTATGGGAGCGAACAGGATTGGGCTCAGTTGCTGGCCGCCCAGATCCTCGATGACGGGACCGATGTCTGGGATGTGATTGTCGGAGAACACACGGACGCAGGGGGCAATGCATGAACGCACACGACGACCGCATCGACGGCCGCAAGGCGTGGCGGACCGCGGACAGTACCGAGAACCATGGCGTCCTGAGCGGTGTCCGAGTCCTGGATCTGAGCCGGGTGCTGGCAGGGCCGTACACCACGCAGACGCTCGCCGACCAGGGCGCCGAGGTGATCAAGGTCGAGGCGCCGACTGGTGACGAGACCCGGGGATGGGGTCCGCCGTTCATCGAATCAGGCACGAGCAGCGCCTATTACGCGGGACTCAATCACAGCAAGGAGAACATCAGCCTGGACCTGCGGACAGACCAGGGACGCGGCATCCTCCGTGAACTGCTGGCCGGCGCCGACGTGGTGGTCGAGAACTTCAAGGCGGGAACCATGGCGCGCTGGGGTTTCGACTACGACGATGTGCTCGCGCCGATGAATCCCGGGCTGGTGTATTGCCGCATCACCGGCTTCGGGGTGGACGGACCACTGGGTGGGCTTCCCGGATACGACGCCGTTCTGCAGTCCTTCGGCGGATTGATGAGTATCAACGGGTATCCCGACCGCAAACCGCTGCGCATGGGTGTCCCGATCGTCGACTTGATGGCTGCCAATCACGCGGTTCAGGGGATTCTTCTTGCGATGCTCGAGCGCGGCCGTAGCGGCCGCGGGCAGCTCGTCGATATCACCCTGCTCGATTCGGTGATCTCCATTCTGCATCCGCATTCCGCGAATTGGCTTACCAGCGGCTCGGTTCCGCAACGAACGGGCGATGTTCATCCCACTGTGGTGCCCTATCAGGTCTTCACGGCCCGAGACGGCGACCTGTTCATCAGCGCCGCCAACGATCGCCAGTTCCGGTCACTGGCCTCGGCACTCGGCGCTCCCGAGGTGGGGTCCGATCCGCGTTTTGCCACGAATGCCGATCGGCATGCGCACCGTGACGAGCTCATCGCAACGCTCAGCGAACGCATCGCCACGCATCGTCGCGAGGATCTCGCTGTGCGACTCGAAAAGGCCGGCGTCGCCGCCAGCGCCGTGCACACCGTCGACGAGGCGCTGCAGTCCGAGCAGGTGCGCCATCGTGGACTCTTCCTGGACACCGAGGAGTACCGCGGAATCGGCGTTCCGGTCTCCCTGAGTCGTTCAGCGCACCGGAGTCCGCGTCCCGCGGCGCCGCGCGGCCACGACACCCGAGCCTTGCTGCGGGCGATGGGCTACACCGAGGAGACGGTCGAGGAGTTTGCGGCGTCGGGTGTTCTCGGCGAGCCACTCACCACGGAATCCGCACTGTGACAATCGATTCGGATCGGACCATGGGGAAGGTCTCCGGTCGGGTCGTCGGCGGGATCGAGCACCTCATCGTCACCGGCGAACTGCTCCCCGGCCAGCCGATCCGACAGGAGTTGATGGCACAGCGTTTCGGTGTCAGCCGGCTACCCGTGCGAGAGGCACTGCGACAACTTGCCGCATCGGGACTCGTCTCTCATGAGCCGAACGTCGGCTACACGGTGGCGCGGTTGAACAAGACCGACTTCGACCAGATCTACCGGATGAGATCCCTACTGGAACGCGAAGTGCTACTCAGCCTTCCGAAACCCGATGACATCACCCTTGCCGAGGTCGTTCGTCTGGGCACCGACGTCGCCCACAGCGCTGCACACGACGACATCGTGACGATGCGTCTGCGCAACCAGAACTTTCACTTCGCCATGTTCGGGCAGTCACCACTGACGCTGATGGTTGCCGAGCTCCGTCGACTGTGGACCATGGCGATGCCGTATCACGCTGCTTACCTGCATGATCCGGCAGCGCGGGCCCGAGTGTTGGCCGAGCATGACCAGATCGTCGACGCCTATGCCACCAACGACACGACGAGAATGGTCGAACTGATGAACCTGCATCGTGAGGGTGGCGAAGCGAGTACGGGACTCATGCTGCAGGGCGGCTCCCAATAGACTCTGTGTCGTCTGCGCTTTCGTGCTCGCCGCCGAATTCAGCTGCGTACGCCGCCCGACCAAGCACTCGGCCGAGTTCCACGTACGCGGCGAACTGTGCTTCACCGAACCACTGGTCGGATGTGCTGTCATGCGGGAAGGTCGGGCTTTCTGCGGCATAACGTTTCAGCCATCCCGGACATTCATCGGTGAGCACGGCTTTGGCGAAGATCAGCAAGCCGGTGTCATGGTTCTCCGGAAGACCCGCGGCTGCCGGATACATGATGTCGCCCACGATGATCGGTGACAGGGCAACACGCTTGGCGAGTTGGTCCTCCATTCCATCGATCTCGGTGGGCTTTTCCTCTGATCCCGGAACGATGTCGCGCAGACCGCCCTCACGTAGGACGATTCGCACGCCGAGTTCGTACTCGGCCAGGCGGATGGCCTCGTGCAGGGTGCTCAGCGTCGGAGGTGGATCACCACTGGCATCGACGCAGTAAATGGTTCGACACTTGCGTCGGAGACATTCGACCAAACCCAGGTTCTCGTAGTGTCCACCATCGGTGACCTGCAGAAGACGGGCACCACGATGATTGCAGCCCAGCACTTCTCGATAGAGATAGGACACGCCACGGAACAACGGGAACCGCAGGGGAACACTGCGGTCCCGGCCGCGATGGAACAATCCACCGCCTGCTTCCCGCTCGTCCTGGTCGGCGGCCCGGACCTCTCGGACGAACTCGGGATTGGGTAGCCATGTGCCGAGGCGTGCCCCGGACAGCGCGAGCAGTTTCTGGTACCAGCGGCCCTGCCGCCCCATCGAAGACGCGAAAGCCGACCCGCTGGTGGCCATCGCGGCTTGCACCGTCAGATCGCGGCGTAGGCGGGGCGAGCAGGTCGACGCAGCGGCCTTGGTCGGGAGGTACCCGAATTCGGGTCCACCGATGTGGTCGGCCGACATCGTGTACGAGTAGGCACTCAGGCCGGGCGCCGGCTTGTCGGTGCCTGTGACCGCTGCGGCGCAGGCGAACACGAAGTGCGGCAGGTCCTCTCCGGTGGTCCCATGAGTCGAGAGGTCGGTGGATTCCTGGTAGTGGTACGGCTCTGCCACATTCGCCCCTCGTCGCACCGCGAAGGCCGCCGCAAGGCGTCGACGATAGAACGGGTGCAAGCTCACCGACGTGACGTCGAGTGCTGCGACGACGAGGATCAGCCCGGCAGCGACTGCCATCGTGGTGACGAACGGCCCGAGTGGGCGATCGCCCACGATCACCTCCAGCCCGCTCGCGGCGACGCCGCCCGCCACCATCAGCCAGGTCACCCCCAGCAAGATCAGGGACAGCGCTGTCGTGATCAGCGAGATGACGCCGCGCGGCACCGCTCTGACCACACCTTGCTTTCCGCCCTTGCCGACCAGACCCTTGGCCCGCTGCCACCACGAATCCTTGTGGCGCCATAGCATCGCCACCAGTGTCGCGACGTACTGAACGAGGAACAGCGCGGTCACGCCACCAACGGCCGATGGAAAGTCAGAGGAACCGGAATCGTTGTCGTGCACGATGTTCCAGCAGGTGTGCATCAACGCGGGAATGGCGAAACAGAGAGTGACCAACAGGATCACCGACCCGGCGCTGAACTGCACCATCCGTAGCCCGGCCTCATTGATCCGGATGGCCGTGGACACCCCATTGCGACTCGTACGCTTCGACTTTGGATCGAAGACCTCGGCGAAGACCGAGATGAGCAGGGCCACCACACCGGCGGCCACGAACACTCCGATGGCCCACATCACCATCGGAACGTGTCCCGCGGTCGTATCGGAACTCATCACGCCCGTTGGGACGATGTCGATCGCCGACAGTGGAATATCGGCGAACAGGAGGGCGATCAGACCACCGGCGATCACGGCAGGGGCGAACAGGCTGACCAACGCCACCACGAGGTTCCGGAAGACCACGCCGAGCGCCACCGCGAGACCGCCCGCGGAGTCGGCGATGAAGCTGGAGTGACGACGGATGTGGTCGAACTCCATCGACCCCTCGGTGAAACGATCGGACAGTTTGGGCGGAGGCGGCGTTGTCACCGGTGACGTTTCGCGATCTGCGGCCGTCGCAAGTGCAGGACGCGGCGCGTTCGGCTTCTCTTGCAGCGCAAGGAGATAGGCACCGGCGGTGTAGCCACCACCGGAGACCGAGACGATGTGATCGAAGGTGTCGAGAACCTTGGGACTGCGTCCCGGGTTCTGCTCGTCCGGACAGAGCTCCCTCCTTGCCAGTGTCTGCATCGCCCCCATCGCCACGCACGCCGAGCGAATTCCGCCGCCGGAAAGGCACAAACCGCGCGGCTCGTCGCCGCTGTTCTCGCCACGCCCGGCGGGTGGTGGCACGTCAAAGCCCTTGGCCCACCTCGTCTCATCGCCGGCGACCTCGATGGTGTCGACGACGTCGAGCATGGCGGGCTCGTTCTCGCCGTCCTTCTTTCGTGGCTTGGCGACCCGGCCGACCGTGATCCACGAGGTCAACAGTCGGAAGAGGACGTGCCCGAATCCGAGTACCACCGGGATCGAGGCGACCAGCATGCAGAACTTGATCGTCGCCGCCACCGACACCGCGAACCGCCAGTGGGGTCCGCCGAGAAGCAGGACGTTCTCGGTGACGTCGGCGACCACTACGACGGCCGCGACACCCATCGACACCAGTGCCATCACGCGGGTCGCATCCGCGAATGCGTACAGGTACACAAAGATCGAACAGACCGCCAACACGATCGCGTAGCCGACGATCACAAACCAGTCGGCAAACACGGCATCATTAACCTGGATCGAGCTGGTCGGATCGTTGAAGGTGTACGCGAGCAGCCCCGGCGGCGATGCCTCGCCCCAGTTGAGGGCGATCAGCACCACACCTGCGCTGATCGCGAGTACCGGTAGCGTGACGATCCACACGATCGGCGCCCTGCGCGCGCGGTCGACCAACCGCGTTGACTGCTCGTCCTCCATGACGATCTCCCGACATCGACGGCGACGTGCAGGGAACGGCACGACGTCCGTCGTCTCAGCCTCGTCCCCGTCGAACCGGGGTGCACGAGTAGACGGCTACGCGAAACCCGCGGCTCGGTGCTACTCGGTGCTCGCGGCCGACGGCGACGGAGTGTCCGGCGCCGAGGCCCCTACCCAGTCCCGCTGCGAGGCAACCTGCGCCAGCTGCCGTTTGGGCGCCCACTGTTGCGTCACTCCGACACCGACCATCCACACCGCGATCGGGAACAGGTCGAGGATCGGCGTGTGGAAGACGTGTTCGAACCACCATTGCAGCAGCCCTGCGAGGATCGCCAGACCGGCGGCCGCAAGGATGGCGAACCACCAATTGGCCCAGAAGGTGAAGGAGAGGAGCGTGAGCCCGAGCACGGCTGCTGCGGCCACGAAGCCCGCATAGCCAGCCGTGCCGTAGCCGGGGATCCAGTCGACGATGACATGCGCGAAGCGGCTGTCGCATGTGGCCTTCGAGTTGTTCATCATCTGGCGCACGCACTCACCGTTCGCCGCGGCGAAATACGCGAAGATGCCCGTCCCGGCAAAGATGACCCAGGTGGCGCCGATGAGGAACAGACGCCAGCCGCCTCGCTTCGGAGGCACGGTCCGGACCTTGAGCGATTCGGCGTTGAGGTACCACAGTGCGAGTACCACTCCAACCGTGGCCAGGACCATGAACTCCAGTCCGATACCGAGCGTCGTGTCGGCGTCGACCCATTTCGCGAAGTTGTTGATCCACCAGGCAGTTCCGATCGCGATGAGCACCACCGCGAGTGCGGCGGCCGCGATCTGGTGGTTTCTGGCGCGCGGCCACGCCTTGGTCACACGGCTCTGCCAGCGCTCCGGCCGAGTGGTGTCGAACCCGCGTGGCGCGGCGTCGATCGCAGCTCTCACCCGCGACCATCGTTTGTGAACCCGGAATCTGCGCCACAGGAGATACCCGCCGGCCGCCGCCAACAGCGTCACGAAGACTCCCTGGCCCACCGACTTGGTCGCACCAGAACCCAGGAGGGTAGCGGCAAGCATCGCGACCCCGACAGCCGCGACGAGACGCAGGAGGTCTGCGGCCAGGGTGACGACCGGCACCAGCGGCCGCACGGCAAGCAAGGCGATTCGGGTGGACAGGCCCTGGATTCCACCTGCCGAGGACTCCGCGGGCCAGAGCGCGCGCAGCAACAACGGCACTGTTCTGGCGACCACCCCGAACCGGTATCCGATCGGCAGATTGTCGATGGTCTCGCCGCTCACCGTGTCGATGACCCGCAGCACCGTCTCGCTCGGTGGGGCGTCGTCCGCAGAGCAATCACCCTCGGGAGCCTTCTGGATCTCGCTCTGGAGATCACGGATCGCCTGCTCCCGAACTTGCTTGCCCACAGCGGGTTTCATCAGCAATTCGACGACGCCGGCCGCGGCATCCAGCCGCCCCCAGCACCAGTCGTTGCGCCGCCATCCCGCGTCCAGGAAACCACCGAACCGGGCAAGCACCGTGCCGGCCAGTTTGACGTCGGCGCGCTTCAGCTGTTCCGCCTCGTCGATCGCCCGCTTCCGACGCTCGGGCGTGAGCACCGCCGGATCGGTACCGGCGCGCAACCATGTCTCGAGTTGGCTGTCGATGGCGGCATTCACGAGTTTGGGAAACGCGGCCCGCGGTGTGGTGTCACCGGTGATCTCGGTGAACCGCACAGTGGATGCGGTGTTAGGTATTCCGGACTGCGCGCACAGACGGGTGATACCGGCGATCGTCAGATCCATCCCGCGGATTGCCGCGAACAACGACTCGTTCCAGGCGGACAAGTCCGGGTCCGCGGCGTCGTCACCATTGTCATTCACGACGGCCCATGCCTGCACATGCGAGAGATAGTCGACCAGTCGCGTCCGCAGACACGCCAGAAGCGAAGACCCTGGCGGCGGCGTTGGCGCGCCCTTCTCGCACACCCCTATTCCCGTCACACCGCTGCCGGGCGCAGCCAGTGCGGCATAGAACTCCTCTTCGGCGACATCAGCCGGTTCCGGCGCAAGGACGCCTGCTACACCGGTTGATATCCACAGTCCGTCCTGCCTCGCGATACCCCTGATCATCCTCGTGCTCATGGGCTCGTCGTCGGGACCTCCGGCGGGAAGGGACACGAGCATCGCGTCCGTGGTGATGCGACGCCCCTCCCGCAGCACGGTCAAACATCGGTAGAGACCGGCCTTCAGATCCCGCAGTGCGGGCGTCGCCTCGGCGGCCGAGAGTTGCTCGTCGCCAAGCCTTTGCAGTTGTTGAACCCACGCAATGAGAATGCGACACGCCTCGCCCAGCCGGACGACATCGCCAAGGCGATAGACCTCTCTGGCCGATCTCACCTCCTCGGGTGACGGCCCCATCGGGATCGATCCGTCGGCCGGATATGAGTCGATGAACCCATAAGCCCTCAAGACCTCCCGACGGATCGGCAGGATCGTGCTGTTCTTGAATCGCGGATAGGGCCTCGAATCAAATGGCCGGGAACACATCTGGGCCACCGGATCCGCAAGCAGTTCACCGATGCGTTCCGTCTCGTTTCCGATCCGGCAGTCGAGATAGCCAGCTTCGCTTCCGAAGTCGACACCGTCAGCGGGCGACCCGAAGCCACCGAGCGCATTCATCCGATCCCGGACCTGCGTCTCGGAGGCGTTGTAGCGCCATATCTGTGCCACCTCGTCTGCGGCACTCTCCTCGCGCTTCTGAAGTTTCTTCGCTCCCAACACAACCGAGAGCCATGAGACCGAACTCGCGGTCTGGGCGTCCGCTCCTCGCGTCCCGCCTACCGGTGCTGCCGGTGACTCGTCCTGGCGTGGCGGTTGCGGATCCAGGTAGATCAGATGCCGCTCAGACGGATCCGACGCCGGAGCACGTTGAATCGCCCGCAGCGCGCGATCGATCGGGATGTTGTCGAAAACTCCACCATCGATGACCTTGAATGTGTCGACGGGGCGACCCAGCCGCTCGTTTGCGTCCGTGCCGTCGGCGCCCTGCCGAGCGAACGGAAACACCGAGACCATGTTGACGACCGCATCCTTCGCGCTGCCCTCGACGAGTTCTCCGCAGTCGGTGCGTACGGGTCCCGTCGCGTCGGCTCCGAGAACGGAATGCACCGCCGCCGGCTCGAAAGCGCCTGGAAACGACGAGGTCGACCGGGCGGCGAGTGCCATGCGCCTCCTCGCAAGGTCGGGAGCGTCGTCGGCGGCGTCCGGAGCTCCGGGGATCGTGCTGAATGCCGACTTGAGTCCGCCTGGCCGTCGCGCGAACGAGAAGTTGGCTCGGTTGCCCAAACGTTGCTCGCCGTCGGTCAGCAGGGTCGCCGCAAGTTCCACGGCGATCTGATCCTGCTGCGGCGCGCGTTCAAGCTTCGCCGCGTCCCCAATCTTGTTCAACGTGTCCGTGGCGAGCGCCAAGAATCGACCATCGCCATCCAGCAGGGACGGCACAGACCCCCAACCCTGGTCGCGAATCAGGTCCCACAGATCACCGTCGTTGGACCACATCCGCCCGACCGTCCGGTCACTGACCACGCCATAGCTCTGCGTGAGCGCGTACAGAATCGCGTTCAACCCGCCCGCGCTGGCGCCGGCCAGGATGTCGAACTCGACGGGACCGAAACCTGCGCTGTCCAGCATCTGGCGGTACAGATGCGCTCGTCGACGACGCTCGTCGCCGGGCGCCGGGCACCTGGGCGACGCGAGTTCCGGCGACCCGTTCGTGCAGCCACATTTCTCCGTCCCCCACGCCGCACGCCGCATCAGGTCCAGCTCGGCGACCGCGCCGCCGATCCACACCGCCATGCTGACGCCACCGCGCATGGCGAGCGCGATGCGCAGGGTCTTGCCTTCCAGGGCCGCGGGCGCGGTGGATGGATCGCCCGATGGAGCGTTCGCGGGTTTCGACAGTTGCTGCGCTGGCGTTTCGGGCACGGGACTCCTCAGGTCGGCATGCGAAAACGACTGGTCAGGCGGGATCGCTACCAGGATCACCGATGTGCAACCCTGGCGCCCGAGTAACGCGCTACTCGATTTCACTCCGTGACCTGCGGAGAGCCGTACCTGGTAGGCCCGCCACGCGCACAGTGCACACGGTCGGGCTCCCACGTACAGATTTCCGCGCAGGTACCGCCACCCCTGGCGCCACATTTCTGCAACGTGTTCTAATTTGTAGGTAGAACACGTTGCACTCGCGGCGCACGAAGGGACCCACATGGCCGACGCGACCGAACCAGCAGTCAAGGAGAACGGCGAGGAGTTCGACGTCATCGTCGTCGGCGCCGGAGCGGCCGGTATGAGCGCGGCCATCACCGCGGCCAACAAGGGTCTGCGCACGGTGCTGATCGAGAAGTCGCCGTACTGGGGAGGCTCGACCTCCCGCTCCGGAGGTGGCGTCTGGATCCCCAACAACTCCGTGCTCAAGCGCGACGGCGTCGAGGACACTCCCGACAAGGCTCGCGAGTACGTCCACGCCATCATCGGCGAGCACGCGCCGGCCGACCGCATCGACGCCTACATCGACCGCGGCCCAGAGGCGCTGGACTTCCTGATGGCGCACGCGCCGCTGGACCTCGAGTGGGTCAAGAACTACTCCGACTACTACCCGGAGGCGCCCGGCGGTCGGCTCGGTGGGCGCTCGATCGAACCCCGGCCGTTCGACGCGCGCCGCCTCGGCGACGACCTCAAGACGCTGCACCCGCAGTACACCAAGGCCCCGCTGAACATGGTGGTGCTCCAGTCCGACTATCGCTGGCTCAACATCGGGATGCGGCATCCGAAGGGCATAGGGCGGATGGGCAAGGTGGCGGCACGCTTCTTCTGGTCGCGCAGCCGCGGCAAGAAGAACATCGCCATGGGCGCCGCCCTCGCCGCCGAACTGCTGCTCGGGGTCCGCTCGGCGGGCGTGCCGATCAGGTTCGACACCGGACTCAAAGACCTCGTCACCGAGAACGGTCGGGTCACGGGTGTCATCGCCGAATCCGACGGCGCCGAGGTCACCATTCGCGCCCGACGCGGCGTGATCCTGGCGTGCGGCGGATTCGAGCACAACGCGGAGATGCGCAAGAAGTATCAGCGCGACCCGATCGGCTCGGAGTGGACGACCGGAGCAACCTCCAACACCGGCGACGGCATCAACGCGGGACTCAAGATCGGTGCGGCCGTGTCGCACATGGACGACGCCTGGTGGGGCCCGACCATCCCGCTTCCCCGCGGGCCGTGGTTTGCGCTCTCGGAACGTTCGGTGCCCGGCACGTTCATCGTCGACATGGCCGGCAAGCGGTTCATGAACGAGTCGCTGCCGTATGTCGAAGCGGTACACCAGATGTACGGCGGCGAGTTCGGCCAAGGCGACGGCCCGGGTGAGCATGTGCCAGCCTGGATGGTCTTCGACCAGCGCTGCCGCAACCGCTACCTGTTCGCGGGAATCAATGCACGCCAGCCACTTCCGAAAAAGTGGTTCGAATCGGGTGTCGTCGTCAAGGCCGGCAGCATCGCGGAGCTGGCCGAGAAGATCGGGGTGCCCGCTGATGCACTGAAGGCCACCACCGACCGCTTCAACGGTTTCGCCAAGACCGGCACCGACGAGGACTTCCACCGCGGCGCAAGCGGATACGACCATTACTACGGCGACATCACCAACAAACCGAATCCGAGTCTCGGCGCCGTCGACAAGGCGCCGTTCTACGCCGTGAAGATGGTGCCGGGCGACCTCGGCACCAAGGGTGGCATCGACGCCGACGCGAGCGGGCGGGCCCTGCGGGCCGACGGATCGGTCATCGACGGTCTGTACGCGGCCGGCAACACCAGTGCGCCGGTGATGGGCCACACCTATGCCGGCCCTGGCGCGACGATCGGACCCGCGCTCGTCTTCGGTTATCTCGCCGCACTCGACTGTGCGCGCGAGTCCGAAACAGCCGGTGCCGCAACCCCGTCGACAGGAGCCTGAACCGTGCCCATCGATCCCGGCGTCGCCCTCGGCGCCGAACTCCCCGAGGTCACCTTCTCCTGGACGCCGTCGGACGTCGCGCTCTATCACCTCGCGGTGGGAGCGGCGGCCGACCCGATGGATGTCGCGGGGTTGGCCTACGTCGACGACGCGACGCCGAAGGTGTTGCCCACCTTCGCGACCGTGGCGGCGAGCTTCCATGCGACCGAACCGCCCAAGGTCTCCTTCCCGGGCGTCGACATCGACCTCGCGAAAGTGGTGCACGGCAGTCAACAGATCACCGCGCACCGGCCGCTACCGCCGGGCGGCAAGGCGACCACCCGCACCCGCATCGCCGAACTGCAGGACAAGGGTTCGGCCGCGGTGATCGTGCAGGAATCGGTGACCACCACCGACGACGGTGAGCCGCTGTGGACGGCCCGGTCGTCGATCTTCGCAAAGGGCGAGGGCGGCTTCGGGGGCGAGCGGGGCACGTCGTCGAAGATCGCCTACCCCGACCGTGACCCCGACCACCGACTCACCGTGGCCACCCTGCCCCAGCAGGCTCTGCTCTACCGACTCTGCGGCGATCGCAATCCACTGCACTCCGATCCGGAATTCGCCTCACGCGCCGGCTTTCCGCGTCCGATCCTGCACGGCCTCTGCAGCTACGGAACCGTCTGCCGGGCAGTCACGGACGCCGTGCTCGATGGTGACGTCGCGGCGGTCGGCGAGTTCTCGGCCACCTTCGCGGGGGTCGTCTTCCCCGGCGAGACTCTCAGCGTCAACGTCTGGGAGGCCGACGACCGGCTGCTCGTCACCGCCACCGTCGGCGATCGTGACGACGCACCCGCACTCGGCAATGTGGTGCTCCGCCGCGCGCAGTAACCTCGACGCGGCGGCCACACCGGCCACCACACCGAGTTTCGAGGAGATCTGATGAGCGATTCGCTGACCCCTTTGCTGGAGAACAACCGCGAAGCCGTGGTTGCGGACCTGGTGGGGGTGATCGACGCGGAGGTCGCCGACCAGAAGGGTCTGTCCGGCGCCGCGGTCAAGACGGCATATGCCGCCGCGCAGAAGATCAAGCCGGGCGTCGTCTCCAACGCCACGAATCTGATGCTGCCCGATTTCCTGTCGGCACTGGCACCGTTCTGGGACAGCAAGCCCGACGGCGTCGCGTTCGGCGACCACCTGGTTGCCAACGACGACGCGGCTGCCGAAGCCCTACTGACGGTCACCGACGACCAGGCGGAGTCGGCGAAGCCCGCACTCGCCAAGGTCTATGGATCGCTACGGGGAAAGGGGAAAGGCCATGTCGTCGCGGCACTCCCACGGGTCGGTGCCGCGATCGAGCGTCACGCGGGTTGATATCCGCGTGAAACGCTATGCCGCCGAGGTGACGATGATGAGCAAGCCGACGACCACCGCGACGAGCGCGGCGAGCATCGACAGCACACGCCAAACGTGCACTCGTGCAGGCGAGTAGTCGGTACGTTGTGAAGGAGCGACCTGGGGAGAGGCCATGACCTGTCACCGCTTTCGGTTGTCCGGACAACGTGGGCCGGTGGTCCACATCACCGGGTTGGTACAGCAGTGATAAATGTGTCACATGTTGCGACGCTGAGCACAGCATGAGACGCGCGTGTCGCGGTAACGAAACCGCAACGCACTCATTACCGCTCCTTGAGGTGCGCCCTTCGATACGCTCGCAGGCTCGCTACTCAGGACCCGCGCAGCGAGCCTCGAAGGGCGGTCACTCATGAAGCAGCGAACCATCGGCGGCATGGACCTGCGCTCTGCGTGGCTCATCCTGATCGCCTGCGCCGCGGTGAGTATGGTCGTCGCGGCCATGGCGGCGCTCAACACCGCGCTTCCCCAGATCGCGATTCACACCGGCGCCGACGCCGGGCAGATGACCTGGATCATCGACGGCTACACACTGGTTCTCGCTGCGCTGCTGCTACCGGCGGGCGCGATCGGCGACAGATTCGGAAGACGCGGAGTGCTCATCGTCGGTCTGGTCCTGTTCGCCATCGCGTCGCTGGTGGCCATCTGGGTCTCCGGCCCCAATCAGCTCATCGCGACCCGGTGCTTTGCCGGCGGCGCGGCGGCGCTCATCATGCCGACGACGCTCTCGTTGATCACCTCGGGTGTGCCGCGAGAACGACGTCCCATCGCGATCAGCATCTGGGCCGCGGTCGCCGGTGCCGGCGCGATCGCCGGCTTCCTCGTCACCGGCCTCCTCCTCGAGTTCTTTTCGTGGCGTTCGATTTTCATCGCCTTCGCGATCTCGGCCGCCGCAATGGCGTTGCTGTGCCTCACAATTGGGACGTCGAAGGACCGCGACCCCGGCAAGTTCGACTTCCCTGGCACCATCACCTCGATCCTCGCGGTCACCGGCGTCGTGCTCGGACTACTCGAAGCGCCGCACCGCGGGTGGGATGACCCGCTGGTGTTGATCGCCCTCATCGGCGGTGTCGCCTTCGGCGCGGCGTTCTGCCTGATCGAACTCCGTCGCACCGACAAGCTTCTCGACGTTCGTCTGTTCACCAATCGCGCGTTCGGCGCCGGATCCCTCTCGGTTGCACTGCAGTTCTTCGCCTCCTTCGCGGTGTTCTACCTGTATCTGCAGCGGCTGCAGCTCATCTACGGATTCACGGCGTTGCAATCGGCGTTCGCCCTCATGCCGATGGTCGCCGGCACGGTCATCTTCGGTCTGCTCGGCAATTGGCTTGCGGTTCGGTTCCACTCACTTCGGTTCGTGTTGGCCAGTGGGATCTTGCTCGCCGGTGTCGGCCTGATCCTGCTCGGTGCCGTCGACTACGACACCTACTGGCAGTCGATCTGGATGATCTCGATCTGCGCGACCGGGATCGGCATCGCGACCGCACCGTCGACGACGGCCATCATGTCCAACACCCCGCTCGACAATCAGGGCATCGGGTCGGCGGTCAACGACACGGCTCGCGAGTTGGGTGCCGCGATCGGCATCGCACTCGCCGGCAGCATTCTGGCCGCGGGTTACACGTCTCGGATCGAACCGACAGCTGATCTCGCGCGCGAGCAGTTGACCGCGGCCGGTCAGCAGCGGATCGCCGCCGGTGATACGGCCGGCGGTCAGGCCCTCATCGACGCAGCCAACGAGGCGGCCGACCGGATATCGAAGTCGCTCGCCGAAGCCGTCGAGGTGATCGCCCGACTCCCCGCCGACGCTGCTCCCCTGGCGCAGCGGCTTGCGCAGGGCGCCCAGGGCGCCTTTGTGGCGCCGATGAACCAGGCGTGTGTGGTCCTCGGTTCGGTGCTCGTCGTCGGCTCCGCCGTCTTGTTCTGGTTCGCGCCGCGACGCGTGATCGAGGCAAACCCGGTGCCTTCGGACATCGAGACCAGCTCCGACGACGACGATGCCGCACCGTCGACTGCCGACGAACACGCTCTCGAATGACCCCGGCGTACCCTGTGCACGGTGCTGACCACCGATAGCATCGCCGGCTCGGTGGTCGCCATCGCAGTCCTGGTGGTGGTCATCGTCGTGACCGTCAGCGTGCGACGCGTCCCGCCCGCGGTGGTCGCCGTTCCCCTGGCGGGCCTTGTCCTCGTGCTGGGCCTGACGACGATGTCCGCCGCCGCCGACGAACTCACGTTCATGGCACCCACCATCGCGTTTCTCGCGGCGATGTTCGTGGTCGCCGACGTCTGCGCGCGGACAGGTGTGTTCACCTGGGTGGGGCACGTCTTGGCCCGACGCAGCCGGGGGTCGCCGACACGCCTCCTCGGCATCGTGTTCGTGGCGGCCGCCGTCACCACCGCGGTCCTGTCCCTCGACACCACCATCGTGTTGCTCACTCCGGTCGCGGTGCTGACCGCGCGTCGGGTGGGAGCACGAGTCGCACCCGTCGGGTACGCGAGCAATCATCTCGCCAACACCGCGTCGACCTTGTTCCCGGTGTCCAACCTCACCAACCTGCTCGCCTTCTCGGCGACCGGGCTCGGGTTCCTGGAGTTCACCGGACTGATGGCGGCACCGTGGATCGTGGCAATCCTGGTGGAATACCTGATCTTTCGGTGGTTCTTCGCGGGTCAGCTCGACGTGCCGGTCGTGCATCGTCGCGATGACGCGGACGACGTAGCGCCCACCCCGTTGTTCTCGCTGATCTCGTTGGGAGCGCTGCTGGCCGCGTTCGTGGTGGCCGAGCCGGTCGGGCTGCCGCTCTACGCGGTCGCGTGGATCGGTGCAGCGGTGATGCTCGTCGAATCGATGCGTCGTGCACCCGTCGCGGCGTTGCGATCGGCCGCGCGATCGATCAACATCCCGTTCCTCGCCTTCGTCGCCGCACTCGGCATCATCATCCTGCCGGTACGCGAGGGAGCGGTCGGCGATGCGGTCGCCGATCTCATTCCGAGCGGAACCGGACTGCTCACGCTGCTCGGTGTGGCCGTCCTCGCCGCCGTGCTCGCGAATCTGCTCAACAACCTGCCCGCGACTCTCCTTCTGGTGCCGCTGGTCGCCGACCGCCCGGGCGTGGTCCTCGCCGTGCTGCTCGGCGTCAACATCGGCCCGAACCTCGCCTACTTCGGTTCACTGGCAAACCTGTTGTGGCGCGACATCATGCACCGCCACACCGGCTCCCCGACGTCGCGCCAGTACCTGACGCTCGGTCTGTTGACAGTTCCGGCAACACTTCTCACCGCCGTGGTCGCGCTGTGGGTAGGGCTGTCGCTCACCTGATCGAGTAATCATCGGCTGCCCGAGGTGCGACGAGCGCTGTCCTCCCATCCGCTGCCTGAGGTGCGACGAGCGCTGTCCTCCCATACGCTGCCTGAGGTGCGACGAGCGCTAGCGAGGAGCCTCGAAGGCCTGGTGAGACGACAATGTCCTCCCACCAAGGGCTTCGAGGCTCGCAGGCTCGCACCTCAGCCAGCGGAGGGGGATTCGCGGAAGGGGTTTCCCGACGCCTCAGGGAGCGGAAAAGGCGACGGAGAGAGGATTCAACGGATCAGACCGAAGCGGTGGGTTTCTCGGCAGCCGCAGCGGCGTTCTTGGCCCAGCGGTAGTCGGCCTTGCCGGCCGGTGTGCGTTTGACCTCGTCGACGAACACGATGGTGCGCGGAACCTTGTATCCGGCAAGGGTCTCCCGACAGTGCTGCTGAATCTCGTCGAGCGACGGCTCGACCGCTCCCTCGGCGACGCGGGCCACCGCGGCCACTCGCTGCCCGTACTTCTCGTCGGGCACCGGCACCACCAAGGCGTCGGCGATCGCCGGGTGCGCGTGCAGCGTCGCCTCGACCTCCTCGGCGTACACCTTCTCGCCGCCGGTGTTGATGCATTGCGATCCACGTCCGAGGAAGACGATGCTGCCGTCGGCCTCGACGGTCCCCATGTCGCCGAGGATGGAGATCCGACGACCGTCGGGCAGCGTCGGGAACGTCTTGGCGGACTTCTCCTCGTCCTTGTAGTACCCGAGCGGGACGTTGCCGATCCGGGCGATGTACCCGACATCGCCGGAGCCCGCCTCGATCTTGTTGAGCCGATCGTCGACGACCATCATCTTCTCGGTCGGCGGCACCTTCAGGTTGCCGTTGTCGTCCATCATGATCTCGCCGTCGTTGCCCGACTCGGAGGCACCAAAGTTGTCCCGCAACACCAGATCCGGTTTGACTGCCAGCATCCGATCCCGCACATGCTGCGACCAGATGGCGCCACCGGAGGTGATGGAGAACATCGACGACAGATCGACCTCGCCCTTGGTTCGCTCCATCTCCTCGACGAGCGGCATACCCATGGCATCGCCGACGATCAGCACGATGTTGACCTTCTCCTTCTCCACCTCCCCGACGATGGCCGCGGGATCGAAGTCGCGCTGGATCACCAGCCGGCCACCGAGCGTGAAGAAGGTGAACAACGAGTACGACGCCGCGCCGTGCATCAACGGCGCCGCCAACAGGAAGGCGATGGAACCGAAGTCCTTGACCGCAGAACCCAATTCGGCCAGATCCTTACGTGCCTCGCCATACGGGTTACCGCCCGAGAGCGGCTTGCGGAAGAAGTCGTCGTGCTGCCACATCACACCCTTCGGGTATCCGGTGGTGCCTCCGGTGTAGAGCAAGTAGAGCTCTTCGCCGGTGCGTGGTTCGAAATCTCGCTCGGCAGGCTTGGACTCGTAGTCCCCGAACGACACGATCTGCACGGTTCGGCCGTCCGGCAACGACGCTGCTGCGCTGCGCAATTCATCGGCGACGTCGCCGATGACGAACACGACGCGCACGGTCGGGACGTCGGGGAGCAACTCCGCGACGCTGCGCTGGTGCTCGGGCAGTTCGACGATGATGGCGCGTGAGTCGGAGTTGTCGAAGATGTATTGGAGCTCGGTGTTGGTGTAGCGGTAGTTGATGTTCACCGGGACCGCGCGCACCTTGAGCAGACCGAGCAGACTCGTCACATGTTCGACGCTGTTCTTCAGGAAGAGGGCGACGTTGTCGAAGGCCCCGATTCCCGCGTCGGAGAACAGGTGTGCGACCTGATTGGCCAGACCGTCGAGCTCGGCGTAGCTGATCTGACGACCCTGATAGCTGAGAGCAATCCGCTCGGGTACCGAATCGGCCACCGTCTCGAAGACATCGGCGAGGTTGAACTTCATCGTGCGCACTCCTTGTTGACCGTCGGGCTGTCAAATGTCATGTGGTCACTTGTCATGTGGTGAGGACCAATCCGGATGTGGGAACACCGGTTCCGGCGGTGACGACGACGCGCTCGGCATTCGCCACCTGGTTCACGGAGGTTCCGCGCAACTGGCGGACTGCTTCGGCGATCCCGTTCATGCCGTGGATGTAGGCCTCACCGAGCTGGCCGCCGTGGGTGTTGAGCGGGAGCCGACCACCCACTTCCAGCGCACCCGGTTCGCGAACGAAATCCTTGGCCTCCCCGCGACCGCAGAATCCCAACTCCTCCAACTGCATCAGTGTGTAGGGGGTGAAGTGGTCGTAGAGGATCGCGAGGTCCATGTCGTCGGGTCCCAGGCCCGACTGCGCCCACAATTGCCTTCCTACCAAGCCCATCTCCGGGAGTCCGGCCAGCTGGTCGCGGTAGTAGCTGGTCATGATGAACTGATCGTCGGCGCTTCCGGCCGCCGCGCCGGCGATGACCGCCGGCGGATGAGGCAGATCCCGGGCTCGCTCGACCGATACGACGACCATTGCCACTCCACCGTCGGATTCTTGGCAGCAGTCCAGCAGGTGCAGCGGATCGGCGATGTAGCGCGAGTTCTGGTGATCGTCGATGGTGATCGGTTTGCCGTAGAAGAAGGCGTTGGGATTGACCGCGGCGTGTTTGCGGTCGACCACCGCCACCTGACCGAAATCCGCACTGGTGGCGCCGAAGTCGTGCATGTAGCGCTGCGCCACCATCGCGACGAAGGCAGCCGGCGTGGACAGTCCATGCGGATAGCTGAAGGCGTTGTCGGTGCCCGACGAATTTTCCTGATTGGCGACCGCACTGTTGACCTGACCGAACCGCAGACCCGAACGCTCATTGAATGCGCGATAGGCAACCACGACGTCGGCCACCCCGGTGGCCACGGCCATCGCGGCCTGCTGCACCGTCGCGCAGGCCGCGCCGCCGCCGTAGTGGATGCGCGAGAAGTAGGTCATCTCACGGATACCCAGCGCCCGCGCCACCGCGATCTCGGCGTTGGTGTCCATGGTGAAGCTCACCAGGCCGTCGACGTCGGCGGCAGTGAGACCCGCGTCGGCGATCGCCGCCGACACGGCCTCGGCGGCGAGCCGGAGTTCGCTGCGCCCGGAGTCCTTGGAGAATTCTGTTGCCCCGATACCTGCGATGGCGGCCTTACCCGACAGTGAACCCATCAGTTCTCTTCCCCCAGTTCGACTGTCACCGTGGAGATGACGTGCTTGCCGAGTGAGTTGGTGCCCGTGACCGCCACCGTGACCAGGCGGCCGTCGACCTCGGTGACCTCGCCGGTGAAGGTCACCGAATCGTAGGCATACCACGGGACTCCGAGTTTGAGTGCGATGGAACGGATTCGGGCCGACGGTCCCGCCCAGTCGGTGACGAACCGCTCAACCAAGCCGGTGTCGGTGAGGATGTTGACGAAGATGTCCTTGGACCCCTTGGCCTGCGCGAGGTCCCGGTCGTGGTGGACGTCCTGGAAGTCACGGGTCGCCAGCGCGGTTGCGACGACGAATGTCGGCGTTGCGTCGATGATCAGGGGCGGGAGGGTGTCGGAGACCTGCACAGGTTGTGGCGCAAGACTTGTCATCGTGATCCGTCCGTCGTGGCGGGCCGCCAGGCATGCAGAGTCCAGGCCGGTTGCCCGACGGCATCGTCGGCGGGGAAGTCGAGGAAGATCGCCTCCACCGGCATTCCGATCCGCACCTGAGCGGGGTCGACATCGCGCAGTTCCCCGAGCATCCGTACCCCTTCGGCCAGTTCGACCAACGCGACGACGAACGGCAACTCGCGGCCCGGAACTTTGGGTGCCCGGTGGACGACGTAGCTGTACACGGTTCCGGCGCCCGAGGCGACGACGTAGTCGGTGGGTGGCACGGTCCCGTCGTCGAGCCGCGGCTTCCACGTCGCGGGGATCGGCGGGTGTCGCAGTGTCCCGTCGCCGGTCTGCTGGATGCGCAGTTCGTGTGCGGCGACACCCTCCCAGAAGAAGGCAGTGTCGCGAGAGACGCTGGGCTTGAGCATCTTTGCCGGATCGAGGTCGTCCGGGACCTCAGTCGTGGGCGCCTCGGCGACTTGCTCCGACTTCACCGGCGGTCGGAACTTCAGGATGCGGAATCGCATTTCCGCGACCACCTCGTCGGCCACCGACCACACGTTGCGCGTGGTGAAGAACCACCCCTCGCCAAGTGCGGTGTTCTTGGGGCCCACCACCTCCAGCAACTCCGCGGACAGACTCACTTCTTCGCCCGGGCGCGTGTAGCGGTGGTAGGTGGTGTCGCAGTTGGTCGCGACCACCGACGTGTATCCCGCGTCGTCGAACAGCTCCGACGCTCGGCCGAGCGGATCGTCGGCGGTCCGGACGCCGTGCAGGCCGCGCATCGTCCAGACCTGCGCCATCGCGGGTGGTGCGACGATACCGGGATGCCCGGCGGCGATAGCGGCGGATTCGTCTGTGTAGATGGGGTTCTCGTCGCCCATCGCCTCGACCCAGTTGTTGATCATGGGCTGGTTGATGGGATCGCGACCGCGCACCGGCGCGCTCGCACCGTCGTCGATGATGGTCTGGGCGGCAGAACGGATCGTGTCGGCGTTCATGCTGCAATCCTCTCCACTGCCACCTCGGCTTGAGGCGCCATGAGCGCCAGCGAGGAGCCTTCCTCCGCCGCCTGAGGTGCGAGGAGCGCTAGCCGCCGGGCTGAGGAGCCCGTGCGAGGTACGAGCATGGAGCGTCTCGAAGTCGACGCGCCTCGAAGGCCTGGTGAGGTCATCTCGCCAAGCCCTTCGAGGCTCTCGGCTAGCGCCTCGAGCACCTCAGGGAGCGGTTGGGGGCTCTCAGAGAACGGTAGGGTGCGCTCCGCCAGCGCTCCTCGCACCTCAGGGAGCGGGTGGAGACTCGGCGGATTGGAGAGCGGAAGAAGGCTCATCGCTTGGCCCTCGGCAATCCGAGTCCGGCGGTGGCGATCATGTCGCGCATCACCTCGTTGACACCGCCACCGAAGGTGATGACCACGTGGCGTTTCTGCTGCACGTCGAGCCAGTCGACCAGGGCCGCTGTGTCGGGGTCGGTGAAATCGCCGTAGCGGCCGATGATCTCGTTGATCATGCGGCAGATCACCTGCAGGCGTTCGGTGGAGAACACCTTGGTGGCCGCGGCGTCGGCCATCGAGATGGCTTCGCCGGTGGAGGCGACCTGCCAATTCAGCAGTTCGTTGATGCGGGCGTACGCGTCGATCTGGGCAAGTGCGCGACGAACATCCGGGTGCTTGGCGATGACGGTGCCGTCGGGGCCCGGCCGCTGCGCCCAGGCCCGCACGCGAGCGGCGAGTCCGTCGATACGTCCGGCCGGTCCGAGCATCACGCGCTCGTGGTTGAGCTGCGTGGTGATCAGCTTCCAACCGCCACCCTCGTCACCGACCCGCATCGACACCGGAACCCGCACGTCGTTGTAGTAGGTCGCGTTGACGTGATGTGCACCGTCGGCAGTGATGATCGGGGTCCAGCTGAAGCCCGGATCCTTGGTGTCGACGATGAGGATCGAGATGCCCTTGTGTTTGGGCGCTTCCTTGTCGATGCGGACGGCCAGCCAGATGTAGTCGGCGTCATGTCCGCCGGTGGTGAAGATCTTCTGGCCGTTGACCACGTAATGGTCGCCGTCGAGGACTGCGCTGGTGGTCAGCGACGCGAGGTCGGTGCCGGCCTCGGGTTCGGTGTAGCCGATCGCGAAGTGCACTTCGCCGGCCAGGATCTGCGGCAGGAACCGACGCTTCTGCTCGTCGGTGCCGTGCTCTTGCAGCGTGGGCCCGACGGTCTGCAGCGTCACCGCGGGCAGTGGAACATCCGCGCGCACCGCCTCGTTGGTGAAGATCTGCTGCTCGATCTCACCGAAACCCTTGCCGCCGTACTCCTTCGGCCATCCGACACCGAGCCAGCCGTCGGCTCCCATTCGGCGGATGACCTCGCGGTAGGTGGGTCCGTGCCGTTCGGTGAGCATCACCTGGGCTTCGTCGGGCTTCACCAGATCGGCGAAATAGGAACGTAATTCGGCACGCAGTGCGCGTTGTTCGGGGGTCAGGTCAATGAACATCGGCCACCTCCTCGGTCGCGACGTCACGTACATCGGCGAGTTCGTCGAGTCGTGCTGCGGCGCCGCCGGTCAATCGCGCCAGGTCTTTGGCGATGGAGAAGTAGCGGTGCAGCGGATAGGTGATGTCGACACCGATTCCGCCGTGCAGGTGGGTCATCGTGCGCATCGTCGCCGGCACCTCCTCGGCCACCCAGTAGCTCCCGATCGCGAGATCGTCTGCCGCACTGAGTCCTTCGTCGAGTCGCCAGGCCGCGGAGGTGGTGGGCAGATCGAGCGAACGCCCGATCACGTAGATGTCGGCGAGTTGCTGCCCGACCGCTTGGAACAGCGCGATCGGCTTGCCGAACTGCTCGCGCGTGGAGACGTGATCGGCAGTCAGACGGGTGGCACCAGCCACGAGACCGTCCGCGTAGGCGCAGAGCGCGAGGCGATGATGATCGCGCAACACCCCGAGGTCACGGGTGACGATGTCGGCGTCGTCGACCGCGACATCGTCGAAGACGACGGTGTATTCGCCCCAGCCGCTCGACGACGTGGTGCGGGTGATGGTGACGCCGTCGGCATCGGCGGGCACCACGACCACGCCGGCATCGCTGGCCACCAGCAGCACAGCGGCACCCTCGGCATGCAGCACGCCGGTCTTGGTGCCGTTGAGACGGCCGCCGCGGACGGAGGTGTGCGAGGTCGCGGTCAGGTTGTCGCCCTGTTCACCGATCGCGACCGCCGCCCACGAGCCGCCGGTCAGCGCCTCCGGCCACCGCTGCCAGGCGTTCGCGCCGGAGCGCGCGAACACCAGCGCGGCGGTGAGGGTGCCCAGCAGGGGAACCACGGCGGCACTCTGTCCGGCGCGGCGCAGCAAGGGCAGCAGACCCAAAACGCCGATCTCGTCACCGTCGAGGTCCGCGGGCAGCGGCAGGGCCAGGAGTCCGGCGTCAACAAGCGCCCGCCACAGTTCGTCGTCGAATGGGTGAGAGCCGAACGTGGACTCCCAATCCGGTTGCCTCCGCGCGAAGACGTCGTCGGCGACGTCGCGGATCGCGATCGCCGAGTCGTCGAGGGCAAAATCCACCGGTGATGCCTCCCTTGAAACGAGCAGGAATTAGAACCTGTTCTAGTTGTATCAGACTAGCGCGTTGATTCGAGATTGTGGGGCCGTATCTGCGGTTTCTCCGACGGCCCGCGTTCAGCCCCGAGGCAGACCGAGAATGCGTTCGGCAGCCGCGGTCCGCAGGATCTGGGTGGTGCCGCCGGCGATCGACAGGCACCGATTCTGCAGCAGCAGGTCGGAGGCGTCGGTGGCCGCAAGCGCCTCGTCGCCGAGAAGTCGCAACGCCAGCTCGGGGACCGCCTGGCGGTGCGCAACGCCGATCAGTTTGCGCACGCTCGACAGCGCGCCGGGGTCATGGCCGGCGAGCCGTTCGGTGACGGCGCGGGCGTCGAGCACTCGGCCGACGTGGGCGTCGGCCACCATCTCACCCACCGCGGCCAGGTCACCGTCGGTGAGGTCTCGATCGGCGACCTGCGCGAGCAGCGATTCCATCTCCTTGCCCAGGCCGGATCCGCCCATCGCGACGCGCTCGTTGGCCAGCGTCGTGCGGGCCAACCGCCAGCCGCCGTTGACCTCGCCGACCACGCAGTCGTCGGGCACCACCACGTCGTCGAGGAACACCTCGTTGAAGTTGGCGCGGCCGGTGAGTTCCCGCAGTGGCCGGATGTCGATGCCGGGGGTGGACATGTCGACCAGGAAGTACGTGATGCCCTTGTGTTTGGGGGCGTCGGAGTCGGTGCGCGCCAGGCAGATCCCCCACTGAGCGTTGTGGGCCTGCGACGTCCAGATCTTTTGTCCGGTCAATCGCCACCCCCCGTCCACCCTTTCGGCACGCGTACGCAGCGCCGCCAGATCCGACCCCGCCTCCGGTTCGCTGAACAGCTGACACCACACGATGTCGCCGGCCAAGGTCGGCCCGACGAAACGGTCGCGCTGTTGGCTGGTGCCGTGTTCGAGAATGGTGGGGATCGCCCAGCCCGCGATGACCAGGTCCGGGCGATCCACTTCGGCGTTCTCGAACTCGGCGTCGATCAGCAACTGCAGTGCGGCGTCGGCTCCCAGCCCGAACGGCGGTGGCCAGTGTGGTGTGAGGTAGCCCGATTCGGCGAGCAGTCGTCGCTGGTCGTCGGGGTCGGCGGCCGCGATGTCGGCCACCGCCGACCGCACCTCGTCGCGCCGGTGTTCCACCGCGGAAAGGTCGAGCGCAAACCGGCGACGGTCGCCGGCGAGGCCACGAACCGCAAGCTGCTGCTGTTGTCGCACCCCGTGACCGAGGGCCACCTGGGCGGCGATGGCCGACCGCAGGTACAGGTGCGCATCGTGCTCGAAGGTGAACCCGATCCCGCCGAGAATCTGGACGCAGTCCTTGGCGTTGGCGACTGACGCCTGCGCAACGATGGCGTCGGCGGCCAGTCTGCTGACGGCGAGTTGCCGGAATCCCTCGTCGTCTCCGCTCAACGCGACGTCGACCGCACCGGCCAGGTCCCATGCGACGGCAGTGATCTGTTCGCTGCGGCACAGCATCTCGGCGCAGATGTGTTTGATCGCCTGGAACGATCCGATTGCCACACCGAATTGGGTGCGCGTCTTTGCGTACTCGACGGCCGTCGTCAGACACCATCGTGCGACGCCGCTCTGGTACGCGGCGAGCGCCGCCGACAGCACACCATCTACCAGGTCTGCGTCGTGCAGTCCGACGACGTCGGATGCAGTGAGCCCGCTGATACGCACCCGAGATACCGACGCGGCGCCGTCCACCGGGTTCTGCGGGATGACCTCGGCGATTCCGATGCCCGACGGGATCACCCACCACCCGCTTCGGCCGGCGACGTCGAGCGGCGTCAGCACCACGCAACCGTCGACAAAGCCGGCGACCAACCCGAGGTCGAGCTCGCCATCGGCGAGTTCGGGCGCCGCACTCCCCGAGAAGGCCGACACCGGGGTGACGGCCGCACGTCGACCGGACACCAGCTCATCGACGATGGCCGCCGACCGCGGATCAGAACTCCGACTCAGCGCGATCGAGGCTGCGATGGTCGGCACGAGCGGCCCCGGAACCAGGCTGGTCCCGCACTGTTCGAGCATCGCCGCCACGTCGGCGAACTGGGCGCCGAGCCCACCGCGGTCCTCGGCAACCGCCGCGCCGAACACCCCGAATTCGGCGAGTTGTGGCATGAGATCGGCCCATTGATCGCGGGGTTTGTCGAGGTCGGACCGGACGCGCTCGGTCACGTCGACCCGCTGCGCCCAGTCGGCGATCGCGTGACAGACAGCCTTCTGTTCTTCGGACGTGGCGATAATCACGGTGATTCCTTGTGAATGTCGAGTTGTGACGAATAAATAGAACCTGTTCTAATATGCCATGAGTGGATGTAGATTCGGTACCCAGCGAATCAGCGTTCATCTGACTTCGAATACGTGAGGATGTCCGAGAGCACATGGCCCGTTCTGCACCTGGCAATGCCGCGATCGACGCTCCCGACGGGGCAGCGCCGGCGCCCGCGGCCGGAACCGAGGCGGGTTCCACCGCGCAGCGTGAGCGGCGCCGCCGCATCCTCGACGCGACCCTGGCCCTCGCCTCCAAGGGCGGCTACGACGCCGTCCAGATGCGCACCGTCGCCGACAAGGCCGACGTCGCGGTCGGCACCCTCTACCGCTACTTCCCGTCGAAGGTCCATCTGCTGGTGACCGCGCTGGCGCGCGAGTTCGAACGCGTGGAGTCCAAGGTCGACCGCTCACAACTGCGCGGCGACAACGCGATCGAACGCCTGCGGCACGTACTGGACATGATCACCTTTGCGATGCAACGCGATCCACTGCTGACCGAGGCCATGACCCGCGCCTTCATGTTCGCCGACGCCTCCGCGACAGCGGAGGTCGATCAAGTCGCCGGCATCATCGACCGACTACTCGCCGGGGCGATCGTCGACGAAGGCGAGCCCTCCGACGAGGATCTCGCGATCGCGCGCGTGCTCTCGGATGTGTGGATGTCGAATCTGGTGCAATGGCTGACCCGTCGCGCGTCGGCCACCGACGTCACCAACCGACTCGAACTCACCGTGCGACTACTGCTCAAGGACCGGGTGAACTGATGGCGAAGACACGTCTCACCTGTCCGTGCGGCGAATCCATCCGCGGCGCCGACGAGGACGAACTCGTCGAGAAGGTGCGCGCACATCTCGCCGAAAACCACCCCGGCCACGACTATTCGCGCGACGAGATCCTGTTCATGGCCTTCTGAGCCACCGCTCAACCAGCAGCAGTCGGCCGCGGAACCATCAGCTCGAACATCGCCGACAGCGACGATGCCAGGTCTGCGTCGGGATCGGTGAGCCACAGCTCGTGTCCGGCCATCGAAGCTGCCATCGCCGCATGCGCCACTGCGACAGGGTAACGCGAATCCGGCCGCTCCCCGCGCCGATGAGCGACGAATTGCGCTATGGCGCTGCGCCATTGGCGGTAGACACCGTTGGCCTGTGCCTGCACCGCCGGCGCACGCAAGATCAGTTCAGCGCGGTGGCGAGCCCACTCGTCTTCGGCACGACCATGGTCGATGGATGAGATGAAGGCCCTGGCAACCACTTCCGACGGATCGTCGGCCGGATCGGATTCGGTCAGCAGGCGGCGGAACGCTGCCAGCTCGGCGTCGGTCTCCACCCAGACGACGTCGGCCTTGGCACTGAAATAGCGGAAGAAAGTTCGCCGACTGACGCCCACCGCCGCCGCGATGTCCTCGACGCTCGTCTCGTCGAATCCGTCCCGCAGGAAGAGTCGCTGAGCCGCTGCCGCGAGCTCATGGGCACTCGTCGACGACGGACGTCCACCTCTGTCCACCCCGTGCGCGGCGTCGGCGACCCGCGCCGCCATCTGCTCCGACATGCCCCCATCGTCGCACCTCAACCACCGAGCATGCGAACTTTGCCGGATCCCCTGGCGCCGGACGCAAAGTTGTGGCACGGCGTGTCATATCCCCGAATTGAGACCGGGGTCACACTCGCACGAGAGGACATCGACATGGGCAACATCGTCGCGTCGATGAATCCGTACGACAACGTCAGCACCACCCGGCTGTCCACGTCGGTGCACGATCGGATGTGCCGATTGGTGGTGGATTATCAGGACGATTCCGCCGAGCGCGAGATCGTCAGTCGCCGAGCCGATCCCGTCACCACACGCGTGGTGGCCGACGCGGTCGCGGTCACTCGCGCCACCCGTGACCGAGACGACATCCGACAAGGCAGCAGCGTGCGTGGCGCAATCGACCTGGCGATGGTGACCACGCAACTGTGCGCCATGCGCGGTGTCGGGGTGCCGGCAGTCGACACCGTCGATCCGCCACGCGATCTGCCGACGGATTACACCGGCTATTTCCTGGACGCGATGCTGGTGGCGCTGTCGGGACGAATCCACCTCGACGACACCGCTTTCTCGACGCCCGAGGCGATCCTCGTCGAGATCTGGCAGGACCATTTCCTCCTTTCGCCGGCGGCGGCCGAGCCCGGTTGAAGAGCCGTCGAGGCGGATTCGCCGCTGACCCGGCGAAGCCCGGCTGCTCAACCTCGCGGTGTCCGGAAGCCGCTGCGACGTAAGCCCAAACAACTCGACACAGAACCCGACCTGCTCGTCGCTTCGTCGGGCGGCGGGTTTGCGATCACCTCGCGATCGGAGCGGGCCAAGACCCGGGGACAGGGCCGCGGATCGGGTGTGCCCGGCACCGCCGACGAGGCCGGCGAACGCGACGGCGACCTGCAGGCGCCGGTAGCCGACGAACAAGCGCGCCTACGGACCCGGCTGATCGCGCGGAAACTCGCTCTGGCGCAGGTTGTTCCGAGTCGTCGGGCACCGCGATCGGCCACCGGAACACTGATGACCCGCCGCTGGCGTGGCGTCTCCGACGAGATCGACCTCGACCGCACACTCGAGGCGGTTGCGGCAACCCCACTTCCCACCGACGACGACATCCTTGTCCGCGAACGCGTGCGAAGGCGACGATCTATCGTCCTCGTCGTCGACATCTCCGGTTCGACGCGCGGTGAGCAGGTCCGCACCGCCGCGGCGACCGCGGGTGCGCTCGCCGGTGAGCTGAGCCGAGACAGGCTGGCGGTCATCGCCTTCTGGTCTGACGCCGCGGTCATCTCCCCCATGGGCGAGGCGGTGTCACCCGATCACGTGGTCGATGCCCTCCTCACCTTGCCGACGCAGGGCCTCACGAACGTCGAGTTCGCGTTGTCGGTGGCGGCCGACGAACTCCGCGGTGTACTACCCAGCGAGGGACGCGTACTACTCCTCAGCGACTGCGTGCACAACGCAGGCCCAGACCCGCGCACCGTCGCCACGACCCTGCCGAGACTCGATGTTCTCCTGGATGTTTCCGGCGAGCACGACCTCGACCTGGGCAGTGACCTCGCGTCGGCGGGGCACGGACGATGCCTACCGGTGCGGAATCACCACGACGTCGCGCCGGCGTTGCGCCGGATCTTCGCTGGTTGACCCGAGCCTGAAACCTCCCACCGATTTCCGCCCTCACCGACGCTGTCTTTGCCTATATGGCAACGACGCACCTGGCCCGTGCGGAAATCCGGGGTGGATTTGCGAAGGGGTTCGACTCTCAGCGCAGGTCGGCAGCGATCATCGGCCAGGTGGTGTGCAGATCGTGCTCCCAGTACGCCCACGAGTGAGTTCCGTTGGGACGCAGCAGCACCTTGTTCGGGATGCGCAGCTTCTTCAGACGCGCGGCCATCTGGCGGGTGCAGTCGTTGACGGCAGCCTCGATGATTCCGCCGAGGATCATCTGGTTGGCGAGCGTGATGACGTCGCCGTTCACCAGCGGCGCGTCGGTGCGGTCGTACTGTCCGGGAAGTCCACTGCCGCTGGTCATGTAGACCTTTGTTCCGCGTAGCTTGGCGGCGTTGATGTAGGGGTCGTTGTCGCGCCAGCCGCGCGAGGCCGGGGTGCCCCACATGTTGTTGAGGTTGCCTTGGCCGCGGTCGGCCACAACCATGCGAATGTAGGCCTGCCCCAACGGATCACTGGTCCGGGCACACCCACTGTAGGCGGCGACGGAACGGTACAGCTTCGGTGCGGCGATCGCGAGGTTGAGCACCGAGGTACCCGCCATCGAGATACCGGCGATCGAGTTGACCTTGGTGGTCTTGAATTCCTTGTCGATCAGCGGCGGCAATTCCTTGGTCAGGAACGTCGTCCATTTGTTGCGGCCGAGAACCGGGTCGTCGCGCTGCCAGTCTGTGTAGTACGAGAAGGCACCGCCGATCGGGGTCACCACATTCACGTTCTTGTCGGCGAAGAACTGCACATAACTGGTCTTGGCCGCCCAGGTCGCCGAGTCCTCACCTCCGCCCGCGCCGTTGAGCAGATACAGCGTCGGACTCGGCTTCTTCTGATTCTTCGGCCGCAGCACGTTGACCGGAATCAGCTTGCGCATGGCCGCCGAGTACACGATGACCGTGGCCTGCTGGGGGCCGTCATGGATGACGGTGTCGATGCGCGGGACCCTGGGATCGGGGTCCGGCGCTGCTCCGGCGATACCGACACACACGCCGGCCGCAGCACCAGCCACTGCCACCACGGCTATCGCTCGCGTCATCCATCGATTGCGCACCAGAAACCCCTTTAGTCCCATTAGTCACATCCGTAACAGACTATCCAGAGCGTATCGGGTTTCCAACTCGGAGAAACCGACGTTAGACAGTTGTGACCGGGCCGTGGTGTCGCTGCAGGGTCAGACGCGATGGATCGCGGTGCATCAGGCATCCAATCGCTCTGCAGACGAGCACCCGCAAAGGTTGCAGTTTGACGCGGCATCCGCGTCAAACTGCAACTTCTTGGTGAGCGCGTCCATCCGGTCGCCGGATGCGAGGTGCCGGCCGCGCATTTCCCCAGTTCACAGCACCGGTTACCGCTTTGGATCAGCGACCCACCCGCCGACCTCGTCGGCGATCATGGAAGCGGGAAGAGGGCCGTGAAGCGCGGCGCGGCGACGATGATCCACGAAAAGTAGGGGAAGAAACTCGTCCCCTATCCCTGGAGTCCTCCCCGCGAATTTTCTCGCGGACGACTCAACAAGCAGGGGCAGAAAGTAGGGGAAGAACCTTCCCTACTCTCCGTGGTCCGGTGGCTCGCCGACGTGGCCCGTTCACCTGCCCTTCGAGGCATCCCTCGGCTGGCGCCTCGGGCACCTCAGAGAGCGGTGGGGTGGTGGACGCTTATGTGCAGTTCAGAGCGCGAATCACCGAACTCTTCGGAGTCAGCGACCACTCCGAGTGTCGTCTATGCGGCCTCTGCCGACCAGGACTCGACGACCTACTCGATGTCCATGCTCGGCTGTCCTGCCATCAAGACAAAGATGAAAACGCCATAGGCGACAACACATGCAACACCGGCGGTGAACAACGCGCCTACCAGGCTTCGCGTACGCCGATACACGGTGACGGCGGCGATCACGGCCGCAACAGCCAGAATCGGAACGGACACAACGGCAGCGAGCGGCATGAAACGACACTACTCAGTCACAGATACATCGTGGCCAATGCGCGAACGCGTTCCACGACCGCCGCGCGCACGCTTTCTGGCGCACACACCTCGACATCGGCGGCGAAGGTCCACAGGGCGTTGACCGCATGCCGTTCTCCGACAAAACCCAAGGTCAGCTCGATACGACCATCCTCAACCGTGACCGGCGTTCCCTGTTCATCGGCGATCCCGCGCAGCACCTTCGCCGTCTGCTCCGAGCACCGCACCGTCACTCCGATGACGGTGAACCCGGCGCGAAACTCATCGCGCCGGCGTTGCCAGATCTCTTCGAGGTCGACGTCGTCGGACCGTCTGGCAGGCTCGTCGAGGATCTCGACGTCGGACATGCGCGACATCCGATACATGCGTTCGCTGCCCTCGACCTCGGCAACGAGATACCAGGTGTCGCCGGCGACGATCAGTCCCACCGGATCGAGGACGCGTTCGGCGGCGTGGTCGGCGCCGCGCCGGCGATACCGCACGCGGATGCGCCGACCGTCGAAGACCGCCTGCTGGACGGGCCCGAGTGCGTCGAGCTGTTGTGGTGGACGCACAAAACCCTCCGGCCGCACCAGGATTCGCTGTGCAGCACGCACCGCCGACGCCCGGAACTGTTCCGGCAGCGACGCGGCGACCTTGCGCATCGCCGACGCGAAGGCGGGCGAATCAATACGCCCACTGCCGGCGACCAGCGATCGGGCCTCGTCGAGGGTGAGCCCGGAGAGGTCGGTGCGGTAGCCCGGCAGAAGCGCAAACCCGCCATGCCGTCCACGTTCGGCGTAGACCGGCACGCCCGACAGCGACAGCGCATCGATGTCGCGCAGTACCGTCCGCTCCGATACCTCCAACTCGGCGGCGATCTGCGCGGCAGTCATCTGCGAGTGCGTTTTCAGCAGCATCAGGACCGCGAGTAGACGTTCGGCGCGCATGATTCACATTCTCCTCGAAATCATGACAGAAGGTGTCATGTATTGGCCGTTGACTGGTTCATGAGACAGCCACCAACCGAAGGAGAACGTCATGAACCGCCCCGCCGATCCCCGCCCCGTCTACGCCGCAGCCACCGCCTGGACCACCGGCATCATGCGCACGGTCACCGACGAACAACTGGGCAACCCGACGCCATGCACCGAATTCGACGTCCGCGCACTGTGCGCACATCTGATCGGAACCGCGCGTCGCGCCGAAGGCCTCGCCGCCGGCGCCGACATCTTCGCGATCAACCCTTACCCCGACATCTACGACGTGCAGACCTACGCCGACACCGTCGCCCACGCCATCGAGCTGTGGTCCGACGACGCCAGACTGTCCGCGATGGTCACCGTCCCGTGGGGCACCGTGCCGGGCGCGGGCGCGCTCTGGGGCTATGTGAACGAGACCCTGGTGCACGGGTGGGATCTGGCCGTCGCGATCGGGGCCGACGCCGAGGCCGGTCCCGCGATCGTCGCACCCGCACTAGCCGTCGCTCAGCAGTTCATCTCCGCCGACATTCGCGACGACGACGATGTGCCGTTCGGGCCGGTTGTCGAATCCCGACCGGATGCCGGGCTGACCGAGCAGCTCGCCAACTGGTCGGGGCGGGAATCGCGCAGCTGGGTCGGGGTGCGGGCGTGAGCTGAAGGTGTACCGCGAACAGCAGCACCGAGTAACTACCGCTCCCTGAGGTGCTCGAGGCGCTAGCCGAGAGCCTCGAAGGACCTGGTGAGACGCGTCGCCAGGGCCTTCGAGGCTCGTCGGTTTCGAGACGCGTCGGGTCGCTTCGCTCCCTCGTCGCTCCTCAACCCGGCGGCTTGCGCTCCTCGCACCTCAGGCAGCGGGAGGGTCGCGTTCGCTCGTCAGGCAGCGGGAGGGTCGCGCTCGCACCTCAGGCAGCGGGAGGGTCGCGTTCGCTCGTCAGGCAGCGGGAGGGTCGCGTTCGCACCTCAGGCAGCGGGAGGGTCGCGTTCGCTCGTCAGGCAGCGGGAGGGTCGCGTTCGCTCGTCAGGCAGCGGGAGGGTCGCGTTCGCTCGTCAGGCAGCGGGAGGGCCTCACGCAGCGGTGGACGGTTCGGAGTGCGAACTACCATCGAAATAATGACCACGCCCGAACTCCCGCGCAGTGCGGTGTTCGCGTCGTTGGCCAGTCACAACTACCGCCTCTACTTCGGCGGTCAGGCGCTGTCGCTGATCGGGACGTGGATGCAGGCCACCGCGCAGGCGTGGCTGGTACTGACGCTCAGCGGTTCGGCGTCGATCCTCGGGATCATCGTCGCGTTGCAAGCACTGCCGGTGCTGCTCCTCGGGCCGTACGCGGGGGTGGTCGCCGACCGCGTCGATCGGCGCAAGCTGATGATCGCGCTGCAGTCGGTCATGGGGATTCTCGCCGCCATCCTCGCGACGCTCGCGCTCGGCGGCTGGGTGCAGGTCTGGCAGATCGCGATCCTTGCGGTGTTGCTCGGACTCAACAACGCCTTCGAGAATCCGGCACGCCAGGCATTCATCCACCAGATCGTCGGCCACGACCTCATCCGCAACGCGGTCACGCTGAACTCGGTGCTGGTGAACGCGGCGCGAGCCGTCGGGCCGGCCACCGCGGGCGTCATCCTCGCGGCGGTCGGCGCCGGCTGGTGCTTCGCCATCAACGCGGCCAGCTTTGTCGCGGTCGTGGTGTCGCTGCTGGTCATGCGCACTTCCGATATCACCTACGAACAGCCGGTGGCGCGCGCCAAAGGCCAGCTCCGCGAAGGGCTCCGGTATGTCGGCGGACGCCCGACACTGTGGGTGCCGCTGGTGATGATGGCGATCGTCGGAACGCTGGCCTACGAGTTCCCGGTGTCGTTGCCCGTCGCGGCGAGCGAGGTGTTCGACGGAGGGCCGCAGGCGTTCGGGTTCATGACGTCGTCGATGGGGATCGGCGCGGTGATCGGCGGGCTGGTCGTCGCGGCGCGGGGCACCACGGGCCTGCGGACCTTGACCTTCGCCGCCTTCGGATTCGGCGTCACCATCGCACTCACCGCGCTGGCACCGACCCTGTGGCTGGCGATCATCGCCCTCTTCTTCGTCGGTTGGCTCAGCGTGTCGTTCATGTCGACGGGCAACGCCACCCTGCAGCTCGAATCCGAGCCCCAGATGCGCGGACGGGTGATGGCGTTGTGGTCGGTCGCCTTCATGGGGTCGACGCCGATCGGCGGACCAATCATCGGTGCGGTCAGCGAGTATGCCGGTGCGCGCGTCGCACTCGGCGTCGGCGCGGCCGCCTGCTTCGCTGCCGCCGCGATGGCGCTCCTGATGTATCGGACACGGACCCGGAAACCGGCTCGCCTGCAGCACATGTGAAGCTGTAGGCCCGCCGTACATCGAACAGAGGATTCGCAGCATGCGCTATCGCGATGCACCGACCGTCGAGGTGTCCGAACTGATCGAGGGATGCACCGTCGAACGCGTGTGGGACATCGTCGCCGACATCGCGCTTCCGACGCAGGCCGACGGTGAACTGGTGTCGGCGGAGTGGGTCGGCGAGCCCGCCGAGATCGTGGTCGGGGCGCGCTTTCGCGGCACCAACTCCGCAGAAGGACTCGGCACGTGGACTGCCGAATGCGAGATCGTCGAGGTCGAGCCGGGACGACGCTGGGTCTGGACCGCGGGTGGGCCCCAAGGTGAGCCGTGGTCCACCTGGGCGTTCGAGGTCGACGCGTCGTCGAAGGGTGCGATCGTGCGGCAGTGGGCCCGCCTTGGTCCGGGACCGTCACGGTTGTCGCAGGCCATCGAGGCGAACCCGCATCTGGAAGGACGCATCATCGCCCGGCGCATGGATGACTGGCGTCGTGGCATGCAGGCGAATCTGGACTGGGTGCGCGGCCAGTTGGTCAACTGACCATCCAATTCTCCCAATTGCGTCCGGTCGACCCGACCGCTCAGTAAGGTGACTTGGATCACGGCGGGCGAGTACCGGGGGATTCGATGGGGAATCGCACAAACACATCCTTGTTGCGTAGGCGCGGACCGCGCGTGCTGCGTTCAGTGGCGATACTGATAGTCGGTGCCGCGCTGGTGGCGACCGCGCTGACGGCGACACCCGCCCACGCAAGTACCCACTACTTCCCCGACATCTCCGAGGTCTCCGTCCCCAAGGCCGAGTGCGGCCCGGGCTCGCTGCCCGAACCCGGACTACAGGGCGACGTGAGTGCGGAGGACCGAAACTCCGGCCGCAGCCGACGCGGCTATCGCTGCAACATGACCAAGGTCGGCAACGTGCGCGGTGCGGGTGGTGGCATCGTGTCGGCCACCTTCGAGCATTGCAGCTACACGGGAAGTCTGTTCCCCGGCAACAACTTTGTCCGACAGCCGGGTGTGCAGGTGGTCGACGCGTCGAACCCCGCCCGGCCGCGCGTCGTCGGGTCGCTCACCGATCCCGCGATGCGCGGCGGCACGTGGGAGACGTTGAAGGTCAACAAGAAACGCAAGCTGCTGGCGGCGACCTCGGTTCCTCTGCTGTGGGGTGGCGGCTTCTTCGCCGTCTACGACATCTCCGACTGCGAACATCCGCGTCTGCTCAACCGCGGGCCGGGCGTGTCGACCCCGCTACCCTTCACCTCCCATGAGGGTGGGTTCTCGCCCGACGGTCGTACGTACTGGGCGTCGGGGATCTGGCCCGGCCACCTGTCGGCCATCGACATCTCCAATCCCGCTGTCCCTCGGGTCATCTGGCAGGGCCTGCACGGATTCCTGGGCCACGGCTTCGGCATGACGCCGGACGGGAACCGGATGTACATCTCCAACGGACTCGGGATCAACATCCTCGACACCCGCGCGATCCAGCGTCGGGCACCCTATCCGCAGGTACCGAGCATCGCGACGTACCTGTGGCCCGACGGACAGGTGAACCAACACACCATCCCGGTCACCTATCGCGGTGTGCCCTATATCGTCACGGTCGACGAACTCGGTTCCGGGGGAGTCAAGTTCTTCAACGTCACCCGGCCCAACCGGCCCGATTACGCCGCTCAGATCAAACTCGAGATCAACCTCCCGAAGAACCTCGACACCAACTTCCGGTCGGGCATGGGCGGCAGCGTCTTCAACAGCAATCCGCACTACTGCACCGTCGACCGTCCGGCCGACCCGACCGCACTCGCCTGCTCGTGGGAGTCATCGGGCATCCGCGTCTTCGACATCCGAAACATCAAGAGCATCAGGGAGATTGGCTACTACAATCCGCCGGCGCAGAAGAATGCCACGATTGCCGACCTCCCCAACTCGCCGCACGTCCTCGGCTCGATCTCGGGCGTGCCGGCCGTCGAATTCCTGAGTCTGGGGATGGCAATCCTGCACGGCAAGGTGTCGTTGCCGGAGATGATCGGTCCGCGCACCGGGATGGTCGTCGGCGGCGACATGGCCACCGACTGGTGCTTTTCGCCGCCCGAATGGCGCGGCAACCAGATCTGGACCACCTGCGCCGACGGTGGCTTCTACACCCTGCAGCTGAGCCCGCGCGTGTATACGCCACCGCCAAACCAGGATTCGACGATCGGATGAGCGCATCACGATGGTCGGGCGCGCTTCGGATTGCCGCGGCCGCCTCGGTCGCTGTGCTGATCCTGGCGATCGGCGCGGTGGCAGGCGCGGCCTGGCAGCAGTCCCGGCACAGCGATTCCGATGCGCCCAGCACCGTCGACGTCGGATTCGCCCAGGACATGTCGACCCACCACGACCAGGCAATTCTTATGTCACGCACCGCGTCCGGGCTGCCGGGCGTCGGCGCCGAGATCCGCGTACTCGCCGACCGCATGGTGCTCACGCAGAGCACGGAAACGGCAACCCTGCGTGGCTGGCTGCAATGGTGGGGCGAGCCACTCACGTCGGACACGCCGATGTCGTGGATGGGCCACACCGACCATGGGTCGCACGGACATGCTGCGTCGCAGGAACATTCGGGACCCGCGACCGACCAACCACCCATGCCCGGCCTGGCCAGCGTCGACGAACTCGGTCGGCTGTCGACACTGACCGGCCGGGCAGCGGAGATCTACTTCCTGCAGTTGATGATCCGACACCACCGCGGCGGCCAGGAGATGGCGCGGGACGCCTTCAACGACGACCGCGCGAGCACGGCCACCCAACAGTGGGCGCTCACCATGATCGGCGATCAGGGCAACGAGATCGGACAGATGACCCTGATGCTCAAGGCGCGCAACGCCGAACCGTTGCCGACGTGAGAGTCAGTCGGTCTTCCACCGCAGGGTGAACAGCTCCCAGACCTCTTTCTGGTCCGCCGCCCACGGGTCGTAGACGAACGGCGCATGGCGTAGTGCCATGCCCGCCTCGCGCGGGGTCCGGTCGGCCTTGAAACCGTTGCACGACCGGCATGCGGCAACCAGGTTGCCGAACGTGCTTCTCCCACCGCGCGACACCGGCACGATGTGGTCGACGGTGTCGGCCGGACCTTCGCAGTACGCGCAGATCCACTGGTCACGCCGCAGGATCGTCGGCGACGACGCGTAGGAGTCCATCGACTTCCCGGCGAACGGGCGGTAGGCGTTGCGCTTGATCGCGACCACCTTGTGGATCGGGAGCGTGAGCGTCGGCGAATGCACCACCCGGATCACCGGGGTTCCCTCGACGTTTCGGGCCACCTCGGTGGTCAGCAGCACCGCCGCGCGGCGCCAGGTGACGCGCGCCAGGATCTGTAATCCGGCGTTGGTGACGAAGATGGTCATGGCTTCTCCTCGAGACGATGGCGAACTGGTCGGTGCGCCAACGATTCGGGATCAGCCTGGAATGACGATCCCGAGATCCTTGGCGCTCGGGACGGGGCGCAATGCGGTACACGTGAGTCCGTGACCGGGTTCGCGGTCCCGATAGCTCCGGGTTCCGACGATGGTCATGTGCGCCACCTCCTCTCGCTGGGGTCGGGTTTCATGTCTTACCGACGACGATAGTCGCCGCAACGGGTGACGGTAGTGCGACGTGCGGGTCAGAGCCAAGTGAATTTCTCCGGTCGGATGCCCGCGCGACCTATCGTCGAGGCATGACCGACGAGCGCCCGCGGCGCGTTGTGGACCTGACCGCGTCGATCGTGATCTGGTTCTGCCACGTGCTGCTGGCCGTCGGGGTCTTCGGCCTCTCCGTTCTGACGACTTTCGGGACGGACGCGTGCGCCTACGAGGCGTGCGGTAGTCCCCGGTGGATCGATGCGGCAATCTGGACGGCCGCCGTCGGCAGCCTCGCGCTGCTGTTGGCGTCGGCCTTGGTCATCAACGCGCGAGGACGCGCGCGACGCCTGGCGTTTCCGTTCGCCCTGATCGGATGTGTTCTCGAGGTCGCACTGGTGCCCGTGGTGTTCGCTATCGCGAGCAATGCCGGGCCGCTGTAGCAACACCTCGACGTGTCGCACGTCACCCAACGTGATCCTCACAGGTAGTGGGAGTACCCTCTGCGCGGGACCCGGACCGAGAACCGGCCGGGATCGGCACGGAGTGGAGGCGATCATCGTTACCGAGCGACCAGCAACGGTCACCGAGGATTACCTCGACCCCGACGAGCGAGACGACCCCAAACCGGCGGCCAAAACGCGCAAGCCCGACAAGCACCTCTACCAGATCGACTTCGTCCGTCTGGTGACCTTTGCGTCGGTCATCCTCGACCACGTCATCCTCAACATCCCGCACATCGTGAACATGTCGACCGGTGCCGTCGGGTTGATGATGCGCTACACCCGGTACTCGTTCTTCGCGCTCACCGGTTTCGTCCTGACGTATCAGTACCGCGACCGCGAGCTGAAGCCGCTGACGTTCTGGCGTCGCCGCTACAAGCTGATCGGACTGCCGTTCGTCACCTGGAGCCTCTTCTACTGGGTCTACGGCCGCTACCTGGTCGGTGGCTGGTCGAACGTGGCGTCGAACTTCGAATCCGCCGAGTCCATCAAGTTGGCGATCAAATCGATCTGCTACGACCTGATCACCGGAAACGCGTGGTACCACCTGTACTTCCTGTCGGTGAGCATGCAGATCTACCTGGTCTTCCCGGGCATTCTGTGGGTGCTCCGGCGTACGTGGGGCTATCACCGCTACCTGCTCGCCGCGAGTTTCGCTTTCCATCTCTGGCTGATCTATGCGATGACCAGCCCGCCGATGCAGTTCATCCCGGCCGGGGTGCACGTGGCGCTGTCGAAGCATCTCGTCGCGACGATCATCCCGTACCAGTTCTTCATTCTCGCCGGCTGCGTCGCGGCGATGCACTACCCCGCGTTCCAGGCCTTCATGGTCAAGTGGCGCAAGGTGATCATTCCCGCGGGTATCGCGGTGATCGCGGCGACCATCGTGTACTTCGTCAATCAGGTCGACCTGGGTATCAGCATCGAACGCGCGTCCAACGTGTTCCTCGTGCACAACGTCTTCGCCTATATCGCGGTGATCTTGATCCTCTACTGCCTGGGCACGCTCTGGCAGGATCGTCGACGCCCCGGATCGGTGGCCGACGGGTTCATGCGCACCGCCGCCGACCGGTCCTTCGGCATCTACCTCGCCCATGCCCTCGCGCTGAGCGCGCTGATGCCGATCATCCGGGAACACGCCGGTTCCGCGCCCTGGCCGCTGCTGCTGCTGTCGTTCCTCGGCACGGTGGTCCTGACGGTGTTCATCGTCGAGGTGCTGCGTCGGAGCCCGATCAGCCTCATCACCACCGGCCGCAACCGGCTCGACTGGCGTCAGCAGAACGCGGGACGGTCGCTGATCGTGGGCATCGTCGCGATCGGCATCGGCGTCGCCGTTCGCCTGGTGATCGAGCCGCTCACCGGGAACCTGATCATCGCCACCGCCGCACTGCTCGTCGTCTCCGCTGTTGCGGTGTTCTGGCGACGTTACCGGGACGGTAAGGGCGACCGGGACGTCACCGGTGCAGATACCACGACACCGCGCGCCAAGAAGTCGGTCACCGTCGAGGGCTGACTCAGCGTCGCCAACACGAGGTCGGCGACCGCGGCCTTGCCTCGGGCGTTCGGGTGATAGGACACGCCACCCTGGCCGAAGCCGTTCACCCAGGGAGTCTTCGAACAGACACCGTGATCGACGCCGGCTTTGGACGCGCGGACCAGGATGGTGCCTGACGCCGCAGCTGCGCGGGCGGTCGCGGCGGTCATGGCGTCGTACACCTGGCGTGTCGAGGCCACCTGCGCGGGAGTCAGCGGCAACCCGGGGCAGGTCCGGTCGTCACGCCCGAGCACCGGCACATAGTCGACGAGTACGACGACGGCACGCGGGGCACGCGCCCGGACAGCCGCCACGGTCTCGACGATGGCCCGCTCGACGGCGACATAGGCCTGCGGCGTCGGATCGGAACGAACCGAGTGAGGCCGGGTGCAGCTCTTCGCCGTCAACGGATGAATGCGCGCAATGTCGACGTTCGCGCAGCTAAGGGCGAGCAGCCTGGACATGTAGTCGAGGTCGTTGCCGCCGGTGGTGATCGTGACCAGGCGGGTGTCGGGCGTGACCGCGGCGATCTGCGGCTCGCGCAGCGAACGCTGCGGCACCCGCAGGATGTTGGACGTCCGCGAACCACTGCAGGAGACATCCGTCAAACGCATGTCGGTGGCGTCTGCGACCTGATGCGGGTAGTTGTCGGCCGATCGTTGGCACACGGTCCGCAGGCCGCGCACCTCCGGGCCTGCCGCGTAGGAACTGCCCAGCGCCACATACTTGCTCAGCGCGAAGACAGACAGGACCGGTGTGTCCGAACCCGACGCGGTGGACCGCACCGGGTAACTCGGCTCGGGCATCACCGCTGAACCGGGAATCATCACCGCCGCCGCCGCAATCACGGATGCCACGATGACCGCAGCGTGCGACCACCGGTGACGACTCATCCAGCCAGTGTCACATATCGCCGACGCCCTATCCCGACAACTCCCCCGAACCGCACGGGGTGGCGTTACTCACGACCAGATGTCCGGCAGGTCCTTGGCGACCGACATCGGGAAGTTCGGGGGGCGCTTCTCCAAGAACGCCGTCACCCCCTCGTAGACATCCGCCGACTGGCCGCGGTAGTAGATCGCCTTCGAGTCGGCGACGTGCGCATCCATCGGCGACGGCGCACCGGCCATGCGCCACAACAACTGTCGCGTCAGCGCGACGGAGACGGGAGCACTGTTGGCGGTCATCTCACGGGCCACCGCGATGGCCGTCGCGAGCACCTCGTCCTTCGGTACGACCTGCTGAATCAGTCCATGTTCGAGCGCCTCGTCGACCGACACCATCGTGGCGCCCATCGTCCACCGGAGAGCGGTCGGCAATCCGACCAACCGGGGCAGAAACCAGCTCGACGCCGCCTCGGGCACCAATCCTCTTGCGGCGAAGACGAATCCGAACTTCGCGTCGTCGGATGCGATGCGCGCGTCGGCCGGCAGGGTCATGGTCACGCCGACCCCGGCCGACGGACCGTTGACCGCCACCACGACCGGCTTGAGCGACCGGAAAATCCGCAGCGACAGTCGGCCACCCTCGTCGGGCGGAACCTCGTCGGTGATCGACGACGCGTCGAAGGTGTCGGCGCCACCGCCGAGATCGGCTCCGGCACAATAGGCCCGGCCGTTCCCGGTCAGCACGACCGCCCGCACCGAGTCGTCGGCGTCGGTCTCGTCGAAGGCGTCGATCAGCGCCTGCCCCATCTGCATGGTGAACGCGTTGAGACGATCAGGGCGATTGAGGCGGAAGATCGCGATCTCGCCGTCGCGTTCGACGATGACGGGTGGGATGTCGGAATTCTCGGTACGTGATGGCACCCACACAACCTACTCGATGACCGAACGAACGTTCCGTCGATCGTGAATCCCGGCGTTGGCGAGCCCATCCGCTCCCTGAGCGTGGATCCGTGGAGGGTTTGCATCTGGGCCTCAGATTCCGCTGCCTGAGGTGCGACGAGCGCTAGCCGCCGGGCTGAGGAGCCCCGTGCGAGGTACGAGCATGGAGCGTCTCGAAGTCGAGGAGCCTCGAAGGCCTGGTGACGGCTGCTACCTGGTCAACCAATTACCCTGTCTCACTAGCCCTTCGAGGCTCTCGGCTAGCGCCTCGAGCACCTCAGGGAGCGGTAGAGACTCCTGAGGGAGCGATGGGTGCACTCGACGCCCGGTCAACGGTTTGGGACGCCCGGTCAACGACGACGGCGGCGCCACCCATCAGGTGACGCCGCCGTCGTTGGTTGAACTCGTAGGTCAGCTCGCGTCGGACCCGCCGTCGGCGGCCTTGGTCAGCTCGACAGGGGCGTCGGGCACCGCGCGCGGCTTCTCCGAACCGGTGAAGGTGAACTTGGCATCTTCACCGTCGTCCTCGCCGTCCCAGCCTTCGACGTCGACCAGCACGATCTGGCCGGCGGTGATCTCGTTGAAGAGGATCTTCTCCGAGAGCTGGTCCTCGATCTCACGCTGGATGGTGCGACGCAACGGCCGGGCACCGAGCACCGGGTCGAACCCGCGCTTGGCGAGCAGTCCCTTGGCCCGGTCGGTCAGCTCGAGAGCCATGTCCTTGTTCTTCAGCTGCGTCTCGACGCGGGCGATCATCAGGTCGACCATCTGGATGATCTCGTCCTGAGTCAGCTGATGGAAGACGATGACGTCGTCGATACGGTTGAGGAACTCGGGCCGGAAGTGCTTCTTGAGCTCGTCGTTGACCTTGAGCTTCATCCGCTCGTAGTTCGACTGCGAGTCGGCACCCTTGGTGAAGCCGAGGCCCACCGCCTTGGAGATGTCGCTGGTGCCGAGGTTCGAGGTGAAGATCAGCACGGTGTTCTTGAAGTCGACCGTGCGGCCCTGACCGTCGGTGAGACGACCATCCTCGAGCACCTGCAGCAGCGTGTTGTAGATCTCCGAGTGCGCCTTCTCGATCTCGTCGAACAGCACCACCGAGAACGGCTTGCGGCGCACCTTCTCGGTGAGCTGGCCGCCCTCTTCGTAGCCGACGTACCCGGGAGGGGCACCGAACAGACGCGACGCGGTGAAGCGGTCGTGGAACTCGCCCATGTCGATCTGGATGAGCGCGTCGTCCTCGCCGAACAGGAAATTCGCCAGCGCCTTGGAGAGCTCGGTCTTACCGACACCCGACGGTCCGGCGAAGATGAACGAACCCGACGGACGCTTGGGGTCCTTCAGGCCGGCACGCGTGCGGCGGATCGCCTTGGACACGGCCTTGACCGCGTCCTCCTGGCCGATGATCCGCTTGTGCAGCTCGTCCTCCATGCGGAGCAGACGGGTGGTCTCCTCCTCGGTGAGCTTGAACACCGGAATACCGGTCCAGTTGCCCAGAACCTCGGCGATCTGCTCGTCGTCGACCTCGGCCACGACGTCCATATCGCCACTGCGCCACTGCTTTTCGCGCTCGGCACGCTCGGCGACGAGGGTCTTCTCCTTGTCGCGCAGGCTGGCCGCCTTCTCGAAGTCCTGCGCGTCGATCGCGCTTTCCTTCTCCTTGCGGGCGTCGGCGATGCGCTCGTCGAACTCGCGCAGGTCTGGCGGTGCGGTCATCCGGCGGATGCGCATGCGTGCGCCGGCCTCGTCGATGAGGTCGATCGCCTTGTCCGGCAGGAACCGATCGTTGATGTAGCGGTCGGCCAGCGTCGCCGCGGCCACGAGTGCACCGTCGGTGATGGACACACGGTGGTGGCTCTCGTAACGGTCGCGCAGACCCTTGAGGATCTCGATGGTGTGCTCCACCGACGGCTCGCCGACCTGCACCGGCTGGAACCGGCGCTCGAGGGCGGCGTCCTTCTCGATGTACTTGCGGTACTCGTCGAGAGTGGTCGCACCGATGGTCTGCAGTTCGCCACGGGCCAGCTTCGGCTTCAGGATCGACGCGGCGTCGATCGCGCCCTCGGCAGCACCCGCGCCGACGAGCGTGTGCAGCTCGTCGATGAACAGGATGATGTCGCCGCGGGTGTTGATCTCCTTGAGCACCTTCTTGAGGCGTTCCTCGAAGTCACCGCGGTAGCGGCTGCCGGCCACCAGCGACCCGAGGTCGAGGGTGTAGAGCTGCTTGTCCTTGAGCGTCTCCGGCACCTGGCCGTTGACGATGGCCTGCGCGAGACCCTCGACGACGGCGGTCTTGCCGACGCCGGGTTCGCCGATGAGGACCGGGTTGTTCTTGGTGCGGCGGCTCAGCACCTGCATGACCCGCTCGATTTCCTTCTCGCGGCCGATGACCGGGTCGAGCTTGCCCTCACCGGCGGCGGCGGTCAGGTTGCGACCGAACTGGTCGAGCACGAGCGAGGTCGACGGGGTGCCGGACTCGCTGCTCCGACCGCCCGTGCCCGCCTCCTGCGGCTCCTTGCCCTGGTAGCCACTGAGCAGCTGGATGACCTGCTGGCGGACCCGGTTGAGGTCGGCGCCGAGCTTGACCAGCACCTGTGCGGCAACGCCCTCGCCCTCGCGGATGAGACCGAGCAGGATGTGCTCGGTGCCGATGTAGTTGTGGCCGAGTTGCAGCGCCTCACGCAGCGACAGCTCGAGCACCTTCTTGGCACGCGGAGTGAACGGGATGTGCCCCGACGGCGCCTGCTGTCCCTGGCCGATGATCTCCTCGACCTGACTGCGGACACCTTCCAGGGAGATCCCGAGCGACTCGAGTGCCTTGGCGGCCACGCCCTCGCCCTCGTGGATGAGACCGAGCAGGATGTGCTCGGTTCCGATGTAGTTGTGGTTGAGCATCCGCGCCTCTTCTTGGGCCAGAACCACAACCCGTCGCGCGCGGTCGGTGAACCGTTCGAACATTGTTCTCCCTCACATTGCTAGCGCCCCGGCCGCCGTGGGTGTGACATGGTGCACTGACACGTCGACCAGCCTGGTTCCACTCTAGTGGTCGTCGGGTGTACACCTACAGTCAACGTCTGTCCAGATGACGTCGAACACCGGGTGCGGCGGGGATCTGGCTCATACAACCGCCCAGGCCAGCGCGGTGTTCCCCATCTGATACGCCCAGAGCGAACGGATCGGTTCTCCGCCCCGAGATCCGCAGCGTCAGCCGTGCAGTACCGCGATGACGTTGCCCGACGGGTCGGTGAACCACGCGATGTCGGGTCCGCCGTGTTCGCCCGACCGGACGATCCCGCGCTCGTCGTGGTCGAAGCCGTCGTAGCGCAGGAACTCGACGCCCTGGGCGGCGAGTTCGTCGACCGCCTTGTCGAGGTCGTCGACCGGGAGGTTGAGGACCGTGTAGCCGGCCGGCGTGTGGTCGGGCTTGGGGTAGGCCATGACCGTCGTCTGCCGGTTGATACGAATGCCGAGCACGCCCATCGGGAAGCGCAGCACCCGCATGCCGAGCACGTCCCGATAGAACGTTTCCGCGGCCTCGAGGTCGCCCACGGCGAAACCACTGAATGCCAGGTTCGGCTCGCTCATCTGGGCTTCGCTCTCGTCGGAGAGACGCAGGATCTGCAGCCAGTTGCCGTCGGGATCTTCGACGGTGCCGAAGAGATTGCCGTCGCGGTCCTCGAGCGGACTCACCCACGCGGCCCCGAGTTCGTCGAGCCGTTTCGCGGTTGCGCTCGGATCGTCGACCTCGACGTTGAGGATGGCTCGCGCGCCGCCGGGGTTGGGCCCGGACACGTCGTCGCGCTTGTCGAACATCAGGTAGAAGCCGTCGAGCGCGACCACCTGATAGCCGTCGTCGCCGGGGGTGGACTCCACTTTCGCCTCGAAGGCGGTGGCGTACCACTGCGCGAGGCGGGTGGGGTCGTCGCTGGACAGGAGCATGGAGTTGATCGTTGCGGTAGCCATGTCAGTGCTGACCGTTCCGGACCGGAGAACTCATCGGAATGCGACGATCGAATTCAAGCAACCAGGAGGTGCTCTTCCACGATGACATCCAAGACGAACTCCGCGTGGCCCGAGATCCCCGTCGCCGAGTGGGCCGACACTCGCGACACTTTTCAGCTGATGACGCAGATCGTCGGCAAGGTGCGCATGGTCAACACTCCGCGCATGAGTCACTGGTGGAATGTGACGCTGTATGTGACGGCGCGCGGCCTCACCACCGCACTGATCCCGCACGGCAGCACGTCTTTCCAGATGGACTTCGATCTGATCGACCACCAATTGGTGGTGTCGACGACGTCGGGTGAGAAGCGATCGCTGAAGCTGGAGTCGCGACCGGTGGCCGACTTCTACCGAGATGTCATGGCGATGCTCGACGATCTCGGGTTATCAACGGAGATATGGGAAATGCCGGTCGAGATCCCGGGCGCGATCGCCTTCGACGAGGACCGGGAGCATGTGGCCTACGACCCAGACGCCGTCCATCGCTTCTGGCTTGCGCTGGTTCAGATCGACCGGGTCTTCGAGATCTTTCGCGCGCGCTTCATCGGCAAGGTCAGTCCGTCCCACTTCTTCTGGGGCGCAGCCGATCTCGCGGTGACACGATTCTCCGGCCGAGAAGCCCCCAAACACCCTGGCGGAGCACCGAATTGCGGCCCAGAGGTGATGTGGGAGGCCTACTCGCACGAAGTGTCGAGCGCGGGCTACTGGCCCGGCCCCGACGGCGAGGGTTACTTCTACTCCTACGCCTATCCGGAACCCGAGGGCTTCACGGCCGCTCCGGTGGCGCCGTCGTCGGCCTATTTCGACGCCGGCCTCGGCGAATTCCTGTTGCCCTACACCGCGGTTCGAGAAGCCGACGATCCCGACGCAGTGCTGCTCGACTTCCTGCAGAGCACCTACGAGATCGCCGCGGATCTGGGCGGGTGGGACCGAAAGAGCTTGGAACGCTGAGCAATCAGACCACGAACGCGTCGATGATGCGATCCATCACGACGAGCATCTCCTCGGTGGCCTGCTCCCGATCGTCGGCGGCGGCGACGTAGAGCGCCGACTCGTCGAGCGCGCCGATGGCCACATGCGCGATGGGGCGGGTGGGCTGTTCGGCCACCTGCCCGAGCTCGATGGCGGTCCGGATCAGTCCTTCTAGGAGCGCGAAACCGAACTGCTCCCCCCGCGCTCGCCACTCCTGCCAGCCCAGGACCGCGGGCGCGTCGACGAGCCCGATGCGGTGTCGGACGGGTTCGGCGAACACCTCGAGAAACGCCCGAACGCCGACCTTGAGAGCCGCGATCGGATCGGTCGGCGCGAGTTCTGCCATGGACTCGGCGCACAGCGCCACAACCTCCTGCTCGAGCTCGTCGAATACCGCGGTGAACAGGCCCTTCTTGTCGTCGAACTGGTGATAGAGAGCACCACGTGTGACGCCTGCGCGCTCGACGATCGCCTGCGTTCCGACGTCGGCGTAACCGTGTTCGCCGAAGAGTTCGCGGCCGGCCTCGATGAGGGCCGCACGGGTGGCGGCGGTGCGCTCCGCCTGCGTCCGACGGTTGACTTTCATACAGCCTGCACGTAACTTTCATACCGAGTGTTTGTAACTGAACTCATCAAGCCTACGACGGAGGCCACCATGCCGACCATCGAACTCGCCACGGCAACCATCGAATACGAAATCTTCGGACCGGAGGACTCGCCCCATCCGCCGGTGGTGTTCGTACACGGGGTGGTGGTCGACGGTCGGATGTGGGCCGATGCGGCGCAAGGCCTGGCCGACGCTGGATTCCGTTGTTACGCACCGACTCTTCCACTCGGCGCGCATCGCATCCCCTGGGGACCAGACGCTGATCGCACGCCGGTGGGGGCGGCCCGGTTGATCCGCGAGTTCGTCGACGCTCAGGGCCTCACGGACCCGACGATCGTCGGCTGCGACACCGGCGGCGCGCTCTGCCAGTTCGCACTGGATCAGGACCCGGATTTCGCCAGCCGCGTAGTGTTCACCAATTGCGATGCATTCGAACAGTTTCCGCCGCAGCCGTATCCTGTCGTCTTCGCCCTGCTGACCCGGCCCGGCCTCACCAAACGGCTCGTCGGGCTCCTGCACCGTTCGACGGCGCTTCGCCATTCGATCGCCGGCTTCGGACTGCTCGTCACCGACCCCGATCCCGAGCTGTCCGCGTCGATCCTCGATCCGTTGCGCAGCGACGAACGAATCCGCGACGACCTCGCCGCCTTCCTGCGCGCCATCGACTCGTCCGAACTGGCCGCGATCACGCCTCGATTGTCGAAGGTCGCGGTACCCGTGTCCGTCGTCTGGGGCACCGCCGATCGCGCGTTCCGGCCGAAACTCGGCCGCCGTCTGGCGTCGGTCTTCGCCGACGCCACCTTCACCGAGGTACCCCGATCGCGCACCTTTGTCGCGATGGACCGTCCGCAGGCCGTGGTCGACGCCGTGGTCGAGATCAGCGCACGGCAGGTGCCGCGTCGGCCCTGACGAAAAAACTTGCGCGAAGGGCGTCGGGTTTTGGGCCCCACGAACGACGATAAGGGTGTGAGCGGTCAATCCGGCGGTGCTGATGCGCTGCTATCGGTCTACGACGAGGCACTTCCCTCGGTGTACGGCTACGTCGTGCGGCGCTGCGCCGACCGCGCGGTCGCCGAGGACGTGACCTCCGAGACCTTCCTCGCCGCGATGGACACCGTGCGCAGAGATGCGTCGGCGGTGCCGTCGACGCCCTGGTTGATCGGAATCGCGCGGCACAAGTTGGCCGACCACTGGCGGCGGATGCAACGCACACCGGAGCCGGTGGACGAGCTACCCGAGACGACGGATGACGATTGGGATGCCCATCTGGATCGGATGGTTGCCCATCACACGTTGGCGACCCTCGGACCGGCCCACCGCGCGGTGCTGACGTTGCGCTACGTCGACGATCTCCCGGTCGCCGACTGCGCGCAGATCCTCGACCGCACCGTCGGCGCCACCGAGGCACTGCTCACCCGGGCAAAGCGCGCGTTCCGCGCGGCCTACCCGGAGAACGAATTCCAATCGAGCCGGAGAGGAGGTCACGTATGAACAACACCGAGTTCCCCGACACCAGCGGCGATCCGCTGCGCATCCTGCGCGGTGTCGACAGCGGATTCGACGACCCGGTCGCGCCGGACGCCGCATTCGCTGACGCGTTGCGTGATCGCCTCCGTCGCGGCGCGACCCTACCCGAAGGAGTCATCATGAGCACGACCGTCGAAACAGTTTCAGCACCAACTCAATCCGAGCCGGTCGTCGAACGGCCGGGAGCACTGCCCTACCTGACCGTCGCCGACGCCCGTGCGGCGATCGACTGGTATGTCGCCAATCTCGACGCCCGACTCCGTGGTGAGCCGATCGTCATGGAGGACGGCACCATCGGGCATGCCGAGCTCGAGATGGGCGGCGGCGTGGTCTATCTTGCGGGCGAGTTCGCCGACATGGGTTTGCGTGCACCGACTCCCGGGCATGTCTCGGTGAGTCTGATGCTGGCCGTTGACGATACCGACGCAGCGGTCGCGCGGGCCGGACGTGGCGGTGCGTCGGTGACGCGGGAACCCTACGAGGGCTACGGAAATCGGACCGGCACCATCATCGATCCGTTCGGACATCGGTGGATGCTGACGGGACCGTCGAAGAGCGCTGTCACAGCGTCGGACCGTATTGCGCAGGGCGACCTCGTCTACATGTCCTTGCAGACGCCGGACGCCGCGCGGGCCGCGCGCTTCTATCGCGCAGTCCTCGGCTGGGAGTACGACCCGGCGAGCCGCCAGGTCACCAACCTTGGTCACCGCCTGGGCATTTCCGAGGCCGGCGACTACGGGAACAACACCTTGTACTGCGTGTACGCCGTCGACGACTTCGGGTCGGCGCGTGAGGCGATCATCGCCGCCGGCGGTGCGGTCGGCAGCATCGACGAGGTGTCGAGTGATGGCGCTCGGGTACTCGACGCCGTCGACGATCAAGGAGTCCGATTCTCGGTGCACGTGCCGGACCCGGCGGCGCCGCGATCGCCGCAACACCCGCGAGGCATCGGCGAGATGTCGTACCTGACCGTGCTCACTCCCGACAGCGCCCGTCTGCGGGCGTTCTACGGCAGCGTGCTCGGATGGGAGTTCCATCCCGGGCGCATCGACGACGGCTGGGAGGTCGACGACGTCCGCCCGCAGATCGGCATCGGCGGCGGTGCCGACACGTCGGTCGCGGTGCCGATGTGGATCGCCGACGACGTGGAAGCGGCGGTCGAGCGTGTACGAGATGCGGGTGGTCGGGTCATCGACGAACCCCAGCGCGCACCCTACGGCGTCACCGCCCGCTGCGCCGACGACCAGGGCGCCGAGTTCTACCTCGGCCAGCTCTTCTGACCCACCCCACCCCCGTTGACGATTCAGTGGGTGTCGTCGTAAGTGCCTTGCGCGTCCCGGACATCGGCGACGTGGGCTTCGACGAACTCGATAAGCCCGAGCAGTCGGTCGGCCACCTCGCGACCGGTCGGCGTCAACGAATACTTCACCTTGGGCGGGATCGTCTGCAGCACATCACGATTCACGAAACCGTCGCGTTCCAATGACTGCAGGGTCACCGACAGCATCCGTTCGCTGACGCCGTCCACTCGACGCCGCAGCGCGTTGAACCGCAGATCACCGTCGGCGAGGGCCGCCAGCGCGAGGAGACCCCACCGACTTGTGACGTTGTGGAGGATGTCGCGCGACGCACAGTCACGGGCGAAGACGTCGGCAAGCAAGGCGGGATCGGGAATCCCGTCGTCGTACGCCGCGTCTGTCATGACCTGCATTCTATGCCAGCCACACCCTAAGCGCTAACTCCTACACTTGCACTGTACTAATAGTAAGTGCATGCTGCTAGAGAACCACTAATGGCCGGCGCCTCGACGCGTTCGGCGATACGGAAGGAAACGCATGACCACATACGCAGTGACCGGAGCAAACGGCGGACTTGGACGCGCGACGATCGAGGCACTGATCGAACGAGGCGTCGCGGCGTCCGACATCATCGCGATCGTCCGCGACGCAGGTCGTGCGCAGCACTTGTCCGACGCGGGCGTGACAGTGCGGGTCGCCGACTACGACGACGCGGCAGCGCTGTCGGCCGCACTCTCCGGCGTCGACCGACTGCTGTTGGTGTCGGGCTCGGAATTCGGTAGTCGAGTTCGCCAGCACGGCAACGTGATCGAAGCCGCGAAGGCCAACGGCGTCGACCTGCTCGCCTACACCAGCATCCTGTACGCCGACACCTCGCCGCTCAAGCTTGCCGAGGAGCATCTCGCGACCGAGCACATCCTGGCCGACAGCGGGGTACCCCACACCTTGCTGCGCAACGGCTGGTACTGGGAGAACTACGTCGGATCAGCTCCGGCGGCGATCGAGTCGGGCACGCTGTACGGCAGCGCTGGTGCCGGACGCGTCGCGGGTGCCGCCCGTCGCGACTACGCCGACGCGGCCGCAGCCGTCCTCATCGCGGGGACCGTGGGAGCGGTGTACGAACTCGCCGGCTCCGAACCACTCGACCATCCCGCCATCGCGGCGGCCATCGCCGAGGTGAGAGGAAAGCCGGTGCGGTACCAGGACATCCCCGAATCCGCGTACGCCGAGGCGCTGGTCGGGGCAGGGCTACCGGCCCCCGTTGCAGCCATTCTCGCGGACTCCGATGCCGGAGTGAGCCGTGGCGCCCTCGACTCCACGTCGACCGACCTCGCCGACCTCCGCGGGCGCCCGAGCGCGTCACTCAAGCAGGTGCTCGCCGAGTCCCTCGTCAGCGCACGCTGAACCGTTTGGGACGCACGGTCAACGGGCGGCGATGAGCCCGGCCACCAGCGTCGCGAACGCGGCGACGGTGGCGACCGCGCGGATGACGTTCCATCGCACCCATTGCGTCGTGAAATCAGCCCATACGGCGGCGACCTCACCGCCCGACACATCACCGGCAGCAGCGAGCCGGTCGTTGGCCGGCACGTTGACGATCGCGGTGATGAGCAGGCCCACCACGATAAGCACCACCGCTGCGACGATCCACCACCGTAGGTCGCTTCGCCAGAACGCCCAGATGCTCAGCGCCCCGAATACCAGTGGGCCGAGGAAGATCACGGCGAACACCGGATTGAGGATGGCGACGTTGATCCGCTGCATCGCCGGCACGGCCGACACCGGACCGGCACGATCCAGACCCGGCATCACCGCGTAGGCGAAGGCCGCCAGCAAACCGGCGCTGAGCCCGGTGGTGACCACCGTGATACCGAGGAGTGCATCCCTGACTGAGTTCATGGGTTCATCCCACACCCGCAACGTGAGACGATCCATGGTCGTGGAGCGCAGAAACATAAGCCAGAGTCTCGGCGAGTCTCCGACACCTCCCCGACAGGGTCGTGACCACACAATGATGATTGACTGATCGGCATGCCCAACCGATCGTGGATCGCCACTGTCCGTCGGCGTCTACCGTTTGGGATCGGGACTGTCGTTGGCGTGTTGTGCGTGGTGATGGTGGTGGCCGCCGGCGTCGTGCTGGCCGGCGCTCCGGAAGATGACGACACCGAGTACGGGTACGGGCTCTTGCGCGACTATCGGAACAATCCCGACGTCTCGTGGACGCTCACCGACGCCGACCTGCCCGGGCATTCGGGCGTTGGCACCATCGACGTAGCCGACACCTTCGGCGACACTTGGCTCCTCGCCTACCCGAACGGTCTCGGCCGGGCCTTCATGGCCATCGACCGCCGCAGCGGAAAGCCGTTGTGGAAGCAACCGGTTCGAGCCGGACTGGGCGACTGCGCATTCACCGACACCGGACAGATCGGATGTGCAATCGACCTGGGCGACCCACCCGAGCCCGGCTTCCACCTCATCGGTGACGACGGCACCCCATCGTCGACGACGGATCTCGACGACACCGCAGTGGTGTTCGGTGTCGGCCCGAACTTTCTGCGTATCAACAAGTTCAAGTACGAGGTCAGCCTGATGACGCCGACCGGTGCGTCGCTGTGGACCAAACGATTCGCCAACGCCGTCCTCACCGACGAGGTACAGATCAGCGGCAGCGTGGTGATCGTCCCCACCACCGACGGCAGCCAGTACGCACTTCGACGCACCGACGGGCAGGAGCACCTCACCTGCGGCCAATGCCAGATGACGCTGTACCCGGGCGGACTCGTCGTCGAGTACAGCGAGGCCGCCAACGAGCGGGTGTCGACGTTCGCCATGCCCGACGTCCGACTCGACGCCGATCCCGTCAACACGATCCCGGGCGTCCGCGTGATCACGGGGCCGTCGACCAAGCCGGTCCTCGAGAGCAGTTCGACGGTTTTCGACACCCACGGCACCTACTCGGTGCGCGATCCGGCGAGCGACGACGTCTGGCAGGTCAATGCTCCCGAGGCATCCAAATCGGGGGCCCGCCCGTGTGGTCCGCTGGTCTCGCTGGCGCGCAAGGACGGCTCCCGCGTCACTTTCGCGCTCACCGACGGAACCATCCTCGGCGAGATGCCGCCACCCGACTTCCGCGACCCCGACAGCAACATCGGCTACCTCCGCTGTGTCGGCGCCTCGGCCGACCTGATGGTGTTCGGCAACGCACACCGACTCAGCGCGTTCGCACCGGACGGCCGGGTCGCGTGGACGATCGGTCTGAGCAGCGGCGCGGCGTCGGTGGTCGACGGCTATCTGGTGCTGACTCAGGGCACCACGCTGTCGCTGCTGAGTCCTTCCTGAACCCGGCGGCTACTGCTTTCAGCCTCCTGAACTGGGGAAACACGACGGCGTCGTGCCCGCAAAATCTAGGGGAAGAACTTTCGGCTCTTCTGTCATGGATGTGGGTGGGTGTGGGTGTGGTATGGGAGTTCGAGGGTGACCGGTCCGCAGGCGAGCAGGATCATGGCGAGTGCGTTTTCGGCGGTGCGGAATCCGTAGGCTCGGCGGGTGATCAATCGGACTTTGGTGTTGAGTCCTTCGTGGGTTCCGTTGGTCAATCCGCGGTCCACGGCAGCGGCGATGCCCTCGAGGTGTGCGCGGATGGTGGTGCCTACTCTGACGAACTCTTTGATGCGGCAGCGCTGGGCCCAGCCGCACCATTTGCCGAGCATGTCGATCACCTCAGCGTTGTCGAGGTCACCGGCA